>JAAOMR010000208.1 GCA_018853935.1 Acidithiobacillus ferrivorans
GAACCGCCCCAACCGCGTCGCCCTAAGCTACCCACCCCCCTCCCCCTGTGGCAGAATGCGCGTAAAAGGAGCATCCATGACCCACCCTGACAGCCACAACAGCACCTACCCCCTCAACATCAATGGGGTGCAGCGCCATCTCCCCCTCTTCAAAGTGCAGCCGGACCTGGCCATCGCCGTCCTCAACATCCTCGGCGATACGGAACTGACTGAGGCCGCGGCCCACGCGCTGAACGGGCGCATGGCGGAACTCTCTTACGATGTGATCGTCACCGCCGAGGCCAAGAGTATCCCCCTCGCCTACGCTCTGTCGGTGCATAGTGGGCGTCCCTATATCGTCCTGCGCAAGAACTACAAGTCCTACATGGGCGAGGCTTTGTCCACCGAAACCCTGTCCATCACTACGGGCAAGCCTCAGACCCTGTATCTGGATGCCAAAGATCGCGCGGTGATCAACGGTAAGCTGGTGGTGCTGGTGGATGACGTGGTGAGCACCGGCTCCACCCTGGCGGCCATGCGCGCCCTCATGGCAGAGGCGGAGGCGGAGATTGCCGCCGTCGCCGCCATCTGCACCGAAGGCGATGCGGCACAATGGTCTGAGGTGATCGCCCTGGCGCACCTGCCCATCTTTCCCCTCTCCGCGTAAGGACCGGCCCATGCCCACCGCACCTATTCATGTCCTGACGGCGCGCCAGCGCTGCGATCTGGAACTTTTACTGACCGGCGCTTTTGCTCCGCTGGAGGGTTACCTGGATGCAGCGGACTGGCAGTCCGTACTACAGGATATGCGTCTGAGTAATGGCGCGCTCTGGCCCATCCCCGTGGTGCTCGACGTCAGCGAGGCGCTCGGCCAATCTTTGGCGGCAGGAGACACTTTGCGCCTGGAGCGCAGTGATGGCACCCCCCTCGGCTCCGTTGCCGTCAGCGCCTGCTATCATCCAGATAAGTTGCTGGAAGCCGCGGCGGTTTATGGAACGACCGACCCCAGCCATCCGGGTGTGGCCGAGTTGCTGGCGCGCGGCCCTTACTACGTGGCGGGGCGCGTGTCGGCCTGGGATGCAGACACGCTGACCCGCGCCGCCGCCGTCGAATTTCCGCCCGAGTATCAGACCCCGGCCATGCTACAACAGCACTGGAGCGGGGCGCATCCGGTAGTCGCCTTTCAGACCCGCAACCCCCTGCATCACGCCCACATCGCCGTGACCCAGGCGGGACTGGAACAGGCCGGGGCAGGTGCGCGGCTACTACTGCACCCGGCTATCGGCCCTACCAAGCCCGGCGATGTGGAGGCGTCCTACCGTATGCGCGTGTATCGTGCGGTGCTGAGCCATTATCCCCAGGCGACCGCCCTGCTCTCGCCCCTGCCCCTGGCCATGCGCATGGCCGGGCCACGGGAGGCACTGTGGCACGCACTGATTCGCCGTAATTATGGCGCCACCCATTTCATCATCGGCCGTGGTCATGCCGACCCGGGCGCAGCGGCGGGCGGTCTGTTCTACCCGGCCTTTGCGGCGCAAGAGCTTTTTGCCCGGCACGCCAGCGAAATGGGTATCACCGGTATTTTCCTGCCCGAATATGCGTATTCCCAAACCCGGCGCCGTTATGTGCCGATGGAAGAGGCCAACGGCGAGGCCCTGGCGGGCATTTCCGGTACAGAATTGCGGCGACGACTGGCCAGCCGGGAGGACATCCCCGAATGGTTCTCCCCACCGGAGGTCATTCAGATATTGCGCCAGGCCTACCGCGGTGCAGACCGGCGCGGACTGGTCATCTGGTTTACCGGCCTGTCTGCCAGCGGCAAGAGTACCCTGGCCGGGATGCTGGCCCGCACTCTGGAGGCGGGTGACGAGCGCGCCGTGACCCTGCTGGATGGCGATGTGGTCCGGCGTTTTCTGTCCAAAGGACTGAGTTTCAGCCGCGCAGACCGCGACGAGAATATCCGCCGCATCGGTTTTGTCGCCAGTCTGGTGGCGCGCCATGGTGGCATTGCGGTGGTCGCTGCCATTTCGCCCTATCGTCAGGCCCGCGCCGATGCGCGTCGTCTGGTGGAAGAAGCCGGTGGTCTGTTTATCGAAGTCCACGTGGCCACCCCTCTGGAGGTCTGTGCCGAGCGCGATCCCAAAGGCCTTTATGCCAAGGCCATGCGCGGCGAAATCACCGGCTTTACGGGTGTGGACGACCCCTACGAAGTACCGGAGCATGCGGAGTGTGTATTGGGCGCCAGCCTGCAAAAACCGCCGGTGGCGTTGGCGACACTGATGGGCGTGCTGCGCCAACTGGGTGCGGTGACCGCTAAGCCGACCGTGATCGCGGCGCGCAAAGAAGCATGAGCATGTTACCGACGCACACGGCTTAAGGTTCAGCAGATGGACACCTTACAACTCGCCGCCGCCGCCCGGTGTCTGGACCGCCAGCTCGCGCAGCAGGCCATCCAGGGCATCAGCGATGCGCCGGGCGGGATTTATCTGCACACGGCCAAAGCACATCTTGCGCTGATTGTGCAGCGTGCCCCTCTGGGGCTCTGGCAAGACCCTGCATTCCATAAGTCGGATGCCTTAACCACCTGGAGCAGTCCACTCAATCAGCGTTTCGCGGGTTTTCGCATTCAGCGTATCAGCGTGCCCTGGGCGGATCGCATCGTGCGCATCGATTGCAGCCGCATCCATATCAGCAAGCGGGTGGACCAGATCAGCCTGATTGCCGAGTGCTTTGGCGGACGCGGCAATATCGCCCTGCTCGATGAGGCGCAACATATCCGCTGGGCTTGGCGCTGGGACAGCCTGGATGGCAAGGCCGCGCCACGCTTCCTGCCCGGCATTGCTTATGCACCACCGAAAGACAGCCAACCCTTTGCTCAGCCTTTACCGACTGCCGCCTGGCTGCGCCGCGTAGCGCCCCGTTATCGCCCGCAGCACACGGCGGATCAGGATGCCATGCAGGAGGCCTGGTCGCTACGCTCAGATCCCTGCGCGTCCTGGTGGCGGCAAGCAGTGGATGCAGACAACCCTGTCACCTACCCCCTACCCATATTCGACTTGGGGCCGATGCAGGAGATTCCAGCGCCGGAAGCACTGCACTTTGTGCAACCCACAGCCCATCCCCAACCTTCCGCCCAGGAACGCGCCCGCACTCAGCAATGGGAGCGCCTGCACCGCCGCATCCAAAAAATGCGCCAGGATATGACGCGCTGGGAGGACCCGGAGGTCTATCGCACCCAGGCCTTCGCCCTTTTTGCCCTGCCCGACGCGATGCCGTCCGCCACGCAGCTCAGTGCCCCGGACCACACCAGCGTCACCGGTGCAACACTCACTATTACCGTGACGCCGGGCAAGTCGCTGCACCGGCAGGCGCAGTGGTACATGCAGCAGGCACAACGCAGTCAGCGCGCGCAACGCGAAATCGCCACCCGCCTGCAAGAGATGGAACGGCTGCTGCAAGACCTTACGGAAGCGACGGGGGGCGAGCAGACCGGACCGGCAACGGGATCATCAACCGCCGCAGGCCCGGCACCCGTAAGATCCGCGAATAACGGAAAACCGGATGTTAGCGACTTCAACCGCACGGCAATAGAGGGCTTTACGCTCCTCTGGGGGAAAAATGCAAAGGAAAATGACCGCCTGACCTTCCGCAGCGCCAAGCCTTGGGACCTGTGGTTTCACATTCAGGATTTAGGCGGCAGCCATGTGGTGTTGCGCCGGGAGAACAGTCAGACGCCCGTACCCGAATCGGTGCGCGTCGCCGCGGCACGCATTGCCCTGCAACAGAGTCAGTCCCGCGCCATCAGCGGGGAGGTGGACTGGACGGAAATCCGCCATGTCCACCGCAAGCCGAACGGCGGGCCGGGACAAGTGACCTATCGCCATTTTCAGAGCATCCGGGTACGGCGCGACGGCTAATATAATCATCTAAAATCCTTGATTAGTTTGACCGACTGTCTCCCGGAATTGCATCTTCGTCCAATGCTTGCAGAATGGGGCAACTATGGCGCTGGCGGGCATCCCCGCTTTTGCATTCCTCGATCAGGTTCGTCAGAACGGTCTCCAGACCTTGTAGTGACTTGATTTTTTCCTGAACTGAATGGAGCTTGACTTCGACGTGGTAGCGCATGGCGGCACACACTTCTGCATCGCCTGTACGTAACGCGAGCAATTCCCGCGTCTCCTGCAAAGTAAATCCCAGGGCTTGGGCATGCTTGATAAAGCGTATGCGCATCACCACTTCGGAGGCATACCGGCGCATCCCGATGGTGGGTTTTGCAGGCTGTTTAATGAGATTTTCGCGCTCGTAGAAACGTACGGTCTCCACATTAACACCGGCAGCCTTGGCCACCTGGCCGATGCTGAAACCAGATCCGTCTCTTTGCCTGTTCATATATGGCTCCCATAACTTTCGGCAACGGATACAACCGAAACCCGTTAGTGATCTCACTACGGCATCAAGTTGTGCCCGCTTTTGTACCACCCCGGCTGAGAAACTGGATCCGAAGGCGGTTTACCATCGTGGTTCCAATAATCCATTATCCCGCGCAGCAGGATAATTGCGAGACATCTTTGGTGAAGGTTTGGGCACAGAGTTTCAATCCCTCCACCATGGTCAGGTAGGGGAAAAGCTGATCGGCGAGATCCTGAATGCCGAGACTGCCACGTATGGCTAGTGCGGCTGCCTGGATGATTTCTCCGCCTTCTGCGGCGAGAATCTGCGCACCCAACAGTTTGCCGCTATGCTTGTCCGCGACCAGTTTGATGAATCCCCGTGTATCAAAGTTCGCCAGTGCACGGGGTACGTTATCGAGGGTCAGTGTGCGGCTGTCGGTGGTGAATTCCTGCTGTGCCGCTGTCCGCTCGTCCAGCCCCACTGTAGCGACTTGAGGATCGGTAAATACGACGACAGGAAGCGCCCGCAAATCCAGGCTGGCATCGCCGCCCAGCAGATTGATGGCCGCCCGGGTGCCGCCCGCCGCGGCGACGTAAACGAACTGAGGATGGGTCGTGCAATCACCGGCAGCATAAATGTGGGGCACACTGCTTTGCATGTGCGCATCCACCGAAATGGCCCCGGATTTGTTGGTGATTACCCCGATCTGCTCCAGCCCCAGATCCGCCGTATTGGGCGTGCGCCCGGTTGCCACCAGCAAGCGATCCGCGTGGATTGTCTCAGCGCCTATGCTGATCAAAAACCGGTCCTTCTCGTAATGCACCGACGTGGGAACGGTGTGCTTGAGCACGCGAATTCCCTCTTCCTGAAATACGGCCTCCAGCCCCGCACCCAGTGCCGGATCGTCTTTGGACAGGAGTGTGCTGCGCGCCAGCAGAGTGACTGCGCAGCCCAGTCTGCGAAAGGCCTGCGCCAGCTCCACCGCGACAACCGACCCCCCCAGAATGAGGAGATGACGCGGCAATTCGGGCGCTACCAAGGCTTCCGTTGACGTCCAGTAAGGTGTTTGCGCCAGACCCTCAATGTCCGGGCAGTGCGCATGGGCACCCGTCGCAATCAGAAAACGATCCGCCGGGATCCGTTGTTCCGATCCGTCGGCAGCGCGCACCACGAGGGTTGTGGCATCGGCAAAGCGGGCATGCCCCTGCACAAAGGTGATATCCGGATGCGTAGCCAGCACATGGGCATATTTGGCTTCACGCAATTCAGCCACACGATCCTGTTGTTGCTCGACCAGGGCGGCGCGATCCACGCTGGATACGCTATGACTTAAACCACGAAAAGGATGGGCACGCTGCCATTGGGCCATCTGCGCGGCACGGATCATGATCTTGGAAGGCACGCAGCCGACATTGACACAGGTGCCGCCCAACGTACCGGATTCAATCATGGTCACCCGTCCGCCCCCTTCCGTCACCCGGATGGCGGCAGCAAAGGCGCCTGATCCGGAACCGATAATGGCGACATGAAAGCCGGTAGCATCGGCATTTTTTGCCGCCATTGCCACCGGAGTGCTGGCATTTTCAGGCAGCGAAACACCGTAGCCCGCTTTGTTGATGGCGGCAGCAAGCACTTCCATGGATACCGGTTCGGAAACTTCGATCTGTGCCTGCTCTTTCGGAAAAGCCACCTGTGCCAATGCAACGCCCGGAACCGCGCGCAACGCATTTTCCACCATCTGAGCACAATGATTACAGGTCATGCCCGTAATGCCCAACATCATCGCTTTATGCATCTAAGCATCCTCAAAAATAGATGATCCAGAGATTATGGCTGTACTACCGAGGCGGGATAGCCGACCTGACGGAACACGTTCAAAAGGGTAGGAACCTTGACCGCCTTCGGGTCGTACTGCACCGTTACCGTCAGCGCCATATCCCGGATCTGAATTTTCTTCATACTGGGCATACGTTGCATGACTCATGATCGTAGACACCGTACTATAGTACGGTGTCAAGGCATTCTTTTGCGCCAATGCCTTCCGTAGCTGTTTATTCTCTACTTCACTCTGCCACGCTACGCACCCCAGGGGTGCCCGCAGGCTTCCCACCACGGACATTAGCCACCGCATAAAGCGCAGGCTGGAAGGTACCCATCGTCTTGACACTCCTGCCGATCCTGACTAAGGTTGGTACCAACCGATCGGTATGTAAGACTGACGGCAGGGAGGCAGCCATGGCACATGCGTTTTGGTCCTTGGAGAAACCATGCCGGCCCTGCAATTTTTAAGAATGTCCGACCGTCTGGTATGTAATAAAATGAGGAGGGACGCATGTCCGAATTAAAAATCCATCATTACAAGCAACCTGCCGGAGGTTGGGGCGCGTTGCGGGCTTCCATGCAGAGCCTGCAGCATCAGGGAATTCTGGCCGAAGGTACCGCCCTGCTCCTCAAATCCAATCAGGCGGAGGGTTTCGACTGCCCTGGTTGCGCCTGGCCGGACCCGGACGCCCACTCCACATTTGAGTTCTGTGAAAACGGCGTGAAAGCCGTGGCGGCGGAGGCCACCAGCAAGCGGGTGACCACCGACTTTTTCGCGCAACATACGGTCAGCTGGCTGGCTGAACATGACGATTATTACCTGGAAGAACTTGGTCGCCTGACCGAGCCGATGTTTTACGACGCCGCGACCGATCACTATGTGCCCATCAGCTGGGAGGCGGCTTTCCAAGGTGTTGCCCAGCATCTGCAAGCGCTTAAATCGCCGCATGAGGCGATTTTCTACACCTCCGGGCGCACCTCCAACGAGGCGGCTTTCCTCTACCAGCTTTTCGCCCGGGAATTCGGCACCAACAACATGCCGGACTGCTCTAATATGTGCCACGAGCCCACCAGTCTGGGCATGCCCGAATCCATCGGTATCGGTAAAGGCACCGTCACCCTGGAAGACTTCGATCATGCCGATACCCTCCTGCTCTTCGGTCACAATCCGGGCACCAATCATCCGCGCATGCTGGGAACTTTGCGCGATGCCGCCAAACGTGGCTGCCGAATACTGGTTTTCAACCCGCTACGGGAGCGTGGTCTACAGCGCTTTGTAAATCCGCAGGATGCCAGAGAAATGCTCATCAACCACGGCACGGAAATCGCCACCCATTACTATCAACCGCGCATTGGCGGCGACTACGCCATCGCGCTGGGGATCGCCCGCTATGTGCTGGAACAGGGCACCCTGGATCAGGATTTTATCGACACCCACACCCAAGGCTTTGAATCCCTCAAGGAAATTGCCAGCAACACACCCTGGGCGGATATTGAGGTGGAAAGTGGCCTGACCCATGCCGAGTTCATGGAAATCGGCAAAATCTATGATGAAGGCAAGGCCGGCATAATCACCTGGGGCATGGGAATCACCCAGCACAAGCACGCGGTGGCGACCATCCAGATGTTGGTCAATGTGCTCTTGCTCAAAGGTAATATCGGCAAGGAGGGCGCCGGCGCCTGCCCGATTCGCGGCCACAGTAACGTCCAGGGGGATCGCACCATGGGTATTTGGGAACGTCCGGCACCGGATTTCCTGGATCGTCTCGCCAAGGAGTTCGATTTTGAACCGCCCCGCGAACATGGTTATGACGTGATCGGCAGCATCACCGCCCTGGAAGAGGGATGCGCCAAGGTCTTTTTTGGCATGGGCGGCAATTTTGCCAACGCCACACCCGACACGGCCCGTGTCCATAAAGCCCTGCGCGGGTGTGCGTTGACCGTGCATGTCACCACCAAGCTCAATCGCTCGCATATCGTCCATGGGAAGGAGGCAATCATCCTGCCCTGTCTGGGACGTACCGAAATTGATATTCAAAACGGTCAACCGCAGGGGGTGACGGTGGAAGATTCCATGAGCATGGTGCATATCTCCCAAGGTATGCGCGCTCCGGCTTCACCCCACCTGAAGTCCGAATCCGCCATCATCGCGGAGCTCGCCGAAGCGACGTTGCCCCAGAGCAAAACGCCATGGCGCGAGATGGTCGCAGACTATGACCGGATTCGCGACCGTATTTCCCGCGTTGTTCCAGGTTTTGAAGACTTCAACGACCGCGTCCACAAAGCGCGTGGTTTTCATCTGGATCTGCCGCCGCGCTCCCGGCGCTGGACCACCGCATCCGGCAAAGCCAATTTCATCGCGCAGGCGCTGAAAGCCATCACTGAAGATCGCTTTCAGCCGCAGACGGCAGCGCGGATATTTAATCTCATGACCATCCGCAGCCACGACCAGTACAACACCACGATCTATGGCTTAGAAGACCGTTATCGTGGCGTTTCTGGCGCCCGCAACATCTGCTTCATGCATGCCGCTGACATGGCGGAACTGGGATTCCAGCCGGACCGTCCGGTGGACATCACCTCGCACTGGCGGGATGGCGAGCGGGTCGCCCGGAATTTCGTCTTGGTGCCCTACGATATCCCGCGGGGCTGCGTGGCCGGATACTATCCCGAGCTTAACGTGCTGGTCCCCCTCTCCAGCCATGCGGACCGGGCCAACACCCCCACCTCCAAGTCCATTCAGGTGACTTTTGCAGCGGCGGGTCAGTGTGACTGAAACCACCCCTGAAGAAAGCGCGATGGAAAACCTGGTGATCGCCCTGATGCAGGCACTATGTGCTGAGCAGGTGCTGTCGCTCGCGAAAACCGGCAAGCTTCTGGGCATCCGTCGCAGCCAACTGGAGCGACTCCTGTTGCTCCTCGGTCATACCGATAGTTGGGGCGGCATGGACTACGTGGCCCAGGCAGAACGGCGGGGGCGCCCCGTCATCATCCTCACTGAAAAAGGACGGGCGCTATGCGCACAGATGCAGGCCTCGGCGGAATAAGCTGGTCTCCGGCGACGGTGCTGGAAAGCCAGTGCGTGCCCTTGGTACACGAGGAAGCCATACTGCAGGAAGCTGCCATTTCGCTGGTGATCAACGGTGATCCCTACGCGGTGATGATGGCCACGCCAGATCATCTGGAGGACTTTTTTTGTGGCTTTCTATGGAGCGAAGGCGTACTGCGGTCCCTGGAGGAAATCATCGCCTGGGAATCGGTACATGTGGCCGAGGGTTGGGCACTGTATATTCAGCTCAGCTCGGCGGCAGCGGAACGCGTCGAACATAAGCGTCGCTGCGTGATCGGTGGGAGCGCTTGCGGACTCTGCGGGACACCCTGCTTCACCGGGCTGGTGCCTTTCCCGTCCCTGAAACGGGATCTAGTGACGACGGATACGGAGGCCATTCACGCGCTCCTTGCCACCATGCAGCAACAGCAGGATTTAAATCAGACCACCGGAACCGCACACGCCGCTGTTTTAGCTACGTCCCTTGGCATTCTGGTCCGCGAGGACATAGGACGCCACAATGCCGTCGACAAAAGTATTGGTGCTGCGTTGCAGCAGGGCATTGCCTATGGGCAGACCACACTGCTGGGCGTTTCTTCCCGACTCAGCTTCGAGATTGCCCTCAAGGCTCTGGGCTTTGGCATACCCGTTGTGGCGGCCATCTCTGGAGTCAGCAGCCTGGCCATTCAACTGGCCGAAAGCCATGGTCTGACCCTGATCGGTTATGCCCGGGACAGGCGTATGACGGTCTACGCCCACGGTGAAAGAATCCGCGGCTGTAGCGGGTCGATTCCCATGAATTGCTGATTTTACCCCTCATCACCATCCCTTACATACTGGAGATATACCCATGGATGTTCGCGCTGCCGTTGCTTATGGCGCCAATCAGCCCCTCGTTGTTGAAACCGTGCAACTCGAAGGACCACGCGCTGGCGAAGTGCTGGTGGAAATCAAGGCTACCGGCGTTTGCCATACCGACGCCTACACCCTCTCGGGCATGGACCCCGAAGGTCTGTTTCCCACCGTGCTGGGTCATGAAGGCGCGGGCGTGGTGGTAGAAGTCGGGCCCGGGGTACGCTCCCTGAAGCCCGGCGATCATGTCATCCCCCTGTACACCCCGGAATGCCGGGAGTGTGAATACTGCCTGAGCGGCAAGACCAATCTCTGTCAGGCCATCCGCGATACCCAGGGGCGGGGTCTAATGCCCGACGGCACCAGTCGTTTCTCGGTCAATGGCAAGCCGCTGTACCACTACATGGGCACCAGCACCTTCGCCAATTACACTGTGTTGCCGGAAATCGCCCTGGCCAAAATCCGCGAGGACGCACCCTTCGATAAGGTTTGTTATATCGGCTGTGGCGTTACCACCGGTATCGGGGCGGTGCTTTATACGGCCAAGGTCCGTCCTGGTGACAAGGTTGTGGTTTTCGGCCTTGGCGGTATTGGCCTCAATGTGGTTCAGGGCGCACGCATGGCAGGGGCGGACATGATCGTCGGCGTGGACATCAACCCCGGCAAGCGCGATCTGGCCGAAAAATTCGGCATGACCCATTTCGTGAATCCCAAGGAGGTCGAAGGCGATCTGGTTCCCTATCTGGTCAACCTCACCAAGGGCGGCGCCGACTTCAGTTTCGAGTGCATCGGCAACACCACCCTAATGCGCCAGGCGCTGGAATGCTGCCACAAAGGCTGGGGCACCAGCATCATCATCGGTGTCGCCGGTTCCGGACAGGAAATCAGTACCCGCCCCTTCCAACTGGTGACCGGACGCAACTGGCGGGG
>JAAOMR010000209.1:0-2500 GCA_018853935.1 Acidithiobacillus ferrivorans
CGACAAAAAACAACCCCGACTCGTTGTATTGAGTCGGGGTTGATGAGGTATAGGTGTCTGGCGGTGACCGACTTTCGCGGAGGGAGACCCTCAACTATCATAGGCGCTGCAGCGTTTCACGGTCCTGTTCGAGATGGGAAGGGGTGGTTCCACTGCGCTATGGCCGCCAGACAAGGTTAAACTGGTCTGGTCCTGGGCGCGGGTGCTGGCGTGCGCTCAGGGTGTTGCTGAAGGGAAGGCTTCTGTCACTTGGATGCTTGGGTGATATATGGTCAAGCCACACGGGCGATTAGTACTCCTTAGCTACACGCATTACTGCGCTTCCACATGGAGCCTATCAACGTGGTAGTCTTCCACGACCCTTTAGGGGGCTTATGCCCCGGGAGATCTCATCTTAGGATGGGCTTCCCGCTTAGATGCTTTCAGCGGTTATCCCGACCGTACATAGCTACCCGGCAATGCCCTTGGCAGAACAACCGGAACACCAGAGGTACGTCCACTCCGGTCCTCTCGTACTAGGAGCAGCTTCCTTCAAATCTCCAACGCCCATGGCAGATAGGGACCGAACTGTCTCACGACGTTCTGAACCCAGCTCGCGTACCGCTTTAAATGGCGAACAGCCATACCCTTGGGACCGGCTACAGCCCCAGGATGCGATGAGCCGACATCGAGGTGCCAAACTCCCCCGTCGATGTGAACTCTTGGGGGGAATCAGCCTGTTATCCCCGGCGTACCTTTTATCCGTTGAGCGATGGCCCTTCCATACAGAACCACCGGATCACTAAGACCTGCTTTCGCACCTGCTCGACTTGTCTGTCTCGCAGTCAAGCACCCTTGTGCCTTTGCACTCACTGCGCGATTTCCGACCGCGCTGAGGGTACCTTCGTGCTCCTCCGTTACTCTTTGGGAGGAGACCGCCCCAGTCAAACTACCCGCCTAACACTGTCCCTGATCCGGATAACGGATCGAGGTTAGAACCCCAAGATCACCAGGGTGGTATTTCAAGGACGGCTCCACCAGAACTAGCGTCCCAGTTTCACAGCCTCCCACCTATCCTACACAAATCATCTCAAAGTCCCATGCTAGGTTGTAGTAAAGGTGCACGGGGTCTTTCCGTCTTGCCACGGGAACGCTGTATCTTCACAGCGACTTCAACTTCGCTGAGTCTCGGGTGGAGACAGTGTGGCCATCATTACGCCATTCGTGCAGGTCGGAACTTACCCGACAAGGAATTTCGCTACCTTAGGACCGTTATAGTTACGGCCGCCGTTTACCGGGGCTTCGATCAAGAGCTTGCACCCCCTCACTTAACCTTCCGGCACCGGGCAGGCGTCAGACCCTATACGTCGACTTTCGTCTTTGCAGAGCCCTGTGTTTTTGTTAAACAGTTGCAGCCACCGATTCTCTGCGACCCCTTCAGCCTTCCTCCGCTAGGGAGTACAACCTATCAGGGCACACCTTCTTCCGAAGTTACGGTGTCAATTTGCCGAGTTCCTTCACCCGAGGTCTCTCAAGCGCCTTGGAATATTCTTCCTGCCCACCTGTGTCGGTTTGGGGTACGGTCATCGTAAGATTAGAGCTTAGAAGCTTTTCCTGGAAGCGTAGGTTCACTCACTTCTCCTCCGTAGAGGATCGTCATCACGCCTTGGAATTGCCTTCCCGGATTTGCCTAAGAAGACTCCCTACACGCTTAAACCAGGACGTCCAACACCCGGCTGAGCTACCTTTCTCCGTCACTCCATCGCATCTCACAACAGTATCGGAATATTAACCGATTTCCCATCAGCTACGCCTCTCGGCCTCGCCTTAGGGGCCGACTCACCCTGCGCAGATTGACTTGACGCAGGAACCCTTGGGCTTACGGCGAGGGTGGTTTTCACACCCTTTATCGCTACTCATGTCAGCATTCGCACTTCGGATACCTCCAGCATGCCTTCCGGCACACCTTCACTGGCTTACCGAACGCTCCCCTACCGCGTGTTCATAGAACACACCCGCAGCTTCGGTATATGGCTTGAGCCCCGTTAAATCTTCCGCGCAGGCCGACTCGACTAGTGAGCTATTACGCTTTCTTTAAAGGATGGCTGCTTCTAAGCCAACCTCCTAGCTGTCTTTGCCTTCCCACATCGTTTCCCACTGAGCCATATTTGGGGACCTTAGCTGGCGGTCTGGGTTTTCATCCCTCTTGACGACGGACGTTAGCACCCGCCGTCTGTCTGCCTGGCTCGTACTTGCCGGTATTCGGAGTTTGCAACGGGTTGGTAAGCCATGACAGCCCCCTAGCCGTAACAGTGCTCTACCCCCGGCAGTAATACCAAACGCGCTACCTCAATAGCTTTCGGGGAGAACCAGCTATCTCCGGACTTGTTTAGCCTTTCACTCCTATCCACAGTTCATCCCCGACCTTTTCAACGGGCGTGGGTTCGGACCTCCAGTAGGTTTTACCCCACCTTCATCCTGACCATGGATAGATCGTCCGGTTTCGGGTCTACTCCCTGCG
>JAAOMR010000021.1 GCA_018853935.1 Acidithiobacillus ferrivorans
TGCCCAACAGGAATATCTCATTGCCCGCCGCCAGGGTGGGACGACGGAAGACCCGGCACTGCTGGCGGCCGCCAAGGCGAGATTGCGACTGCTGGGCATGCCGGAAAATCAGATCGCGGCGCTCACCCGGCACGGCACAGCGGAACGCAATGTAGCGGTCATAGCCCCCAGTTCCGGGGTGGTCGAGACCCTCAATGTGCGCCAGGGTGGTTATGTCTCGCCGCAGACGAATCTCTATGAAATCGCCAACCTCGACCGGATATGGGTCAATGTGGCGCTCTATTCCTACCAGTTACCGTGGGTACATATCGGCGATGCCGTGCGCTTGCATCT
>JAAOMR010000210.1 GCA_018853935.1 Acidithiobacillus ferrivorans
GTGATGCTGTTTGGCAGTGCAGACGGAGTCATCGAACGCAAGGCGTAAGTGGTAAGCAGAGACCAGGGGGTCAATATGGAAGGCGAAATAGATCACCGCAGTACCCGCCGTGACTTCATTCACAGCGCGTTGCACCGCCGGGATCTGAATCCCGACCCCTTCCGCCAGTTCGCTGATTGGCTGGCGGCGGCGGCAGCCGCGGGCAGTTTTGATGCAACGGCCATGGCGCTAGCGACAGCGGACGCCGAGGGGCACCCTGACGTACGCATCGTCCTACTCAAGCATTTTGACGAGCATGGTCTGTGCTGGTACACCGATCAGCGCAGTCAGAAGGGGCAGCAACTGGCGGTGAACCCGCAGGCAGCCGCAGTATTTTACTGGCCGGAGAACGATCGACAGGTACGCGTAAACGGGCCGGTCGAGAGCCTCAGCGCTACCGAGGCAGACGCCTATTTTCAGCAACGCCCCAGCGGCAGCCGTTTTGCCGCTGCCGCCTCCGAGCAGAGTCAACCCATCGCCAATCGCGCAGCACTGGAACAGCGGATAACCGATTTACAGGCCCGTCACCCGACTGGCGATGTCCCTCGCAATCCCGCCTGGGGCGGCTATCGCCTGTTACCAGAACGCTTTGAGTTCTGGCAGGGTCGACGCAGCCGACTACATGATCGCTTTCTTTACCGCCGCTCGGAAGATACCGGTGGAGCCTGGGTGATTCAGCGGCTGATGCCCTGAGAGGCCGCGCTAAAACTCCTCCAGTCGCGCCTCGTAAGCCACCACGATCATCCGGTAGATATTTTCCCCCAGTTGCACATGGGCAGACTGCGGGGCCCCGATACTGATCGTGTTACTCCCCGCCATACTCAATCCCGAAGGTCCAAAGTGCTCCTGCTCAATAAGATCGTTGAGCAGATCCGCCAAATCCTCGCGGGGTACCGAGACAGTGTTGTCGATCACCCTGCAGGGTTTGCCGCGTTTAGTTTTGCCCTCAAGGATGACCGCATCTGAACGCAGGGGCGGCAGTCCGCTCTCCTCTTCCTGCTGTTCCTGATTCATATCTGCCCGCTCCTGGGAGATTCATCGCGAAACAGCCACGGGGCACTTTGCCGCCGCTGTGTTTCGTAAGCACGGATGGCACCCTCCTGCTGCAAGGTCAGTTGGATGTCATCCAGACCATGCATCAGTTTATGCTTATGGCCCGCATCCATGGGGAAGGCATAGCGGCTATCGCCCATGGTCTGTACCTCCTGCGCGGGCAGGTCGATGCGCAGACGGTAGCCGGGGTTCGCCGCCACCGCATGGAAGAGATGATCCACCACATCCATGGGCAGGCGTACCAGCAGAATGCCATTCTGCACACAATTATTGGCGAAAATATCGGCGAAACTCGGGGCAATCACTGCCCGAAAGCCATAATCCGCCAAGGCCCAGGGTGCATGTTCACGGCTGGAACCACAGCCGAAGTTTTCCCGCGCCAACAGGATCCGTGCACCCGCATAGGCGGATTGATTGAGCACGAAATCCGGGTTATTTACCTGCTTTCCATCCCGCTCCAGATAACGCCAGGCGTCAAAGAGGTGCTTACCCAGTCCCTTGCGCTCAATGGTCTTGAGGAATTGCTTGGGGATAATTGCATCGGTGTCCACGTTGGGACGATCCAGCGGCGCAACCACCGCTTCTACTACGGTAAAGGCTTCCATTATTTCTCCATCCGACGCTGTACGACATACTCCATGGCTGCACATTCTGCTGACCAGCCGCGGAGTGCCACAAAAATACCGATTTCCACCATGCCCAGGCTGCACAGGCCCAAGGCGAGGCGCAGCAACCAGGATCGTGCGCGCTTTTTAGTGCATGGCCCAGTCACGCACATCCACAAAATGGCCGGCAATGGCAGCCGCTGCGGCCATGGCAGGGCTCACCAGATGGGTCCGTCCTCCAGCACCCTGACGCCCTTCAAAATTGCGATTACTGGTGCTCGCGCAACGCTCCCCCGGCTCCAGGCGGTCGGCATTCATAGCCAGACACATGGAACAGCCCGGCTCCCGCCATTCAAAACCGGCATCCCGGAAGATGCGGTCCAGGCCTTCGGCCTCCGCCTGCGCCTTGACCAGACCGGAACCCGGCACTACCAGCACCGCCTTGACCGATGCGGCCTTGTGATGGCCTCTGGCAATCGCCGCCGCCGCACGCAAGTCTTCAATGCGGGCATTGGTGCAGGAGCCGATGAATACCTTGTCCAGCGCTATCGAAGAGATGGGTGTTGCGGCCGCCAGATCCATGTAAGCCAGCGCATCACTCCAGCCCTTGCGCCGCACCGGGTCTTTTTCCAGTGTCGGATCGGGGACCTGCGCGGAAATATCCACCACCATCTCCGGGCTGGTGCCCCAGGTGACCTGGGGTGCCACATCCGTAGCCTCCAGACGAATCTCCGCGTCGAACTGCGCATCAGGGTCGCTGTGGAGCTCGCCCCAGACCGCAACCGCCTGATCCCAGACCTTGCCGACCGGGGCATAGGGGCGGCCACACAGATAATCGATGGTGACGGCATCTACGCCTACCATACCCGAGCGCGCACCCGCCTCAATGGCCATATTGCACAGGGTCATGCGGCCTTCCACGGACAGCGCCTGCACCGCAGGTCCGGCAAACTCGATGGCGTAGCCGGTACCCCCCGCCGTACCGATTCGTCCGATGATGGCCAGCACCAGGTCTTTCGCGGTCACCCCATTGCCCAGCCTGCCCGCCACCCAGATGCGCATGGATTTGGCTTTGCGCGCCCACAGGCACTGGGTCGCCAGCACATGCTCCACTTCGGTGGTGCCGATCCCGAAGGCCAGCGTTCCCAACGCCCCATGAGTCGCCGTATGGGAGTCCCCACAGACCACCGTCATGCCCGGCAGGGTCAGACCCTGTTCCGGTGCAATGACGTGCACAATGCCCTGACGCTTATCGTGCATACCAAATTCTTGGATGCCAAACTCCGCACAGTTTTGGTCGAGGGTGTCCACCTGCAAGCGCGAGGTGGCATCGGCAATCCCTGCGGCACGATCAGTGGTCGGCACGTTATGATCGACCGTCGCGATATTGGCATCCATGCGCCACGCCTTGCGCCCCGCAGCCCGCAGCCCGGAAAAGGCCTGCGGGCTGGTCACTTCGTGCAATAACTGACGGTCGATATAGAGCAATACCCCGCCGTCCTGCTCCGTATGAACCACGTGGCTTTCCCATAATTTATCGTAGAGTGTTTTTGCAGACACCACTTATCTCCTCAGAAAATTGTCGTTTCCGGTCCGCCGACGGAGCGCGTCAGGCAGGCGGGTACGGCCTCTATCCAGGCCGCATCTATGGCACAATCGTTGTTCGGCTGAATGGCAAAATAGTCCCGCACCTCGGTGGCGGCAGCCGCGCAAAGACTGCGGATCGCGGCAACCCGCAACTCCGGAGTCCGCATACGCCCTATCCAGCTCTCAAAGCACAAAGGCAATTTCCAGGCCTGCTGGTCGCTGATAATGAAACCCGCCAGGATCAGCATGGCTTCCCACTCCGAGTACCGATAATCGCGCACATGGGAGGCATCCCGCAAGACTTCGATGCTTTGCAGCAGGGTATCCAGCAGCGGTGTTTCCGGTGCGATAACATCAATCACCACCAGTCTGCCCTCCGGTTGGAGTATCCGCCGCACTTCCCTCAGGGCACGCGGCACATCCGCCCAGTGGTGCGCCGAGAAGCGGGTCACCACCAGATCGAAGCTTGCATCAGCGAAAGGCAAAGTTTCTGCCACGCCTTGCTGGGTCCGCAGATTCGCCAGCTTGCGCCGCTGCACCTCGGCCGCCACCACCACCAGCATCTCTGCCGAAAGATCATATGCCGTTACCTCCCTAACCTCATCCGCCAGTGCAAAACCCGCGTGTCCCGCACCGCAGCCGAGGTCCAGTACCCGCCAATCGCGCTGACCATCAGCCAACGCACGTAACCGCTGCAGATCAGCCCCCTGCGCATGGGTAGGGCTCTGCAGGTAATCCATTGCGGCAACACCAAACTGTGCATCTACCAATTTTTTCTGGTCCATGATCCATCCTTACGCTGTCGTTTTTAACGGCGTGAACGCATCCTACGATTCTTGTTAAACTGGTACAATATGACAATTTATACTGGTATATTTTCTACCATAAGAACTTGTATTGCATCCAGGAGAAACGTATGGAAACCAGAGTGCCTCTCCTCGGCGACTTCATCCGCCGTCACCGCGAAAAAGTCACCCCGCAGCAAGCGGGCCTCAGCATACAGGGACGACGGCGCACCCAGGGTCTGCGCCGTGAGGAACTGGCCCTCCTCTGTGGAATCAGCAACACTTGGGTTACCTGGATAGAGCAAGGTCGCCCCGTACAACCCTCCACTGCCGTACTGGACCGCCTGAGCCAAACTCTGCAGCTCTCCGTAGCTGAACGCGCCTACCTATTCGATCTGGCCGGTCGTGCTGATCCTGTTGCCGACAAAACCCATGCGCAGCCGCCGCGTGCCGTACTGCGCATTGTGCAAGCCCTGGACACACCCGCCTATGTGCTGGATCGCTATTGGAATGCGATCGCCTGGAACACGGCGGCGGCGGCACATTTTGTCGGCTGGATGGACCAGCCTCCGACACCGGGCAACCCTCCCCCTAATCTGCTGGAATTCCTCCTGCTAAATCCCACAGCGCGCGCTTTTGTCGCCGACTGGGAAGGCCGCACCCGGCGAATCATTGCGGAATTTCGTGCGGATGTGGGCAAGCACCTGGACGATCCGCAAATGGCCCGCCAAATCGAGCATCTTCAGCAAAAAAGTCCGATTTTTGCTCAGCTCTGGGCCGCACAGGATGTCGTCGAACGGGAGGGTGGCAGGCGGGTTTTTCAGCATCCACAGCACGGGCAGGTGGTCTATGAGCAGAGCACGTTGTTGCCAGCGACCAGCACCGATCTCAAACTGGTAATCCTGCTGCCTGAATAGGAACCAACAATTTCTGGCGCGCTGGTTTTGTCGCGACGCGCCCGCAGCGCCCCACAATGTCAATATCTTGTTCCTTGCCAAACTTGTGGGCATAATTCCCGCATATTCAAAAATGATTTCCAAATGATTTACCCGCACCCGATTACAGAGGAATAGGAGGATTGCATGCGGTTTCGATCATTGGTAGGAGTGGGCATTCTGTCCTTGTGGGCAGCAGCGGCAGTTGCGCATGCGGCTCCCCGTTTCACTGTAGGCAATGTGCCATCGTACTACCAGGGGAATTTCGGAACGGGCAGCCATGTCAACATTTTTTACGACGCTACTTATTTACAGTTTAGAAATAGGGACCTGCGTCTCAAATTGATGGTTCCCTACATCTCCGTTTCCGGATTGCCCCAGGGGGCGCGGCTGACGGGCGGGGGTATTGTCCACCGCTCCGGCACAACACAAAGCCGGAATAACGCGAGCGGCCTGGGTGACATTTGGCTATCCGCACACTACACGGTTTACCAGGGAACCGGCCTTTTGCCCGCCGTGGTGCCCTATGCCAAGATCAAGTTCGGTACGGCTTCTGTCGCCAATGGACTGGGCACCGGGCGCAACGATTACGAGATCGGCGTGGGTCTGGACGAGACCATTGGCACCCGCATCTTTCCATTCGCCCATCTAGGCTACCGTTTCGTGGGCAATCCCGCTGGCGGCTATCTGCACAATATCTGGACCTATGACATGGGTACCAGCTTTGTTGCCACGCCACGCAACATCCTTACAGCGATGTTTTCTGGTTCCGAATCCGAGCAGCCGGGTTATGCGGGTCCGGCAGACATCATTTTTGCCTGGAACTACAATGTCACGCGTGCTGGCAGCGGTATTCAGCTCTATGCAGACAAAGGATTGTCCAATGGCAGCGCGAATTACGGTGTTGGCCTAGGCGCTCAGGTCGTCTTTTAACTGCTTCCTGGATCTATACAACTCCTTGAATAAAGAACATCTTCGCCGTTCCACGGAGCGTCGGCGAGGCTGAGGCGGCCGTCCTGCCAATGGATAGTCGTGAGGGAGCCGTTCGCGATTTGCACTTGGCGGAATCTGGCAAGCGGCTCCCCCCGGATTTCAAGGACGGCGGTCCTGATCACCCCTGCATGGGTAACGGCCAGGATCGCTCCAGGTCCTGCAGCGGTGTCCTGGAGGAAAGAGCGTACGCGGCGCTGAAGATCGGAAAGGGACTCCCCACCCGGAGGCGTTACCTCGTCGGGGGCCCTTTTCCAGCGCCGCAATAATTCGGGCCACCGCGTCTTGATCTCCGCTTGCTGCAAGCCTTCCCAATCGCCGTAACTCATCTCCACCAGCCGCTCATCCGTGGTAATGGGCAGGCCCAGGCGTTCTGCGACGATACCGGCGGTG
>JAAOMR010000211.1 GCA_018853935.1 Acidithiobacillus ferrivorans
CATTTTCTGGGGCTTTGGCCCAATCTCTGCCAACCCCTCCATAAATCATTCACCAAGGTGCTGATGCGTATGGTGGCTTGAGGTTTGGCGATCAGCAAAATGTGAAATTCGGTGAAACTTCAGACAATATCTGCTGATACACAATTAATTATGTCGGCGATAGCCTCTTTAGAAAAAAGGGTGTTTGCGGTTGATGTCAGTGAAAAAATTAGATACTTCAAAATAGATGATGATAAAGTTTCTTTTCAGGATGGTTCTGATGCCTCAATAAACGAATCTGTATATGACTCTCATAAAAATGAAATTGGAACTATTGCCGATATACATCCAGAATCTGAAAAAATATTTATCATGCAGGACGATGGGAAAATAATCCCTTATTCCGCCTATTCAGTGCGTTCTAAGGGGATTGGGTCGTTTCCTTTTTAAGTAAATGTGACAGTTTCAAAAGCCAACGTTTAATAGACGCTAACTTTTCAGGCGCTTTGAAGTCAAATCCATCTCTCAATCTGTCAATCAACCCGTCCAGCTATCTAGATCTAGCAAACGTCACCCAAGCGTGATACGCCGGAAAAATCCGGTGACGATGTGCAATTATAAAGAGGTAAAACGCTCATATGGTTAACTCGCAAATAAAGCTATCAGATGCTGTTAAAGGCATATTAAGAGATCATCAAGCGGGGTTGTCACCACAGCAGATACGCGACATCATAAAGCAAAAATATCCTTTTCTTTATAACACTGATTCCAATCAGCGAAATGTTGATAAAGGTCATTACAATAGCCTTGATCATGCCTTGTTAGCAAGTATATATACATTATCAAAGTCAAGTCCGTCAATAAATGTAGACAAATCAGTAAAACCAATGGTATTAACTTTGGAGGATGGCGAAAATTTCATTGTTGATTCTGGGGATGATATAGAAAACGAAGATATAGAACGGCTTGAGTCAGGTGTTGGGACGCTTTATATTCTTGGTACAAACACCTACACAAAAGGCGGAGAAGAAATAGTTAAAATCGGAATAACGACTGGTAGCGTAGACAGCAGGATAAATCAGCTTTATACAACAGGTGTTCCATTTAAGTTTAGACTTATAAAGCAATACAGCACAACAGAATACTTCAAAGTAGAAAAAATATTACACCTTATTCTTGATAAATATAGAACAAGCAAGTCTAGGGAGTTTTTTGCTGATGGGTGTATACAGCATATTGAAAATATACTTGCCATTATCAATGATGCCAAAAAATAGTTTGGGTTGTTCAGAAAACGAACTATTAATAGATGCTTACTATTCAGCCACTGTTGAGGTAAAATCCATCCCTTAATCTGTCGAGCAACCCGTCCAGCTTTCTATGTCTAGCAGCCGCCACCCAAGGGATCTGCGCCTGACGTCAGGCTAACACAGCTACAGCAAGCGGATGCAGGAACGTGAGAGAGTGCCGTACCTCAGGTGGGAGCCACTGTTGCTGTCGGAAAGCAACAGGTCGGGGTGATGGCTCACGGTGTAGCTCAGCAGCAGACCATAGCGCCGGACGTCAAGCTAGCACAGCTACAACCAGCGGATGCAGGTACGGGAGAGAGGGATGGCATGGGGAGGCTGCGGAAAAATATATAGTGAATGACCTGGCAGGAGTGGTGCCGGGTCTGTCGATTGCAGACGCAGTGGCTAGCTTGTACGATATAGCTTTGACGGGTAAGGGCATAGACGCTAAACCTGTGCAGAAACAAACTCAATCCGCACCTGCCGTGGCAGAAGTAAGCTACGTGGACTATGGAAGACGATGATACGGATGACGGTACGCATTAAATCGCACTGTCATGGTCACATTGGATCATGATTAGAAATAACGCACAATTTAGGGAGACTAAATTTATGACGTCGAAAATTAATGATGAGCAATGTATTAATGAACTTCAGATCTTAAAAGATAGGGCTGATTGCTTTTTAGATTATGCAAGCGATAAAAATGAACAATTTAGAATAGGCAGAGATAATGGTAGCGGAGGGTCAAAAAACTACTCTTTAGAAGAAGTGCCATATGGTGAAGAAGTTTATATTATTGAGGAATTGATTCGTGATATTGATAAGATTATTGATGAGATTAGGGTGGAAGGTATAATTGATGAATTGGATTCGTGCGAAGATTTTCTGGCTCTTAAATTTGATGGGTGCCACGATAGTATTCGCATAATTGAAGATTTTGAAGCGGCGCGGTTGAGTGGATCGTAAGCGTTTAGCGAACCCACCCTTGCGGGTTGGCGCCAATCAGGCTAATGCAGATTTTTTCCAGTTCCACGGTAAGAGTTCGTGGAGTTTTTTGTTGGGCCAGGTCGGAAGCTTTTCGAGCACATCGCAGAGGTAAGCGAAGGGCTCGATGCCGTTGAGCTTGCACGTTTCGATGATGCTGTAGAAGGACGCGGCACGCTCCCCACCGGCATCATTTCCAACAAATAAAAAATTCTTGCGACCAATGGCCACGCCCCGCAGCGCTCGCTCCACCGGATTATTGTCGATGCTGAGTTGTCCTTCTTCGAGGTAGAGCGTCAGTGCTTGCCAACGGTTGAGGGCATAGGCCATCGCTTTGGCAATACCACTTTTCGGCGCCACCTGCATCTGGGTTTCCGTGAGCCAGGTATGGAAGGCTTCCAGCAGGGGACCGGCACGCTGCTGCCGGGCGGCGACTTTCTGATCCGGTGGAGATTCCTTGATCTCCGCTTCGATGGCGTAGAGTTTGACGATCCAGGCCAGGGCCTTCTGGGCTACCGGACTGGGACCGCGCTGTTCCACGTCATAGAAGTGGCGGCGGACATGCGCCCAGCATCCGGCTTCGATGATCTGTTCCTTGCGGTAGAGGGCATCATAGCCCCCATAGTCATCGGTCTGGAGGATGCCTTTCCAGTCGCCCAGGAAGTGTTGCGCGTGGATCCCCTTACGGTCCGGGGCATAATCAAAGACCACGACGGGATGCGGGGCATCCGCCTGGCTGCGATACACCCAGAGATAGGCTTTGTCCGTCTTGCCGCTGCCGGGGTTGAGGACGGGCAAGGGCGTCTCGTCGGCGTGCAGAATCTTTCCTTCCAGCAAGGCCATTTTGCAGGCTTCGGCGAGAATGCTGATCCAGTATTCGCCCTGACCCAGCCAGCTGCAGAGGGTGGCGCGAGAGATCGGTACGCCCGCCCGCAGGTACTGGGTTTCCTGCCGGTACAAAGGCAGGTGATCCACATGTTTTGCCGTCATCACATGGGCCACCAGGCGCGCCGTGGGCAAGCCCTTGTCAATCACCTGTGCCGGTAATGCCGGACTTTCGAGGGTACCGCAGGGGCGGCAGGCCAGTTTGGGGCGGATATGGCGAATCACCTGGAAGCGTCCGGGGATATAATCCAGTTTTTCGCTGATCTCTTCCCCGACAGTTTCGAGTGGACCACCACATTGCGCGCAAGTGCAAGTCTTGGGATCGTGACGTACTTCTACCCGGGGCAGATGGGCGGGGATCGCCATGCGGCCGGGGTGCCGGCGTACGGGACGGGCGGGGACCGTTACGGTCTGCGCGTCGGCGGCTGCTCCCTCTGCACGGCCAGCGGTCACGGCCGCACTGTCTTCCAGAACGGTTTCGAGGAGGCTTTCCATCGCCGCGATTTCGGTATCCAGCGCTTCTTCCCAAAGACTGATCTGGTCGGGAGAGAGCTTTTCCGAACGGCGTCCGAATCGCCAGCGCTGCAGTTTGGCGATGGTGCTTTCCAGGCGGGCGATGGTTTCATCGCGCAGGGCAATGGCCACTTGCTGTTGGGCGATGATCCGGGTGCGTTCTGCTTCCTGTTCCTCCTGCTGTTGCAGCAGGCTCAGCACCAGATCGCGCAGGGCGTCCGGGCTGGTGGGAAGAGGCGTTTGCGGCGTTGAAATCATCGGAAGATAGTACCGGAACTGGGCTATTTATACAAGCAATTCCCGCTAGTTACAGCAGTTTTGGCGTGCATTTTTCCAGGCTCGGTAACGGCGTCCACGGGCGCCCCTCTACCAGCATCGCCCACTGCGCAGCGGAGAGTTCCAGGGCACCGGCATCGGCGCGGGGCCAATGTAGTCGTCCCTGATCCAGACGGCGATACACCAGCCAGAAGCCCAGTCCATCCCACAGTAACAATTTCAGACGATCCCCCCGGCGGTTGCGAAAGACAAAAGCATGACCGCAAAAAGGATCGGCAGCCAATACCCCTTGCACCTTGGCCGCCAGGCCATCAAAGCCCAAGCGCATATCCACGGGCGCTGCCGCGAGCCAGATCCGGCTGCTCGAATTTAGCCACATGGTCTTTCCAGAATCTGCACCAAGGTCTGGAGCCAGCTGGTATCTACCGGCGCCGCAAGCTTCAGGCTACGACCGGATAACAGGTGAATTTCTACCGGTGAAACAGGCGTCCTGACCGGCGCAGCCAGAGTTACCGGCAAAAACCCTTCGGGCACGGCGGCCAGCAACGGCGTTTGTGCAGAATCGGCAAAGCGCTTGCGCCAGTAATGCAGCGTGGCTACGGCGATCCCCGCCTGCGCACAATAATTCTTGACCGACTGTCCGCTCGCCTGAAATCCCTCTACCTGCTGCCGCCAATAAGCGACTTTCTCTTCTTTCTTCATCACCATCCCTCCGCGCTGAATGCAGATCAGGATCGGTCAGGTCAGAAAATTTGGGAAGGTGGGTTGCTTGGACGCTTACAGTGGATCATCATCTCCAGACGAAGATGATTAATGGAATACAAATATTAATGCGACTTGGGTATTGTGCTGTTGTGTATAATTTTGTCCTTGCTTATTAGGATACCATTATTTATTGTTCTTATTTCTATTGTCATAACAAGCGCAACCCTATCTCTTCTTATTAAGCTCACGCACAACATCATCGACATTGTCAGTATAGTATCGCTTGACCATCTGTGTGCTTTTGTGACCGGAAAACTGCATTAAGTGTAGCATTTGCATCCCCGTCCGGTCATGGGTTCTTGTTATTGCTGTATGCCGTAGATCATGAAACCTAAAATCTTTTATGTCTGCTCGCTGGCATGCTCTAGTGAAACAGCGCTGAACAGCATAATACTTAGACTTAAACACCAGACCACTGCCACTGCCTGCGTCTTTCATCTTACTAAGAATCTGGACAGCCGTCTGAGTAAGCGGAGCAAGCCTCATGGTCGATGTTTTTGCTATGAGGAGGGGTATGGCAATGACTCCTCTAACTAGATCCACTCGATCCCATTCTATCGTTAGTATTTCATTTTTGCGCATCGCTGTTTCAATGGCTAATAGCACCATATTAAGAATCTCACTATTGCGTGACGCACTGCACTCAGCTAATAGCCTGACTTCTTCATCTACGCTTAAGATTCTATCTCGGCTCACACCTTTAAGTTTTTTAGTGATCCCGCTGGTGCGTGGAAGAACAGCAGGATTGCCATATGGTAATTGTAAGTTGTATAAGCCAATTGCCGTGTTTATAACTCGCTTAATCAGATTAACTTCGTGTTTTACAGTTTCACCTGATATTTTAGTCTTGCGTCTAAATCCTGTCGTCTCAAGTCTTTTAAGCACATATTCTGTGATCTTGTCTCTACCTAAATCTATAAGCCTGACAGAACCCATATATTCTACGATGGGTTTTATTCGTTGTTTGTCCCTACGACCACCATCTTTTAGACCACTTGCAAACTTTTCAAAATATACAGTAAACAAGGACTCAAGAGTCATTGATGTACTTACACCGACTGTGTCTGATGACTCTTCTTTCTTTATCTTATCACCAAAGTCATACGTGCCGTTTTTGATGGCAGCCTCATTTTCAACTTTCCAATCGTCAGCCTCTTTCCACGTTTTCAACATTTTTGAAACTTGAGGAAAGCCTGCTTTCCTTATGAGAACCTCATAACGCACGTTTCCGGCAGTAGTGGTGCGCTTGCGGATCGTACCCATTTCAACCTCCAGAAGGTGAACTCTGGCTAGATAATAGCTCTACAAGCCACTGATGGCAAACGCAAATTGACATAAACGGCAGCGCTGTGCTACAAGACATTAACTAAATGGTCACTTGGAGGCTGGTATGCCTGGCATCACTGCATCACCTCATGCTCAGAATGTTGTACCCATCCTCATCAAGAGCATCAAAATCCCTCAAATACTATTAGACTCTCGCTCCGAGTCCTTGGCATCTGTTAGTGATTTCCTCAAATCTAATAAATCTTTTATGGATTCAAATATTTCTATTCTGTTCAATTCGCTAAGGGATGATGGGGTCTTTGCACCTATACAAGTATATAGAGAGAAAGGTAAGACTACATCTTATGTGTTAACAGAGGGGCTGCTCCGTCTCAAGATATACGAAGAGCTAAAAAAATCTACAAATATACCTGCAATCATCGTTCCTTATGATGCAGATATTCTACATCGTGCTTTTATTGGTAATATGGCTAGAGAGGATTACTCTTTGCCGGAGTTGGCGGCATGGATAATTCAGCTAACTGGTAATGGTGAGACTGAGAATAGCTTGTTCACTAGATTTCATATCCCTCGCACTCGAATTGTTCATGCTCTTTTTTCTGTTACACCTGAGTATATAAAGTTACTGAGCAAGTATCCGGAAACAGCAATTACTACATTGCACCGTATACATACTGCTACAGATGCTGATAGTATCTACATGGTGAATCCAATAACTAGAAAGGTTCTTCTCGATACGCTCCAAAGTTTGGAGGGGCACTCAGTACCTAAGAGTATAATAGACACTCTTTTATATGATGCAAATCAGGTCATAATAAATACAGTGTTATTAGAAGATGGCAAAACTACATATGAAAGAGCAGATAAATCATCTGTGTCGACTACAAGTAATGATGATAAAACGCCTCTTGAACTACCTGTATTCTATAGAGAAGCTACTGTCACTATGGATACCTTCATTAGCTCTGTAGCCAAGATAGAGGAAGCTATCAAAAAATATAGCATAGCGCAAGACGATATAAAGGTAACTATACAGATAACCAAGCAGGCTACGGCAAAACTAGTGAACAAAGAAGAGCAGTCTGTTAGTAATTATGATATAGAGAAATGGCTTAATGAAAAATAGAACATTTAACACAAAAGCAGGACACATATCTGAAGATGGCATCCATGATCCTGCGGATGACCCTCATGACATCACTTTTGACCATCTTATATCTTACCTGTCAGATGACCACAAAGACCTTTTTATTGACATACTATCTGCCAATAATCTAGACCAATCTACATTCGAGTTTAACATGCTTTTTGACCTGTTAGCATTGCAAAAACTCGGCAATGCCAGTCCTCTGGAGCATAGCGAGCTAATCGATGAACTGCAGGATATCGTTAGCGGGTTCTATGAACTGAACTATAGTCCATCTGACTACGTGACACACGCGTATGGATATGTTGACTCTGTTCTGAATTCTGATAGATACAGAACGGTTTGTATTAATCCAGACTACCATCCACCCATATCATACATGGGTAACAAGAAATGGCTAACCAAACTTATAACTGAAAATAAAGTTAAAATTCCTCAGCACAAGCTCTGGATAGAGCCATTCTGCGGCTCAGCCTCTATGACGCTAGCTCAAAAACCCTCACCAGCAGAGATTATTAACGATTTCGATAAATATCTCATTAATTTTCATACTGTCCTGTCTCAGCCAGCATCACGACAAATACTGATTGAGCAGCTAACTCACTACCTAATGATGCCAAAGACAAGGGAACTACATCTTCCACTTTTAGGTAAACTGGCTAAAAAGACAAAAACAGCCAGTGGCAGTGGAGAAAAAAGAGTTACAAAAGGTATCACCATTAGCTCCGCAGATGATATAACGCTGGCTAGAGCCTACTACATCTGTGCTAAAATTAATTACGGAAATCGAGCACTCGGATATATGGATGACTTCCAATATTCTGAAAATTCGACAAAGAAAGTCACGACAGATAAGATGAACAAGTGGCTTCAAACATTAGAATCCGCTGGCAAACGTTTAGAGTCTGTAATCATTCAACAGGGTGATGGGTTAAGTCTGATTAGACAGTATTTGGATGAGGAAGATGTATTCTTCTACATTGATCCGCCGTATGTTATCAACACACGACAAACACAAGGAGACGACTATGCAGCGGAGCTTACAGATGACAACCATCGTGAACTTGTGAACTTGTTGCTAGCGATGAAAGGCTCGGCTATTTTAAGTGGATATAACACTCAGTTGTATCTGCCGCTGGAAAGAGATGGCTGGAAAACCATCTCTCATGTGAAGTTGGCAGGTGAAAAGTACAAGGAAGAGATGCTATGGATTAAGCCGTAGTCTTCTGCTTGGCTTTGGCTTGAGCCTTGTACTTATCATATTCATCTTTTTCTTTTTCATTTATACTAAACACTGCATAGCTTGTTTCGTTCTTGCTCCATTCTGGCTTGTTTGCTGGTGGTCCCATTGTTGGAGACCAGTGTGCTGGATGGTGCCGATGCTTGCCTTCCTTTATTTCATTATTATCCAGCTTTTCCCGTTCGCCATTTTCTAACTCATACTTATATGATGTGTTGCGAGATGCTCCGGACTTATGTTGACCAGCAGTAGCACTTCTCTTAGAAGTGAGTAGTCCTTTGTTCTTGAATGCCTTTAAAATAAGTCTGTCATCCGGCTTATTATCAATCAATATCTGTACCGCTATGCGGATAGCGGTATCGCTATCCTTGATAAGTGGTCTAAAGCATCGACTATAGAACCCTTCTGCATCAAACTGAGCCGTCTCCACCAGATAATTTATTTTTGTTGCGAGATCGTCCGCTGCTTTCTCTTTGAGTTTCTCATATGTTTCCTTAGCAACCTGCATGGACTTCTTGGCATCTTCAAGCTGTGATATCACATCCTCTGCATCTACGACATTTTTGTTAACAGTCATCATATACCTCCAGTAGGTACAGTATCAAAGAACCATGAATATATAATAAGCATTGAAGTTACACAAGAAAAACATGGAGAGGCAAAGGAAAAGCAGAAACATCCTGCTCTCCTTCTCTGTAACGTCAGGCTTTATCGAATCCAACCCATCTGCCTACTTCATCTAGTCCACGTGCTCTTAACTCATCGTGCGCTATGGCATTTAGATCGATGATTTCATTTGCTGAGGCAACAAGCACATCTAAAGGTAACATCTGCATATGCTCACGAGCCGAGTTATACAACCTGTCAGTTTCAGCATCGACGTCGATTATATTAGTCATGAGCCTTACCCTCTTGATTAACTGCGTAGTATGACAAACCAGCATCCATGCCAGTCTTATACGCCAATTCCAGTGCATCTTTTATGCATCCAACCCCCAGATCATAGAAGTCCAGACTATCACTGTTGCGAGACTTTAAAGTTTCAATTCCTAAAGTTTTTTGTGCAATCGATTCAATAATCGCAATGTTCATAACCAACTCCATGTTCTTAACTGGTAGGTAATAATAGCTCTGCCTACATGATAATACAAGTATCATTTATAAAAGTTTATTATGTTTCTGAATTCATTCTCACATAATGCAGACGCATCTATATGATCGAGATAGTCACTAAGAGCCTGAAAAGAATCTTCTGTGCTCTTCAGGTGTAAGCACTGCATGATTGCTTTCAATAGTCTCTGGTCCTGCTCTTGAGCATAGAGGTAAGCCTCTGAAGTGTCTCCTATCGACCATTTATCGTCATATTTCTGTAAGGTAATATGGTAAGTATGAAGATCGAGTACGAGGCTAATAGTCACAACAGGCAGAGGCTGAACTCCACCTGTATAGAAGGTAATAATAGATACAACAGGATCGCCACTAATCAACTTGCTAACGCTTGCAAATCTAGTCTCATCAGCCTTCATGGATCATTCCCTCCATATAAGCCTCTTCCAGAGCCTCTAAGACAGCCCATACTGCAACTTCATGAAAGTCCAACTTGTCAGAGTCCCTTGCATCTAGGGTCTCAATTCCTAGCCGACTCTTGGCGATTGCATAAAGTTTTGCCTTCGTCTTCTCATCCATGACGTATCCTTTTTAATGCAGTGAACCAGTAGGTGTATATAAACATAAGCATACACCTATAACAAGTCATTTATTATATATAAGTGAAGTTATTTCTTTGGCATAAACACTACGTTATATGGTTTATTTTCATACTCAGAGTGAGATAAGCCAAAAGAACAAGATGCTCCGTGGTCACCATACAGAGAACTCATACTAGGACTTTTTCCATATAGCTTTAAGTCACCATTGGGTAGTTTCCTGAAGTTCATGACAATAGGTACTTCAACCGTGTGACCTGTTCCTCCCTGCATACTAAACACCTTGCTGGAACCCTTCAAAATGAGGCTTTTGTTGGTCTCTTTTGCGATGCTAAGCGCTACTCTGCCTCCGCCACCCAACGACCCACAATTGGCTACTATGACTGCCTGACCATGCGCCAGCGTCAGTACGTCATTGCCATCCATGGCTCCGTGCTGACCCACATACGTAGTAGTGGCAAATGCCACAGAAGAGAAAAGACAAGACATCAACACCACGCTGGTTTTCCACATAAGATCCTCCTATCATCCAATGAGCAGAAGATCCTGTATATGCTTTCCGAAAGCATTTGCAAACCTAAGGCCTATTGTAAACTCCATTTTTTGACGCTGCACACACCTCAAAAAGTACAGATGGGGCATTGACTACCATCCCAACGGGAAGCATGGTAAAAACGAGGTCCAAGCCCAAACACATCCAACACTAAGGAAGCATTAGTGACCACCATCCACGATATTCTTGCCCAGTTCCGTCAGTATGCTTTTGACCAGCGTGGTAAGGGTGACTCCTTCGAACGGTTGATGGCAGCCTATCTCCGCCTTGACCCGCTGTTTGTGGATCGTTTCGTGGGCGTCTGGCTCTGGAAGGACTGGCCGCAACGGGAGTCTCTGGGATTCAGCGCCCAAGACCGTGGCATCGACCTCGTAGGCCAAGAGCGTGATGGTGGTTTCTGTGCCATTCAGTGCAAGTTTTATGAGGAAAACACCCGCCTGTCGATGGAGGAATTGGGTACATTCTTCACCTTATCCGGCAAGGGTGGATTCACTAGCCGCCTGATCATTTCCACGACCGATAACTGGGGCAAAAACGCCGAAGACGCCCTGCGCGATCAACAGATCCCCGTCTCCCGAGTGGGCATGGATGTCCTTGATGCCAGTCCAGTCGACTGGGCAGCCTTTGATGTGGAAAAGCCAGAACTCCTCCGCAGAAAAGCAGGCAAGGTGATCCGTCCACACCAGCAGACGGCACAATCTGACGTTCAGGAAGGGTTCACGGCACATGATAGAGGCAAACTCATCATGGCCTGCGGTACCGGAAAGACGTTTACATCTTTATCTATCATGGAAGCGATGGTGCCTTCTGGCGGTCATGTGCTGTTTCTGGTGCCCTCCATCGCTTTACTCGCGCAGACACTGCGGGAATGGACTGCCGAAGCCCACGTACCCCTGCGTTGTTACGCGGTATGCTCGGACACCAAGGTCGGCAAGGACGAGGAGGATATCCGTGTTCATGATCTTGCGTACCCTGCAACTACTGACACCAAAAGGCTCGCCGCACATCTCACCCGCACTGCTGATGACGGACATATCACCGTTATTTTCTCCACTTACCAGTCCATCGACGTGATCCATGAGGCTCAGACCTCAGGATGTCCCGATTTTGATCTGGTGATCTGTGACGAGGCCCATCGCACAGCCGGTGTGGCCCAGTTCGATAACGAGAAGAATGAACTGGAATACTCGAGTTTCGTGCGTGTACACGATAACGCCTATATCCATGCCCGTAAGCGGCTCTACATGACCGCCACGTGCGTATTCCGGGGCATCGTGGGCACCCATTCCGTTTGATCGTGGGCAGTGATTCCGATTGATCGTGGGCAGCCATTACGATTGATCGTGGGCACTTTTGCGGATTTTCCGGAATCGGTGCCC
>JAAOMR010000212.1 GCA_018853935.1 Acidithiobacillus ferrivorans
CCATTTTCTGGGGCTTTGGCCCAATCTCTGCCAACCCCTCCATAAATCATTCACCAAGGTGCTGATGCGTATGGTGGCTTGAGGTTTGGCGATCAGCAAAATGTGAAATTCGGTGAAACTTCAGGTGATATAAATTCCGAAGGGATTATTTTCCGCCACTTTGGTGCTGGTGGGTGGTGAGATGGCTATTTGAATCGTGGCGCTATAGCGTTTACGCCAAAGAATGGGGTCACCGTCTTTTGCAGATCCGTACTGGGTTGCCGTCCAGGTAACCTGCCAGACGTTTTTGGTCCCCGCCATCGGCAAAGAGGTGTTGACCTGGACATCCCGGAATCCTTGCGCAGAATAAGGATTGTGCGTCTTGAAATAGGTGTTCAGCGCCCGTTGGGAATCCTGCGTAGCAAAGTGGTAGGTGCTAAGGACCCTTTCTTCTTCGGCATGATTGTCCGGGATACGACTAAACACAAGATTGACCCAGTGCGCCAAAACATGTCTGGTGATGGCATTGTCGCCATTAAAATCTCCCGCCTGCACGGCCTGCGCGAGCCGCACCGATTCCCCAAGTTTGTTGACTTCGACGACGAAAGGGATGGTTTTGACGCGATCGGCTTCATGCACCAAACCAAACGCCTCAATAACACAGACCCCGGCGAATACGAATGCCGCCAGACGCCAATTTCTCGCCCGTGCGATATATGATCCGTAACGCTCCAGCCATTCCTGACGGCCCGCGAGATAATCCGGACCACTATTCTGGTCTGGCACGTCGACCTTTTTTGAATTCACCATCAACTTTCTCCTAAATAACCCGTCTTTCCCGGAGCCATGCCATGGCCCACTCCGAATCTCCATACAGCGCAATGAGCTCGCGTACACGTTGCAGATCCTCTTTGCCCGACGCACCGACAAAAGAAAGCGCAATGGGGCCCAACTCCAGTTGAATAAGCCGTCCACCCTGGGGGTTCGTGACGTAGTAATCCTGCTTTGGTTGGCTGGAGGCAACAATTTCAATTTGCCGGTGCGAAAGCCCCATGTCGCGATAAATTGGCAACAGTTGTTCGCTTAATGCTTCGCTATTCGGGAGCAGAATTCGGGTTTTGCAGGATTCCATGATCACGGGCCGCAACACATTTGGTTGCCCAGGTTTATCCGCTAGATCCATAACGCTTTGCGTTGCAAAAACCACCGCGCAGTTCGCCTTTCGTAGCACCTTGAGCCATTCGCGGATTTTTGCGGCGAAAATCGGGTTATCGAGAAATATCCATGATTCATCCAGCAACAGCAGAGAGGGTTGCCCTTTCAACATCTGCTCAATACGATGAAAAATGTAACTCAGCACAGGAACGATCATTTTTTTGTCGCCCGCGCCGCCTGCAGACAGCAGATGCTCCATCTCGAATACCACAAATGGAGACTTGCATCGATCCAGCCGTAAACTATCGGCTTCCGCGTCCAGCAAATACCCGCCGCGACCACCCGATATCCGATAAAACCCGATCGCTTCGCGCACCGCCGCGCTGGCGACGGTGTTCGCGAAATCCGTGATGGTGCGGGACTCCTGCACCGCAAGACGACGCACTGCATCAAAAATCAGGCGGCGCTCGGCAGGGGTGGGGACCACGCCCTGAATGATGCACAATTCTTCAATCCATTCTGCGGCCCACTCCTGCTCGGTGCGGCCTTCGTTAATACGGGAAAGCGGGGCAAAGGCGATATCCGCGTTATCACCAGCTATATCGTAATGATCTCCTGTGCATCCCTTTACCAGCGGGAACATGGAATTCCCTTTATCGAAGGCAAAAATTTGCGCGTCAGGATAGCGACGATGTTGCGCCGCAATAAACGCCAGAAGGCTACTCTTGCCCGCTCCAGTCGGCCCCACGATCAACGTATGCCCCACATCACCGTCATGCAACACCATGCGGTAAGGCGTCCATCCAGTCGTCGCTGCATAAAGCAAAGGCGGTGCCTTCTTTTTTGGATTAGAGAACATCTTTTGATACTGTTTTTCATAGTATGGACAGGGGTGAAATTTCGGCCCCGGCCATATGGAAGTGGACGGCATCAGGTCGGCAAGATTTAATGTATGGATAAGTGGTCTGCGGATATTTTCGAAGGTATGTCCCGGCAGGCTACCCAGAAGCGCTTCCATTGTGTTGACGCTCTCCACATTGGTCACAAACCCCGTGTTATTGAGCATGTTGACCACTTGCTTGGACATCTCATCCAGCGTCGTTTCATCTGTCGCCCGCAAAACGATATTGGCCGTAAAATAACCAAATCGCACCTGACCACTGGATGCCTCAGCCACGGCATTATCGGCATCTGCGGTCATAAGCAAAGCATCCTGATCCTGAAAAGCGGTACCTTGTCCTCCCATGGATTCCGCAATCAGAGCGCCCACGCCATGCCGTTTCTGAAACCAGTTGCGCCGGTATTTACCCAAAAGCCCCACCGCTTCAAACGGGTCCATAAAAATGAAGCGCGTCGCCCATTGAATGGGAAATGGGAGAGCCGTCAGATGTTCCAGTATCTCCGGTGAGCTTTCCTGCGGATAATCCATAAAGCTGATTACATGAATATGTTGTCCGGCGATAATCGGTGTAAAACCGGTCACCGCATCATGATGTCCCAGCAATGCATCCAGATAGGCGGGGATCTTCGGAGTTTTGACTGGATGTGAAAGGCCTGTCAGGCATTCATGATAATGTGTCAGCAATTCATCGCTATTCATACGGTGAATGACCATCCTGGTTCGCAGAATACCAACCAGGTTCTCTATCTTGTCCAGAAACCATTGCACATGCCGACGTACATTGTTCTCGGCCTGTTTTGGGTTGGATATCACCAGTTTTGCCAGATTCTGTTCCGAAGCAGTTGGAAGACGCCAAGTTAATGTCAGGGAAAACCGTGATTCCAGGTGTGCATCTTCCGCCTCATACCGGTTCCGCCGTTCAGAATCTATCAGCGCCGATATCGGGTCAGCGAAGAAACTGTCCCCTTCCGCAATATAACCTTCCGAGTAGGATCGGATAGCGTGTGCATGCAATGACCACCCGGTCCCAAGCATATTGAAGGCATGGTTGATGGTCGCTGAAAGCCTCTCCATGTCGGACTCTGAGGATGAATGCAAATCCGGCCCCCGATAGTGCAGAACCACGGATAAACTACCGTCTTTATTCAGCATAACACCATCGTCCAGCATGAAAGCCGGGTTCAACAGGTCGGGCAGCGATTTTTCGAGGTGACGATATTCACGGGCATTCAGCATCGATATGGAGTCTCTTTTAGAGGTGGATATGAACAGCTATCAGCCGCCGGCCGGGAAAGACCTGAATATCCAGGTAACCTTGCTTGCCTAATTGACGCAAAACACCGAGTGCCGGTTGCAGCCGGTCCCAGAGCAAACCATCGCCTACTGTTCCCATTGGGATATCCGGAGTGGATTGGACGCGGTACCCTGTAACCGCACTAATCTGTGTGAGAACAGACTGCAAATTACCGCGATGCAGGCGTACGCCGCGCAATAGGGCGGGATCTGTTTTCGAAGCAGGCGATTGGGCAGCGGAGTTCTTCTGCAGGCTGCCGGTTTCAGTACATCGAACAGGGAGGTGTGGGACGTGAACAGCAACCGCCGCACGGTGAAAGGTCGGGGCGTTTTGAGCGTCTGATAACCGTTGCACGACCAGTTCATGGTTGCGCATATTCATGGTCACCAGCAGTTGCGGGAAAGTATCGCCCGTCGCTTTAGCCAGAGATTGCACAGGCATAATCCCCGACTGGACACTTGTGAGAGCTTGCGCCATAAGCATCTGCACAATCCCCTGCCCCTGTGGGATATGGAGACGATAGTTCAATGCAGCGGCAACCTCTGCTAATGCTTCGTAGGCCGTGCCACCCGGCCAGTAGACCAATCCGCCGGCGGTGATTGCCGGCCTAGGGATGCGGGGTGCAGATGCCGCTGGTGGCAGATTCGTCTGCTGGTTGCTCCACGCAGACTCTGCTGCCGGATAAGCTGGCGTGAACCACATACGATTAACCCTTTACCACTGGATATGGCGCATCAGGATGTGCCGCCGCCGGATAAAATCGCTGATAGTGGATATGTCGCTTGTAGACCTTGAGCCCCATGGGATCTTTTTTCCCGGCAATACGCGCGGCGAATTGAGCGGCGAGACCTGCAGCAGCAACACCTATTCCGACAAAAATGCTGATATATAGCGAAGCATAAAAGGTAAAGGCTATGGTCAGCACGCCGTTGACCAGCGTGACCTCACGCTCGGCGCCGGCCAATAACAAATGGCGCAATGTGGACGGATGCAATGCAATTTTTCTGGACATGCCACTCTCCTCGATCAACCTATTCTTCTTCTATAGAAAATGTTTCGACGAAAAAGGGGCGGATTTTCCGCCCCCCTGAGTGTGCCGGATGGCCTAGCTGACAACAGATCGTTCTGTTGTCGCAGCCTCGCGGCGTTTGTGGCGATCGATGAAAAACTTAGCGGAGGCGAAGACGTAAAAACCCATGCCGATGGAAAGGAGCGCCACTGACAATGCGCCCGGCACCTGGCTTGCGGCATGCAGACCGATCACCGCACCGCTAGTGGTGCTTTGCCCGGTAAGATCAGACACAGCAGTAGCCCCACCCAACGCCATACTGCCACCCGCTCCAATGCCGGCCACTTTACGCATGGAACTACCATGCTCCCCAAAGGACCACATCAGTCCTGTCGCGATAATCGCTATAGTCACGAAACCACCAGCTACCGGCCCCTGCAGACTACTTTTAATATCAGTAATCGGCGTATCCCAGGGCATGGCCGACCCTGCGAATGCGGAAATCGGTGCCACCAAGGCTCCCATGCCTAACAAGCCCGCTTTCATCCATTTCTTTATGCGCGACATAACACCCCCTCCATATAAAAAGTGAAAACCACAAACGCCCAAAAACTGGATAGCTCTGGATCATTTACAGGCTATAGAGAATGGCTTTTCACTTGGGACCATGCGGAGCGGTTATTTCTGCGGCGGAGACACTACGGTTCCTATAGAAGAAAAGGAGGTAACCATGGCCAAAACAGAATGGGAAAAAGAAGGTGGACAAACCGCGCGTGAGGTAACCCGTCGTGAACGGGAAGAGGATCAGGCGCGCAGGGGGAGTAAACATGCCCGCCCACAGGCATCCAGAGTCCATATACGCACTGTACGGGCCCCGTCTGTCGGTTCCTTGCGTATCCCAACGCTGTGGCGAGGCATACTGAAAGGGAAAAAACACTTTGACCAGGCTCCGAAGGAATATCGGCGACGCAGCGTCGCTCGGGTTAAATACGTCGCCAACAAACAGCCGGGCCAATGGGGTGCGCATGGGCGCTACCTCGCGCGAGAAGGTGCGCAACAGGAAGGGGGCAAGGGGTTAGGATTTGACGCCGATGGCAATGGCGATTTAGCAACCGCTCTGGACGACTGGCAGCACGCCAGCGACGAACGGCTTTGGAAGGTGATTCTTTCTCCTGAAGATGGAGCCCGCATGGATCTGCAAGCACATACGCGCATGGTCCTTTCCGAATTCGAGGCACACCTCACCGCGCAAAACGGCCGCCCCACACCTTTGGAATGGGTTGCCATTGACCATTACAACACCGAAAATCCCCATGTACACATAGCTATCCGCGGTGTAGACGGTCTAGGTCAGCCGCTGACGCTATCTCCCCCGCAGATTCAGATGATTCGTGCGCTCTCTTCCGAGATTGCCACCAGAGAACTGGGTTACCGTTCAGAGCATGACATCCAGCTCGGTCGCGACCGGGAAATCACTAAAGCCCGCTGGACGGGACTGGATCGTGAAATCGAGACTAAAATCGCACGTTTCCCGGATGGTCGACTGGCCATCAGCATCGAAGGAAACTCTGCAGAAGCGCGTGCCATTTGGCGGCGCAATCCGCTGACACCCAAAGGACCGGTAACGCCCGAACAACAGCATATTGCTCGGTTGCAGCATCTTGAAACATTGGGCGTTGCTGAGAAGGCCGGAGCACGAACCTGGATTATGGACCCGGGGTGGAAAAAGGCGTTACGCGAAATGGAAGTGGTACGTACCAGAACCCAGATGTTGCAAGAACATCGAGCGTTATTGAGCGACCCCAGATCCATACCGGTAGTAACCAAGCTGAAGCCTGGAGACAGGCTCCTGGGCCGAGTGTTGGGCACGGGTCTTGACGAACAAAACGATCGGATATTCCTTCTTCTGGAAGGAATCGACGGACGTGTACATTTTGTTTATCAGACTAGGGGCATGGAAGCCGCACGCGCTATGGGCGAGATGCAGCCTGAATCCATCGTGGTTCTCAAGGGTGAGCCTTTGGAAATAGAAGGGAAATTACTCACACGGGTGACTGTGGAAGATACGGGGTTCGCGCTGGCACTAAAACCTGGACAGTCACAAAGCTCCATCTCCATACCAGAGAAAATCCTTGCGGACGAAGCGCGTCATGCTGAGGGAAAAAAAGAACAGCCGCCAGCCCCTCAAGAAGGGCTGGCGGGCTTTGCGGCTGTATTCCGCTTGCAATTGGCACAATATCTGGATCGGGAGCGGTTACGCAGGGAGAAACAAAAGCAGATTGATGAAGACAAAAAGCGTAAGCCCGCCGAGAAGGATCAAAAAAAAGGCAACGAGATTGGTTAGGCATTTAAAGAACGGCTATTTCCGCCCGATATTTGTCGCACACCCTGGGTGCTTTTGGGAAACACGCCGCATAGCCATTGTTGGGATTCGTATCCGGTGGTAATCCCTGGCGATCCGGGACAGTTTTGCCGGATTCTTCTACTCGTAATAAGCGGTTCTGAGTGAGCGCGCAGAAGCCCATGCCGCCTGGTGTTGGCCCAATAATGAAGTGCTGGCAATCTTCGCAGGCTACCTTGCCGGTCTTTTGGAGTTCTGCCTTCCTGGACGTCGTGCTCATTTCTCGGAAAGGCCTCGATTTGCCAACCGATCCGCCATCTCATTTTCCAGGTGACCATTGTGCCCACGTACCCATTCCAGAGCGACCTTGCGCGCCAGGTATTCCTTGTGAAGCGCCTGCCAGAGTTCTTTGTTCAGCACTGGAGATCCTGAAGACGTGCGCCAACCCTTTTTAATCCAGGCAGGGATCCACTCACCCAAGCCCCTCAGCGTGTATTGGCTGTCGGAACAGAGCGCCACTACGGCGCCTTCTGGCGTCTTGCGCAGGGACTCAATAGCCGCGGTGAGTTCGGCGATGTTATTGGTGCCCATCGCCTGTATGAAGCCGAAGTGTTCCGTGCGTGTCCCGTCCGGCGACTGGATCACGGAACCCCATGCACACGGGCCGGGATTGGTTGGCGCGCAGGCCCCATCACACCATATTTTCCAACTGCTCAAGGTATTGCTCCTTCTGCGATCAAGCACTCCGGCGCAGGATCATCCGTGTATCGCACCGTAAGCTCATCATAATTGACTCCACGGAAAGTCGGATTCGGGTCGTCATGCAAAGCCAGCGACATCTGAACAACCTTCTCCAGCTCGTAAGTCCTATGCGATACCGCGCGGTTGCAAATAGGTTGTCAAAAAATACAGATCCTACTGGCAATTCGTGCGCAAAGCATCCCGCGTCAGAATGTGTCGGCTTCTCGATCACTACAATGTTGCTGAACACCTTGTTTTCGTGGCTTTCGGACATGACGACACTGACACCCGCATTTTCCGCCATTTTGAAAATGGCGAAACCATCCATGATGATGTAATACGCTTTTTTCTGCTGCTCCGCATCACCGGATATCTGATCGCAGGCATCGCTGCATCCACCGCACGGGCATTTTCCGTCTACAGCGCATCAGTCTGCAGATGAATTTTTACCCTCGTGTTGGCCAGGATTTTCTCCGCTTCCTCCGCCGATGCATTTTTGAGACCACTCAGATTTATGTACATGGTCTCTTTCATGATATTTCCTCTTTGAGTACCGCTTGCCATCATGACAAGCGGCTTACCACATCAGCGATGATTTTATTCGTGCGTAATCGTCACCACGGTTGTTCCACCACTTTTAGAATATCCGCTCAGTTTCAGCTTCTCACCGGGGGCCAGAGCGATAGACTGCTCAAACGTGGCGGTATCCATGTTCGGAAGCTGCAAGCCACGCATTGTGTGCATGGACAACAGCGCACTCTCGGTACTGTTGAACTGGATAACATCCGGGGATTTGGCGCTGCGCTTGATGCTTCCAACCAGGCCCGTCGTATAGGTTCCGGGAATCAGCTTGGTTACCCCAGTCGCGTTCGTAGACGAACTGGAAACGAACGTATGCTGGACGCCATCAGAAAATGGGCTAACGTATCCGGGAAGAACACTCACAACATTCTTGGCAACCAACTTACCATTCTGCAGCACCTTGATATCGTAAATGTTCTGTTTTCCAGCAGGAGCGGTAACCTTCTGAATCATGGCCGTGGACTTCGTGTGCGACGGAACAAGATCAGCGTGAGTGGCGGCCATGGCCATCGCTGGGAACAAAATCACAATCATCAGACCAATCAATTTCTTCATCTTAAAAACCCTCTTTCAAAGTGTGCCGCCCCGTTAAAGGCCGAGCGGCAATGCCTTATAGGCGGTTGAAATCACCCAAACCGATACATCAGCCCCACACCCATGACCGGCCACCACTGATATCCGCTCAGCTTGCTGTTCACATTGTTCTGCTCGGTCTGGACGTCGCTCGCCAGCTGCGGATTCGCGGCAGCACCGGTTGCGGTGAGGCTCACATTAGGTGCCCCTTCGTAAATCGCCCCAACATTGGCGGTGAAAGTCAGTCGGCCGCCGTCCATGGGGTCACCCCAACCGAGGCCCACGTAGGGCGCGGCGCCGTTGAAATGCGTCTTGCCGGTCAGGCTGCCCACCTGACTCGCGGTGTAGGTATGACCGTTGAACGTATAGGTGCCACCGGTCGGGGTACCCGTCACATTGAAGCCGTTCTGATTGATGAACACGCCCGCCGTGAGGTTGAGATTGCCCTGGAAGGGAAACCAGCTTACGGTTATGGGCTCGCCCTGCAGGTTGACCCCGGCGTTGTAGTTGACGTTGCTGGTATAAAAACTGTGAGACAGGTGCAAATAATCGAAACCCACATTCAGGTTCAGCACCTTGGGGATGATGGCGGTGGTGCCCTGGATGCCGACGCCTTCGGTGCCGACACCCAGGCCTGCGGCGATGCCGTGGAAGGGCAGCCATGCTGGCGGCACGCCCATGGCGAAAACGGGTGCCGATGCCATGCTGGCGACGATGAGGGCTACAGCAAGAGCAAAACGATTACGGCGGTTACTGCTGGCTTTCATAACTTCTCCTTTTTTTCAACGTGATACAGCGATAAATGCGACAACCTTGTTTTCCTGCTTTACGAAATGAGTGCCGACTCTATCTCTTTGATGACCAACTCCAACCTGTCCCGCACATCAGTCAGCGTGTACCGCAATACCCGCCAGCCGTGCGCCACGAGGATGTTCTGGCGCTCCAGGCCTTGCTTGAAGCCCTTCTTCGAGAATCCGTGATACCGGTACCCATCGAACTCGATAGCGACCTTCTCCATGGGGAACGCGAAATCGATGCGAAACTTGCGTCCCTGGACGGGCTGGTACTCCCGAAGCATTCGGCCCGGGAATCCCGTATCCAGTTTGTCACCCAACAGATCCGCGTAGGGCGACAGGGTTGCTCTCGCCTGTTTCTTGGCCTTCGCCTTCTTCGGCGTTATGGCGTACTGATGAAGCCCGTACTGCGCCATTACTTGTTCGCGCATGGCTGGGGAAAGGTCGGCGAGTGTCAGGCGGGCCATTAGGCGGCACTCCTTAATGCAGCAAGGACCACTATTTGTGCCTTCGTATTGGCTTTTCTACGACAGGACTGCTTGATGCTAGACCACGACAATAACTGATGAAGGGAAGGGTATTTTATGCCAACGCCATTACCGTAAGTACAATAAGAATTCGCGATGTCGCATTGGTCAAAAGGCATACCTACCCAAGCGATTCTTTGCTCTGACGTTGCATGAAGAATCTGGATCGCCGCTTTATCCACGCAACTATTTGCAGGGTACTCCCGCATCTTGCGTTGAACTTTCGCCAGCATACGACATGAATATTTCGCATGTCGATACTGCTTGTACGTCAGTAATTCCCCTTTTGTTTTGGCATAATCAACCATGATCTGATGAACGCACGGAGAAGCCTTACGAACAACATTTGCATGGACGGCTTCATTGCTCGATCGGTGGAGGCATCCGGACAGGGACAAAATTACCGCGCCAACCAGTGCCGTTCGCAGAGAGAAACGAATCGCCATAATCTGATTGCGTGGCACTTTGTCCAGCGCAAGCAGCAAGGTCGCGGTGGAATCCTTGCCGCCGGAGACGCTGACCATATGAAGGGTCGTCACGCCACCATCCTCCCGCGCGCATCCGCGTAATTCGCTCGTATCAACGCGGCCGCCGGTGGTGGAGATACACTGTTCCCGCACATGCGTACTTGAGCCGATTTCGAGAACTTCCGCCCGTCATGGCCGTGATCAATGATGTAACTCTCCGGAAAGCCCTGAGCCCGATACAACTCCCGGGGCTGGAGCATCCGCAGTCCGATATCCACGATTACATACGGAGTGCCTTCAATGTGGACCGTGACCAATGCGAGGCGATCCTTGGTGGTGATGGTGGCCATGGGATTGCGCGGATCGCCCCACTGGCCCCCTTCGCCGTAATAACGAATCAGGAATGCGGCCACACGTAGAGCGCCAGATTCATCATCTGGGGATAGAGTGCATTCCACCTGCGCCTGATGCTGACCCGTGGTGAGGGTGGGTATCGGTTCGTCCATGCCAACGCCGGTATGACCAGTGGTATTGGTCGCCAGAAAAGCGCTGACCAATGCACTCTTCCCGCCGCCTCCCGCTGTAACCGTACCTAACGGAGCATCGGCCCCATGGCCAACACTGGCTCCAAACTGCCGTGACAAAAAAGCGCTTACAACACCATGATGCTGGCCGCCAGCGCTTATCGTCATCAACGGGTCTTCCACATCCCGTGCATCGCAGTTGCCGCGCAGGTGCGTGAGGTGCGCCATTACCACCTGTTGCTGGCTCCCCGTATTGGTAATCGTACTCGCCGGCCTCCGCACGTCATGCCCAGGGGTGGTGTTAAATCCGCCGTTCATTTGTGCAAGATAGGCACTTGCCACCGCATGTTTGATTCCACCCGCCACTACTGTTCCAAGAGGAGCTTTCAGATCCAGAGAGCGCGGAGCTTGTCCTGCCCTCTCGCCGTAGCCGGTTTGAACCAGGACCGGACTGATAACTCCGAGTGCATGCGGAGCACCGGCAGGCCTTTTTGAATTTCCACCAGAAGTGATGGTTGGCACAGGCTCATCCATGCGGGTGCCAACGCTGTCCCCGCGCAATTTGGCGAGGACAGGCGCACCAACCGCAAATGTCCCGCCCTTCGGGGAAGCCGTTACGGTGCGCAACGATTCCTGGGCAGAATTGCAGGCATCACGCCCGTTGTAGTGGGCGATCGGGATGATGAATGGGTCCGCACTATCCAGCACATACTTTTTCAGGCCACGGGCGATGCGCCTCAGGGTCGCGTCCGCAAGCGGCTTTTCGCGCTCGAAAATCGACGGGCATGGAATATCCCAATCAATGCACTCGGCCGCCGAGCGCCAGCGCTTTTTGCCCTTGGTTTTTACTTTGGTATGCGTGGAATCTGGCCAGCGGATGGGTTCGCCATCGCAGCGGGCCACCATAAACAACCGCTCACGGGTTGTCGGCGCGCCGAAGTCAGCGGCACAGAGAATCTTCCATTCCACGGCATAGCCCATGGCTCGGAGCTGCGTCACAAAGGCCCGCCATGTTTGCCCAGTGCGCTTGGGATCCGGTATCAGGTATTGCTCCTGGAGAGGCACTCGTTCACCGGCTTCTGCTACGGTACCGTCCAGTTTCAGGACGCGCCCTGTGGCTTTGTCGCGCTTGGCGATCAGTGGTCCCCACTGCAGGATTTGTTTGACGTTTTCCAGGGTGATGACTCTGGGCATTACTTGACCGGCCCAACGCTTGCCAACCCAGGTCAGAGAACGACTGGACTGATTGCGCGGCTGTCCGCCGGCGGCTTGGGAGTGATGCGTGCATTCAGATGATAAATGCACTAAACCAACCTCTCTGCCTTCAGTCGCTTCCCTTGGATCGACCTCCCAAACGTCACCAATGTAATGCCGCGTCTGCGGATGGTTGACCTGATGCATGGATACGGCTTCGGCATTATGGTTTACCGCCACGTCTACATGGCGACCGATAGCCTGTTCAATGGCCGTGGACATGCCACCACCGCCAGCGAACAGGTCAACGACAATTTCTTCAGATATCCCGAGAATGAGTTGTGGGGTTAGCATTATGGCACCATCGCCCTTCGCACCTGATGCGGTTTCAACCCAGCAGCCACGCAGCCCACTTCCGTGGCATGGTAATAATGTGTCTCCTGATAAGGTTGCCCCTTACGCACCAGGACAACAGCTTCCAGTCGTTCCATGCTCTGTATATCAGCGCCACCTGGAGCAAAATGATTACGGTAGCCCCACTGCCGCTTTTTAATGTGCGAACCGATGCCGAGCATGTGGCGGAGGTTGTCCATATCCGCTTCGCTGATCATGGAACCATCCTCACTTGATAAGTTTGTGGCGCGATTTGTGTCACTATGGCTTTTCCGGAGATCGTGCGCGTAGCTGGTCTCGGCATGCCATTCGGATGTTTTCTTACAGGCACAGGCACTTCCAGCAAAACCCGGCTATAAGGACTGGCCTGCACAATCTGCGGACCAGCCAGTGGCC
>JAAOMR010000213.1 GCA_018853935.1 Acidithiobacillus ferrivorans
GAGAGGTGACAACATATCCGGCCCCGCCATTTTCATCACAGGCAATGGGGTTTTTTCCGATTCCGGTACGGGGCTGTAGTCCCCGTCTTCGATTTCATCATCCATAGCTTCATCATCATCCATGTCGGATAACTCCGCATCATCGGGCACGATTGCACCGGGCACGGTTGCCGTCTCCGCCTCCGCCTCAGCCGCAGAAAGTGCGGAGCGTTTCACCAGATCCGCCTTTTCTTCCAGACGGATTTGTTCCTGTGCAGCGGCCAGCCCCGCCACTTCCGGGCTGACTTCGACGGCGGGTTGTTCCGCATCCTGTTGCGGTGCATTGACCAATCCTGCTTTTTGTAAGGCCACCAACACGTCGCCATTAAGATCAATCGCCACAATCGATTTGCAGAATTCATTGAAATCGCGGTTTTTCTGAATGTAGCGGATACCTTCATGGGATTTTTCCGGATTAAGTAGTCCCCATTTGAAGCCGCGCATACCGGACTCACCGACTTTAGTGCCGTTGATATGGGTGCGGCCTTCCTTTTCAATCTCAGTCATGACCCAATCCTGGCCATTACCACCACCACGCATGTTTATATGGCTCAGTGTTTCCCAGGTGTAGCCCAGATACTGGAGCGTTTCACGTTCCCGTCGCTGGGCTTCGCGCTCTGCATCCATGGTGGCCCGCTGTTCCGGTGAGATACCGGCCCATTCATCGATCTGTTCAACGCGCTTCTTTTGTGTTTTAGCCAGTTTGATGCCGGTCATGGTTTCAAACACTTCCTGGCTGGCCGGATTCTGGCTGTTGTGTCCGATGGCGGACTGAACACCGTCCACGTCCCGGTTTTGCACCAGACTGACGATCTTGGGTGTAACCGGCGTTTCAATACCGTGCTTGTTGAAGATGGCGACGGCCACGTCCTCGATGGGCGTGTTTTCGTTATTGCCTGTCAATGCGGCCTTGCCCCGTTCCGTCGTGCGCGTTTTGGCTAGTGCAAATAACTCGTCATGTAAATCCCGCGCATCCCGTAGTGCCTGACTGTGACGTTGCGCCCGGGTGTCATGGCTCAACCGTTCATTCACGGCGTTACTGATTTGCTGGTTCGTGGAAATGGCGCGCAAAGCATCGGCGGCGGGTGCGATGACGTTGTGCTGCACTTCCCGGATGACTTCGTCCACGGCGTGATACGCAAAGGCTGCACTGGCCTGATCCTGAACAGTATCCCGAATCACGGCTTTTAGTGTGGCCTCAATGCGGTCGGCAGCAGTGATATAACTGTCGATGTACGCCTGAATCAATGGCTCTTGGATGGTGCGCAGCGTGATTTCCGCCATCGCCGCATCACGCAAGCCTTCGAGGTCACGAATCAACTGTTGCGGATCACGAATATTGGCCTCCGCAGCATCGGACCAGTGGGTGTCCTTGCCATTTTCCAGTAATAGGGCACGGGCAGTGCGTTTGCTGAAAATGCCGGAATTGGCGTCAATGTCCTTGAAAGTGACCTCAATCTGGCAATCGTGCTGACCCAGGACGTAGGTCACGGTCATGGTTTTGTCGCCCTGCTGGTCGGTCAGCGGATTGGGTAGGGAGATTAGTACCCGGTCATTGTCCGCATAATGGGTGACAAGGGCATCAAAAGCGGCAGCGCGTTCCCGTTGATGCTTCTGTATTTTCACCAAGTGGGAGACAAAACTGCTACTACGTTGCTCGCCATTCACCGTGAGCAGCACAATGGGCACAGGGCCCCGACCGTCACCTTGATTGGTGGCTGTCCGAATGGATACGGTCGAATGATTGGCCTGTAAATCTTCGATGGCTTTCGCCTCATCCCGGTCACCCGCCCAGCCGCCTTTGCCATTGAACATGCCCGTGGTGCGCCAGTCGTCGATATTAGGATGTTGTACCGCCAGGATGTTGCCATCTTCCTGTTTGAGCAGGAGTTGATGGTGGTCAGCGGAGAAGCCATCGAAAGCGCCCTGCGCGGATTGGTTCACGCCATCCAGCTCCGTGACGGAGTCCAGCATAATGATCGGATGATGGGGTGCGTCCAGTGTGGCATCCATAGGTGATTCGGC
>JAAOMR010000214.1 GCA_018853935.1 Acidithiobacillus ferrivorans
GCCAGCAGAACGCCTGCCGCGGCGGCGCCAGCGAAAGGCAAGAAAGCCGGGCCGGGGGGCGCGCGCGCCGGGGATGATGATGCCCGCCGCAGTGGTGCTGCCCGGCGGGGCGGGCGACGTAGTGATGAGGGCGGCAATGCTGATGCCCTGGCACGGCGCCGCAAGTCCGGAGATAAACGCGGCCGCGGCAAGGGGGGACCAGCCACCAGTGAATGGGCGGCAGCGCCGGTCATCCGTGAAGTGGCGGTTCCAGAAACGATTACTGTAGGTGAGTTGGCTAGCCGGATGGCGATCAAGGCCACTGACGTGATCAAAACGATGATGAAGATGGGGGTGATGGCTACTATCAATCAGGTGATTGATCAGGAAACCGCCGCCATTGTCGTAGAGGAACTGGGGCACAAGGTGAAGTTGGTGGGAATCACCAGTCCCGAGGCCTTTTTAGTAGAGGATGGGATTGCGGAGACACCGATCATGGGTCGACGGCCTCCGGTGGTGACGGTCATGGGGCATGTGGACCACGGCAAGACATCGCTGCTGGATCGGATTCGTTCTGCACAGGTGGCCAGTGGTGAGGCTGGGGGTATTACCCAGCACATCGGCGCCTACCATGTGGAGACGCCCAAGGGGATGGTGACCTTCCTCGATACGCCGGGTCATGAGGCGTTTACGGCCATGCGTGCCCGTGGCGCGCAGGCGACGGACATTGTCGTGCTGGTGGTGGCCGCCGATGACGGCGTGATGCCGCAGACGATTGAGGCGATTCACCACGCCAAGGCCGCTAACGTGCCCATCGTGGTGGCGGTTAACAAAATCGATAAGCCGTCCGTAGACCCGGAGCGCATACGCCAGGAACTCGCTGGGCATGAAGTGGTGCCTGAGGAGTGGGGTGGTGACACTCAATTTGTGAATGTTTCTGCGAAGACAGGGCTGCATATTGATGATTTGCTTGACGCGATTCTGTTACAGGCGGAGATGCTCGATCTGGAAGTCCAGGTAAACGGTCCGGCGAAGGGCGTGGTCATCGAGTCCCGACTGGATCGTGGACGCGGTGTCGTGGCATCTGTGCTTGTACGGCAGGGCACCTTACATACGGGTGATATGCTCCTGGCTGGAGCACAATTCGGACGGGTGCGGGCGTTGGTAGATGATACGGGTCAGTCGACACAGTCGGTGGCTCCTGGCATGCCGGCAGAAGTGTTGGGTCTGGGGGATGTACCGCACGCCGGTGACGAGGTGGTCGTGGTTGCCGATGAGCGTAAAGCCCGCGAAGTGGCACTTTTTCGCCAAGGAAAATTCCGTGACGTGCGTTTGGCGAAGCATCAGAAAGCGACGCTGGAAAGCCTGTTCGAGGCCGCTGCAGATGGTCAGTTGCAGCAGTTGAACTTGCTGATTAAGGCGGACGTGCAGGGCTCCGTAGAGGCTTTGGCCACGACGCTGGAGCGCCTTTCCACTGCCGAGGTGAAGGTCAATGTCATTCATTCCGGGGTCGGTGGAATTACGGAGTCTGATGTGAATCTCGCCGCGGCATCTCAGGCGGTTATCATCGGCTTCAACGTGCGGGCGGAAGCGCCTGCCCGGCGTCTGATTGACCATAGCGGCGTGGACGTCCGTTATCACAGCGTCATTTATGATGCGGTGGACGAGGTGAAGGCCGCTATGAGTGGTATGCTCGCTCCCGAAATTCGTGAGCGTATTCTGGGTCATGCGCAGGTGCGCGATACGTTCCGGGTGCCGAAGGTGGGTATGATTGCTGGTTGTATGGTTACCGACGGCATCTTGCGGCGTAACGCCAAGGTCCGGGTGCTCCGTCAGGATGTGGTCATTCATGCCGGAGAAATGGATTCCTTGCGGCGCTTCAAAGAGGATGTCAAAGAAGTGCGTGAAGGTTTTGAGTGTGGTGTGGGTGTCCGCAACTTCAATGATCTGAAAAACGGCGACGTTATTGAGGCTTTCGAAACCACCGAAGTGGCACGAACGGTCTAGGAGTCGGTTTTGCATAGTTCTCATCGCGCGTATCCGCGCGGCGCCAGGGTGGCCCATTTACTGCGGGAAGAAATAGCAGCGGTGTTGCCGCGCCTGCATGGGATGCCTTCCGACTTGGTTCTGCTGCCCCCCAGTATCACCATGGTGGATTTGCCGACGGATATGCGCTCGGCGACCGTATATTTTTCGCTGATGGATGGTCCGGGGCGGGCCGATGCAGTGCGTCAGGTGTTACAGGATCATGCCGGAGAAATCCGTCAGCTACTGGGCAGGCGTTTGGCCTTGCGGCGTATTCCGCCCCTGCATTTTATTTACGATGCGCGTTTTGATCGGGGTGCGGAAATGGCGGAACTCCTGGCACATCTGCCGCCGGCGCAGGAACCGGAACAAGAGGATCTGCCATGAATTGTCAACATGGTCTGCTACTCTTTGATAAACCTGCGGGACTGACGTCCAATGCGGCCTTGCAGCGGGTTAAACGCCTGTTCGGCATTAAAAAAGCCGGGCATACGGGAAGCCTCGATCCCATCGCTACCGGGCTGCTGGTCTTGCTCTTTGGTGAGGCTACCAAAGTCTCTGATTATATTCTCAACGCGGACAAGTCCTATCGAGCAACTTTGCGTTTGGGGCAAACCACGACAACCGGTGACAGCGAAGGAGAAATTCTCGAAGAGCGGCCGGTTACCGCCAGCGAGGAGCAGGTGCGTATGGTCTTGCCGCAGTTTTCCGGTGTGATCGCGCAAATCCCGCCTATGTATTCAGCGATCAAGCAGGGTGGCAAGCCGCTGTACGAGCTGGCGCGCAAGGGCCTGGAAGTGGAGCGGGCGGCACGCCAGGTACGGATCGATGCGCTCGACCTGATTTTGTTGGACGGTGACTGTTTGGTGCTGGATGTGCGCTGTTCTAAGGGTACCTATATCCGCAGTCTGGCAGCAGACATCGGTGCAGCACTGGGGTGTGGTGCGCATGTCAATGGATTACGGCGGACCTCTACCGGTCCTTTTGATATTGCGCAGGCGTTGACCCTGGAAGCGCTTGCTGAGGTGCTCGGGCGTGAGGAGTGCCCGCTTAAAGCCATGGATCTGGCTTTAGAATATTTGCCGGCGGTGACTCTGACGGAGAACACCGCCTATTACCTGCGTCAGGGACAGGGGGTCGTGGTTGCCCATACACCTGCTTCCCTTGGGCGCATTCGCCTCTATGGACCGATGGGCCAGTTCCTCGGTTTGGGAGAGGTTATGGACGACGGAAAGGTGGCGCCTCGCCGCCTCATGAGCGTAAACTAGAGGTTATTGTTTTTTAGAATTTCCGAGGAGCAGGAACTATGTCGTTGTCTCGTGATATCAAAGCAGCAGTTGTCCAGGGCTATGCCACACACGTGGGGGATACGGGTTCTCCTGAAGTACAGGTCGCCCTGCTGACTACCCGTATTGAAGGGCTGGCAGATCATTTCAAGATTAATAAACATGACCATCATTCCCGTCAAGGCCTTTTGAAAATGGTCGGCCAGCGCCGCAAGTTGCTGGATTATTTGAAGAGACGGGATGTGAATCGCTATCGCACGCTGATCGAACGTCTGGGTCTGCGTAAGTAAGGAGAAGGTTTTGACCATTATTCGGAAAGAAGTAGATTTTGGCGGTCGTCGCCTGCAGCTGGAAACGGGCCGAATGGCACGCCAGGCAGATGGTGCGGTACTGGTTTCTAGCGGGGATACAGTCGTTCTGGTAACGGCAGTGGCCCGCCGGGAGATGAAGCCGGGCCAGGATTTCTTTCCGTTAACGGTGAACTATCAGGAAAAGGCCTATGCAGCGGGCAAAATTCCTGGTGGCTTCTTTAAGCGTGAAGGGCGGCCCGCTGAAAAAGAGACGCTGACTTCACGTCTGATCGATCGTCCCATCCGGCCGCTCTTTCCCAAGGGCTTTATGAACGAAGTGCAGGTTATCGCCACGGTATTGTCAGTGGATCGGGATAATGATCCCGATATCTTGGCGTTGGTCGGTGCTTCAGCGGCCCTGGCGATTTCCGGCATTCCGTTCAATGGTCCGATTGGTGCGGCCCGGGTGGGTTATATCGACGGACAATATGTGCTGAACCCCAGTTACTCGCAACTGAGTAGCTCGCAGCTGGATCTCGTGGTGTCAGGGACCCGGCAGGCGGTACTCATGGTGGAGTCTGAGGCGCAGCAATTGTCCGAAGAAATCATGCTGGAAGCGGTGATGTTCGGGCACGCGCAGTTCCAGCCGGTCATTGAGACGATTGAGGCCCTGGCGCGGGAAGCCGGTAAATCGCGCTGGGAGTGGGTGGCGCCGGTGGCCGATGCGGCACTGGGCGCGCTGGTGCGCGAGAAAGCCACCCCGCTCTTGCAGGAGGCTTATGCCCTGATGGATAAGCAGGCACGCAGCAAGCGCCTGGAAGAAGTGCAGCAGTCGATGGCGATAGCCTTTGCCGCAGAAGATGCACAGCGCGGCGATCTGGTTCGTGGCCTGTTGAAAAAAATTGAAACCAGCATTGTGCGCGGCCGCATTTTGGATGGCGCGCCACGCATTGATGGTCGGGACAGCAGGACGGTGCGTCCCATCACCATTGAGGCGGGCGTGTTGCCGCGGACCCACGGTTCGGCGCTCTTTACCCGGGGCGAAACCCAGGCCTTGGTGGTGGCGACTTTGGGCACCAAGGGCGATGAGCAGATCATTGATGCCCTGCAAGGGGAGAGTCGTGATCGTTTTATGCTGCATTATAACTTTCCACCTTTCTCTACCGGTGAGACGGGCATGGTAGGCTCCCCCAAACGTCGGGAAATTGGTCACGGGCGCTTGGCGAAGCGGGCGATAGCGGCGGTCCTGCCAAGTAACAGCGAATTCCCGTACAGTTTGCGGGTGGTGTCTGAAGTGCTGGAGTCCAATGGTTCTTCCAGCATGGCGACGGTTTGTGGTGCCTCCCTGGCGCTGATGGATGCCGGTGTGCCCCTCAAGGCGCCGGTGGCGGGTGTGGCCATGGGCCTCATCAAGGAAGGCGACCGCTTTGCCGTCCTCACCGATATCCTGGGTGACGAAGATCATCTGGGTGATATGGATTTCAAGGTGGCGGGCACCGAACAGGGGGTGACCGCCCTGCAGATGGATATCAAGATCGACGGGATTACCCGGGAAATCATGGCACAGGCGCTCAAGCAGGCGCTGGCCGGGCGGCTGCATATCCTTGGGCTGATGAATGGCGTGCTGTCTATGAGCCGTGGCGAGCTGTCTGACTATGCACCGCGTATTATCACCATCCAGATCAATCCGGATCGCATTCGCGATGTCATTGGACCGGGCGGCAAGGTCATCCGCGCCCTGACCGAAGAAACGGGTGCGACCATTGATATTCAGGACAACGGTACGGTAACTATTGCTTCTGTGGATGGTGAAGCCGGCGCCGCAGCGAAGCGGCGTATCGAATTGCTGACGGCGGATGTGCAGGTTGATACCATTTATGATGGCAAAGTGGCCAAGATCATGGATTTTGGTGCCTTTGTGACGATCCTGCCGGGACGGGATGGCTTGCTGCACATTTCCCAGATCAGCAGCGAGCGGGTCAGTGACGTCCACGATCACCTCAAGGAAGGGCAGGCAGTGCGTGTCAAGGTCCTGGAAGTGGATCGTCAGGGCAAGATCAAACTGAGTATGAAGGATATCCCGCAATAAGTGGTCCGCTGACATCATTATCAATGTTGTTGAACGCCAATGGGGGGTGGACGGGTATGGTCCACCCCTGCTTTTTGCGGGCTATCGGTGCGCGGATGTCTCCTGAAAATAAATGGTCTTAGAAAGGTCTCTCTCTTTGTATACACTATTTTATAATTCTTTCCTGATATGACACGCGCTACCGGAACACTCTGCACAACGTTGGATAATGGTGTGACGGTGATCAGTGAGCGCCTGCCCGGACGCCGGAGTGTGGCTTTGTCTCTGACTGTCGGCAATGGCAGCCGGGATCAGGCCGCGGACGAAAACGGCTTTGCCCATTTGCTGGAGCACATGCTCTTCAAAGGTAGTACGGAGCGTGATGGCGATGCGCTCAATGCGGCAATGGAGTCGTTGGGTGGTACCATCAATGCGTTTACGGATCGCGAAAGCACGGTCTTTCACGGGACAGTGTTGGCGGAAGATGCTGCTGAAGCCTTTACGCTGCTGACCGAGTTGCTGACGAAACCGCGCTTTGACCACGCTGACCTACGCCTCGAAAAGCGGGTTGTCGCGCAAGAGGCGGCCATGGCTGCCGAGGATGTAGAGGACTGGGCGCAGGAGCGTGCTCTCGTGGAAATCTGGGGAGATCACCCCCTGGCCTGGCCGGTGCTGGGAAATGCGCGTTGTATTCGGGCAGCGAGTCAGAAACGGCTGCGCGCCTATCATCAGCGGGTCCTCGCTGAAGCGCCACTGATCGTCACCGCTGTCGGAGAGGTGGAACATGTGGCGCTCTGTGCCTGGGGGGCGGCGGCTTTCCGGGGGCCGCGCCATGGCACCCGTGCCGCCATGTCGGCTCCGCAGTTTTATGGTGGACAGAAACGCCTGCGCCGCGCCCAGGCGCAACAGGCGCACCTGATCTGGATGGCGCCGGCTTGCAGCGTTGCTGCAGACGATTACCTGGCTTATGTGGTAGCCAATGCCATACTGGGTGGCGGCACGGCGTCCTATCTGTTCCGCGAACTGCGTGAAAAACGGGGTTTGGCCTATCAGGTGTTTTCCCATCTCGACCCCCTCCGGGATTGCGGAGAGTGGACGCTCTATGCAGCTACGCCGGGCGCACAGCAAGCTCAGGCGGCAGAAGCGGTGACGGAGGTCCTGGCTACATTACTGGAGCACGGACCGCAGCCGGAGGATATGGCCTGGGCGAAGCGCAGTCTGCGGATTCAGCTCCTGCTGGGGCAGGAGGATGCGGAAATTCGCATGAGCCGTCTGACGCGTCAATGGCTCTATCTGGGACGCCTGATTCCGGTGGAAGAGTCTCTCCAGATCCTGGCTGCAGTGGACGCCGATGCCGTGTGGCGGGTCTTGCGTAAGGCCTGGACCGAGCGTTTTGAATTGATGTGCCTGCCGACACGGCGCTGAACTCAGGAAAAGTGGTCTTTCCAACGGCGCAGCGTGCCGAAGACGCGGATAGGGTCATCGCCGGTATTCGGGTCGAAGGCGTTGGCGCTGTTGATCAAGGCGGACTCATGGCAGCGCAGGAAGGGGTTGCTGGCGCACTCCAGGGCCATGCTGGAGGGCAAGGTAGGTGCGTTGCGCGCGCGCTGTTCGGTGGCCTCTTTTTGGCGCTGCGCTATGAACGGGTTCTCTGGGTCTACCTGTGCTGCGAAGCGCAGATTGCTGAGGGTATATTCGTGGGCGCAATAGACGGCGGTATCCTTCGGCAATGCGGCGAACTGTTGCAGGCTGTGGAACATCTGCGCTGCCGTGCCCTCAAAGAGGCGCCCGCAACCTGCGGCGAAGAGGGTGTCGCCGCAGAAAAGCGCGTCTTTCCAGATATAGGCGAGATGATCGCGGGTATGACCGGGCACTTCCAGCACGGTGAGCAACCCCTCGTCCAGTGCTAAAGAACCTGCACGGACGGCGTGGGTGAGTTGTGGAATGCGCTGATTGGCGCCATAGACCGGTATCCGGAAATGTTGCACCAGTGCTTCCACGCCACCGGTGTGGTCTGCATGATGGTGGGTGCAGAGAATGGCGCTAGGACGGAGCTGATGTTCTGCGCACCAGGCGAAGACGGGGTCGGCGCAACCGGGGTCGATAATCCATGCGCCTTTGGGTGTTTCTGCGATGTAGATGTAGTTATCCGTGAAGGCGGGGATAAAATGAATGGGCATTTTTGCATCTCGCTCCGGGCAAGGTACCATAGGCCCATTATGGCATTGAATTGGGGTACCCGACGCTAGTGTTTTCTTTTTCTGCCGCTGCAAGGCTATTGCGCTGATATGCAGAGTCTGGGACGTCGCAGTCGACCGCGGGAGCGTCGTGCCGCCATCTGGTGGGATGGGAGCAGCGGTCGCCTCTTGCTGGACCGTGCCCGGGATATTCTGCCGCGCTGGGTAGAACGCTTGCAGCCGGAGACCATTCTGCAACTCGGGCAACCCGTTTTCTGGGGACTGCCGCCCGGCCATGAGCACACCTGGGTGTTGCTCAATGATGGCTTTGTCTTGCCTGCCGACGAGTATCTGCAAGCCTATGGCGCCTGTGAGGCGATGCCTTTTGCGGCCATGCGTTTCGATCTGGTTATCGTCCCTTTCTGTCTTACCCGGATAGCCAATCCGCAGGCGGTGTTGGAGGAGTGCTGGCGGGTGCTGCGTCCCGAGGGACATGTGCTGATTATGGACTTCAACCCAGGGGGTAGTCTGAGTGTAGTCCGCCGCTGGCACCTCTGGCGCCGGGACCGCGCCTGGCCGTGGCGGCGTCCCTTTCTGCCCCTGGGACGACTGCGCACCCTGCTGGAAGAGCAGGATTTTGTGCTGCGCGAGGGACGCTACTTTCAATATTCCGTGCCGGGCCTGAAGCGCAATGCGCAGTGGATGGAACTGATGGGCGACCGCTGGTGGCCGGCCGGGGCCAACGCCTATTTGTTGCTGGCGCAGCGGCGTGATCCCGAGCGCCCGCTGGTCGGCGCGCTGCGTCCGCTCAAGTTGCGTTCCGGACGTCAAAAAGTCCGTTCCGAAGCGCCTGTTGCTTATGATGTTGCAAATCCTGCCGAGAACCCTGAATCATGCCAAAAAAAATCATAGAGTTATTTACCGATGGGGGTTGCCGCGGTAATCCGGGTATGGGGGCTTGGGGTGCGTGTCTGCGGCTGGCAGGGCAGGAGAAGGTCTTATGGGGCTTCGTTCCGGAAACGACGAACAACCGAATGGAGTTGACCGCGGCTTTGCGTGGCCTGGAGGCACTTAAACGTCCCAGCGTCGTGCGGGTAATCAGTGATTCCCGTTATCTGCGCGATGGTATGACCCAATGGCTGGCTGGCTGGCAGCGCCGGGGCTGGCGGACGGCCGCTGGGGATGCGGTAAAAAATAAGGACATTTGGGAGCGCTTGGTGACCGTGGCGGCACCTCACGAGATTCAATGGGAGTGGGTGAGAGGGCACTCGGGGCATATCGAGAATGAACGGGTAGACGCGTTGCTGAATCTGGTCATGGATCAATGTGCAGCGGGTGGGCAGGCACAGGAGGGGGAAGGATGGCTGTGAGGCAGGTGGTGCTGGATACGGAAACCACGGGCATCGACTGGAAGCAAGGGCATCGGGTGATTGAAATCGGTGCCGTGGAACTGATCGACCGGCGGGTGACAGGGGTACATTACCAGCAATATCTCAATCCGCAGCGCAGCAGTGATCCCGAGGCCTTGCGGGTGCATGGACTGACCGCCGAGTTTTTGCAGGATAAGCCGGGTTTCGCGGAGGTCGCGGACGCCTTTCTGGACTTCCTGGGTGACGCGGAACTCATTATTCACAATGCGCCTTTTGATCTGGGTTTTTTGAATCATGAACTGCAACAGGTGGAAAAAGCACCATTAAGGCAGGCGGTAATGGATACCCTGGTGGATGCGCGCCGCCGCCACCCCGGCCAGAAAAATGATCTGAACAGTTTGTGCCGACGCTATAGTGTGGACAACAGTCGTCGTGATCTGCACGGTGCCTTGCTGGACTGCGAGATACTCGCAGAGGTCTACCTGGCTATGACGGGTGGGCAGGTGGATATGATGGGGTTGTTGGGTGCTGCGGGTGGCTCCCATGGCGCAGCGGAAGCGCAACGCTCTGCGGATGGTCGGAGCGCGGTCATTCCGGCGGCATTAGCGCGGCCACGAGACCCCTTGCGGGTGATTCGCGCCAGCCCCGAGGAGCGCGCGGTCCATCAGCAATATTTGCGGAATATAGGGGCCACGGCATTGTGGTCTGAGGATTAAAAAGGAATGACCCGAGTGCGCAATTTCGCTGTTCAGGCCGGATATTCGGCAAAGTCTGCTTTGCGCTCGATCAACTCGATGCGGTAGCCATCGGGGTCTTCCACGAAGGCGATGACGGTGTTGCCATGCTTCATGGGCCCCGCCTCGCGCACCACCTTCCCGCCCCGCTGGCGGATACTGTCACAGGCCGCCCCGGCATCTTCTACTGCAATGGCGATATGCCCGAAGGCGTCGCCGAGCTCGTAATGTTCCACGCCCCAGTTATAGGTCAGCTCGATGACCGCCCCGGCACTCTCGTTCTGATAACCGACGAAGGCTAGGGTAAACTCGCCCTCGGGATAATCTTTACGGCGCAGGAGATGCATGCCGAGCACCTCTGTGTAGAAGGCAATGGCGCGATCCAGATCGACGACGCGAAGCATGGTGTGCAGTATGCGCATGAGAATCTCCTTAACTTGAAAGCAGGTAATCCAGAGGCTCCACCACTTCTAGCCGGTAGCTCTGGTTGGCAGGAATGACCATGCTGTCGCCAGTATGCAACTCCTGAGTGTCGTTGGCGCCTTCGGCGCGATAGTAGGCTATTCCACTGAGTATCTGCATGGTTTCCGTTACTTCGCTGCGCAAAGTATAGATGCCCGGGTGCAGAAGGGTGAGACTGTGCATGCTGCCATCGGCGAGAATAACGCTGCGTTCACTGCGTCGCCCGTCCAGAGAGATGCGGCTGGTTTTGCCCAGTGCGTTGGCCGGTACATGCTGCTCGGGAGCCATCGCCGTTAACCCTGCAAACGTTTTTCGATGCGCAAACGCAGCGCATTGAGCTTGATGAAGCCCTCGGCATCTTTCTGATTGTAGGCGCCGGCATCATCTTCAAAGGTGGCAATACGTGGATCAAAAAGACTCTCCTGGGACTGCCGTCCCACCACCATACAACTCCCCTTGTAGAGTTTGAGGCGCACCACACCATTGACCAGTCGCTGGGTCTGATCGATGAGCGTTTGCAGGGCGCGGCGTTCCGGGCTCCACCAGAAGCCGTTGTAGATGATACTGGCGTAGCGGGGCATGAGCTCATCCTTGAGATGGGCGACTTCCCGGTCCAGGGTGATAGATTCGATAGCGCGATGGGCCTTGAGCAGAATGGTGCCGCCGGGGGTCTCATAGCAGCCCCGGGATTTCATGCCGACGTAGCGGTTTTCGACAATATCCAGGCGCCCGATGCCGTGCTCGCCGCCGACCGTGTTGAGGTGCGCCAGCAACTGCGCGGGCGTGAGCGGCTCGCCGTCGATGGCAATCGGATCACCATGGGCAAAGGTGATCTCCAGATAACGGGGCTGATCTGGCGCTTGTTCCGGCGCCGTGGTCCAGCGCCACATGCCGTCTTCGGCTTCCGCCCAGGGGTCTTCGAGAATGCCGCCTTCATAGGAAATATGCAGCAGGTTGGCATCCATGGAGTAGGGGGATTTTTTGCCGTGGCGTTCCACCGGAATGCCATGTTGTTCGGCATAAGCGAGGAGCTTTTCGCGGGAGTTCAGGTCCCATTCCCGCCAGGGAGCGATGACCTGAATGTCGGGGTTGAGGGCGTATGCCCCCAGCTCAAAACGCACCTGATCGTTACCCTTGCCGGTAGCCCCATGGGCGACGGCATCGGCACCGACGTCGGCGGCGATTTCCACCATGCGCTTGGCGATGAGGGGCCGGGCGATGGAGGTACCCAGCAGGTACTCGCCCTCGTAGATGGTGTTGGCGCGGAACATGGGGAACACGTAATCACGGACGAATTCCTGGCGCAGATCATCAATGAAGATTTCTCTGGCACCGAGCTTCTCCGCTTTGGCGCGCGCCGGTTCCAGCTCTTCACCCTGGCCGATGTCGGCGGTGAAGGTGACCACGTCGCACTGGTACTGATCCTGCAGCCATTTGAGGATGACTGAGGTATCCAAACCACCGGAATAGGCGAGAACGACTTTCTTGACCATGCATCAATCTCCTTGCAGTGCGGCCACGGGGCCGATGCCAAATAATAATTCCATCAGGGCTTTCTGGGCGTGTAGGCGGTTTTCCGCCTCTTCCCAGACGACAGAGCGGGGTCCATCGATGACTTCGGCGCTGACCTCCTCGCCACGGTGGGCAGGAAGACAGTGCATAAATAAGGCGTCCGCCGCCGCAGCGGCCATGAGCGTGGTATTGACCTGGAAAGGGGCGAGAATCGCTTTGCGTGCGGCGGCCTCTTCTTCTTGCCCCATGCTGGTCCAGACGTCGGTGACGATCAGGTCGGCACCGCAGGCTGCGGCCATTGCATCGTGCAGGACTGTGACTTGGTTGCCGCCGGTCTGTAGCATTTCGGTGCTGGGTACATACCCTGCAGGGCCGCCGATGCGCAGTCGAAAGTCGAAAATCCGGGCGGCTTCCATCCAAGAGTGGGCCATATTATTGCTGCCGTCGCCGATATAGGCCACAGTCCTGCCGCGCAGGTCACCCCAGTGTTCCGTCGCCGTCATCAGATCGGCCAGAAGTTGACAGGGGTGGTGGTCGTCGGAGAGCCCGTTGATCACCGGCACTTGCGAGGCGGCGGCAAAGCGGATGAGATTGTCGTGACCGAAGGTGCGAATCATCACCATATCGACCATGCGCGAGATTACCCTGGCGGTGTCTTCAATGCTCTCGCCGCGCCCCAGTTGGATATCCCGTGGTGAGAGAAAAAGGGCGTGACCGCCCAACTGCGCCATGCCCGTCTCAAAGGACACCCGGGTGCGGGTGGAGGATTTCTCGAAGATCATCGCCAGTGTCCGGCCTGCACAAGGGGCGTAGCGTTCGCCCTCCCGCTGGATTTTCTTCAGGGCGATGGCGCGCTGCAGGAGTGCCCGCAGTTCGCTGGGGCCGAGATCGGAGAGGCGTAAAAAGTGACGGATATTCATGATGCGGATTCCAGAAGACTGGCCAGGCCGGCGACGAGGAGGTCGATTTCCGCCGCTTGCAGAATCAGTGGTGGCAACAGACGGATCACCCGTTCGGCGGTGACGTTGATGAGTAGTCCCGCTTCCAGGGCGCGTTCCACCAGACGTTCGGGCTTATGGGCCAGTTCGATGCCGACCATCAGGCCCATGCCGCGCACTTCCACTACCTCGGGATGTTGTCCCAGGCGTTCTTGCAGGCGCTGGCGCAGCAGGGCACCCATACGTTCGGCGTGGGCTGGTATGGCTTCCTGCTGCATGGTATCCAGTACGGCTTGCGCGGCGGCACAGACCAAAGGCCCGCCACCGAAGGTGGTGCCGTGTTTGCCCGGTCCGAAGAGCGCAGCGGTCGACTGGCGGGCGAGCATGGCACCGATGGGCACCCCGTTGCCCAGTCCTTTGGCGAGGCTGAGCACATCGGGAAGCAGACCAGGAATCTGCTGGTAGGCGAAGAAAGCCCCGGTACGGCCGATGCCTGTCTGCACTTCGTCCAGCATCAGGAGTAGTCCATGCGCGTCGCAGACCGCCCGTAAGCCCGTCAGAAAACCTTCAGGCGCCGGGCGTACACCGCCTTCGCCCTGAACAGGTTCGACGAGAATGGCGCAAATGCCGGGGTTGGCTGCAACCAGCGCGCGGACGGTGTGGAGATCGCCATAAGGGGCGCGCACAAAGCCTGGCATCAAGGGGCCGAAGCCTTCCTGGATGCGAAAATTACCGGTGGCCGTCAGTGCCGCCAGGGTGCGGCCATGAAAAGCGTTGCTGAATACCAGAATCTGCGGTTCGGCGATGCCTTTGCCATGACCATGGAGACGGGCGATTTTGATGGCCGCTTCATTGGCCTCGGCACCGCTATTGCAGAAAAAGGCCGCATCCATCCCACTGATCGCGCAGAGGGTGTCAGACAGTTTTTCCTGCGCAGGAATGTGGTAGAGATTGGAGGTGTGCAGCAGTTGCCCGGCCTGGGCCTGCAAGGCGCGGGTCACGGCCGGATGGCTGTGACCCAGGCCACAGACGGCGATCCCTGCCAGGGCGTCCAGATAACGGCGCCCCTCGGTATCATAGAGCCATACTCCATCGCCCCTCGCAAAAGCGACCGGTAGCCGGGCATAAGTGGACATGAGTGGCATCAGGCGGGTACCTCTCCGTCCAGGGCGAAAGCCGCGTGCAGTGCCCGCACCGCGAGTTCCAGATATTTTTCTTCAATGACGACCGAAATCTTGATCTCAGAGGTGGATATCATCTGGATATTGATGTTTTCCCGTGCCAGCGTTTCGAACATGGTGGCGGCGATACCGGCATGGGAGCGCATCCCGACGCCCACCACGGAAACCTTGACGATGTGGGTATCGCCCCGTACATCCTCGGCGCCGAGTTCCCGGGCCACGCCCTGGAGAATACCCTGGGTCTTGGCGAAATCATTGCGCTCCACCGTGAAGGTGAAGTCGGTTTTACCCGCCTCCGAAACATTCTGGAGGATTACGTCCACATTGATATTGGCCGCGGAAATCGGGCCCAGAATGGCATAGGCGATGCCCGGATGATCGGGCACGCCGACGACGGTGATTTTCGCCTCATTGCGGGAGAAGGCGATACCGGAGACGCGGGGAGCTTCCACAGAATTTTCCTCATTGGTAACCAGGGTGCCGGGACCATCCTGAAAAGACGACAAGACCCGCACGGGAACATGGTATTTCATGGCGAATTCGACGGAACGGGTTTGTAGAACCTTGGCACCGAGGCTGGCCATTTCCAGCATTTCTTCAAAAGTGATGCGATCCAGGCGGCGTGCCCGGGATTCTACCCGCGGGTCGGTGGTGTAGATGCCATCCACATCGGTGAAAATGTCGCACTCATCGGCATGCAGTGCCGCCGCCAGGGCCACGGCGGTGGTATCCGAACCGCCGCGCCCCAGGGTGGTGATATTGCCATGTGGATCGACTCCCTGAAAGCCCGCGACGACCACAATCTTGCCAGCATCCAGTGCAGCCCGGATCTTATGGTCGTCAATATGCTCAATGCGCGCCCGGGTATGGGCAGAATCAGTCATGATGGCGACCTGCCCGCCGGTGAACGAAATGGCGGGTT
>JAAOMR010000215.1 GCA_018853935.1 Acidithiobacillus ferrivorans
CGATCCGTACATCGCCAGCGTGCATGTGGCGTGGCTGCTGTGCTGTGCGCTTCGTCAGCGACTTATTCGGGATGGCGACCTTCCCGCCACTACTCCAAAACTCGGCGGTCTGCTGGATCTCGTCGCCCTGGGCACCATGGCCGATTGTGTCAATCTGGCGCGGTCCACCAATAACAAGGCGATTATCGCCCGCGGCCTGGCGATCATGAACTCACCGCTGGCGCGGCCCGCCTGGCGGGCCTTGTATGTTGCCACGAACGGCAAAGGCCCCATCACCGCCGCTACCCTGGCATTTAATTTTGCGCCCGTCATCAACGCCCGCGGACGCCTGGATTCGGCACTGGGCAGTGTGAATCTGTTGATGAGTGATAACGCTCCGGCCGCGGAAGAACTGGCGCAGCATTTCGTCGAGCATAACACCGAACGTAAGGCGGTCCAGTCGAATATGCTGCACAGAAGCACCAAACAGGCGGCACAGCAGGTAAGAGATGGCGCCGCGGCGATTACGATATTCGACCCGGAAGGCCACGCGGGTGTCCATGGCATTTGTGCGGCGCGACTGGCGGAGTCTTTCGGTCGGCCAGTCGCTTATTTCTCGCCCAAAGCCGAGGGCGAGCATATCACCGCCTCTCTGCGAACCGTGCATGGCTTTCATGTGCGGGATGCCCTGGCGGAGATAGCCGATCGTTATCCCGATGATTTTACCGCCTGGGGTGGCCATGCCGGCGCTGGTGGGGTGACCTTAAAGCGCGATGGTCTGCAGCGCTTTGCAGAAGCGTGGGCCTCTATCGCCGCAAGCGCATTGCGCGACCACAGGGTCGGCCCGGAGATTGTCACCGATGGTGCGCTGGAGGTGACTCCCAGCTTCGCCGTTGTGGAAGAACTGGCCGCCTTAGAACCTTTTGGCCGCCAATGGGAGCACCCCGTTTTCAGAGGCCACGGCCGGATTGAACAGGTCCGCCCGGTGGGTGACGGCAGGCATCTGAAACTGGTTGTGAAAATGGATGCGATGGACTACGACGCCATCTGGTTCGGCGCCGTGGAAAGTGGCGTCTGCCCGGTGGGAGTGGGGCAGACGGTACTCATGGCTTACGAGCTGGATACTAATACGTTCCGGGATACGACGACGCTGCAGTTGCGGATTCGGCATGCCAATTAGACCTCATGTATCATTCTGTCGCATTACCATTACTTCTGTATTACATCAAAGCCACATGATTCATGTCCAAGCCCGCCTATGCAAGTAACCTCGCGGACGTTAACCTTGTTTTTAAATATGCCCTCTGCTACGCCGGCAATCAAACCGCCCTCGAAAGAACACAGGGTGCGCCCGACAGGTTCCATTCCAGAACAGGTAACACATTCGTAAACATCAATATGTAGTTGCCCTTTATCATTTTCCCCAGTTTTTATGACCCCTATTTTAAGTTGTTCGCATAATTCTACAAATTGGCTTAGATCTTTTAACCCAAGGCTATATCCAAGGTGTCTCCCTGATAGGTATGCCTGTGCTGTAGAACTAACACCAAACATATCCTCTAGAAGAATAAGACGCACCAGCCTGAATAGTGCGATTGGTGCTTCATTACCTAAAGTCGGGCGCACTACTTTTGTTGCGTTTGCGAAGTCGATTTTTTCAAAAAGATTGGTTTCTATCGTCACAGGTCACCTTGTTATGGAAATTTTTGTTACGGACATTGATCATATGCCGCATGGCGGCTCCGGCTGGGTGTGAATCGAGACGCCATACGACCTTATGTATCCAAATTGTTTAATTGGTTGCCGTTCTTCTTGCTTGTTGGGGTGCTTAAGCGTTGCAGGCAACGCGTCATTCATTAATGAGCGGATCGTTTTGGTTTCGCGGTTAAGGCGCGCCCGGACCTCCTGGGGGTAGGCCACCGGGTACGCCTGGTGAATTGCCGTAGTCATTGTTGTACTGACCAGATCCCTGGTCAGGTGGTGGTGGGGGTTGCTGGTTGTACCCCTGATTTCCATTTCCGCCGTAAGGGTTAACGGTACAGCCTGATAGCGCTAAAATACCCAAGACAAGCGCAGCGATTCTTCCAATTGAAATAGGCATGGCACATTCCCTCGCAGTGTTCATGCATTCAGTCTAGCTCAACCGCCACCCCAACGCACTGCCGCTGGCACCGTTCATGCACTCACTGCGGAGAGTGTGTGGTGTATACTCGCCCCGTGGAAACGAAATTGTCTCGCGGGGCCCAGTGGATGGAATGGACGTTTTTTGATGCCCTGCCATCCCTGCCGAAACACTGCTGGAGATCAGCACCGAATATGCGCATAATTGGAAGTTTTGCGTGCAGGGCAACCGGGTGCGCGCGGGTATGGTCCTGGCGCAACCTGATGGAAAAGGAAGAATCATGAGAGAAGTGAATGAGATGCGTGCGCTGCACGAAGATCTCCAGGTCCGTGTCGCGGGCCTGAGGGGGTATCTTTGACCTCGAAGAAAAGCGCGGTCGCTTAGAGGAAGTTCAACGGGAGCTGGAAGACCCGACCATCTGGAACAACGCCGAAAAGGCCCAGGAACTGGGTCGCGAACGGGCTGCTCTGGAAGCCATCATCACGCCCATGGACAAGCTCACCGCGAGCCTCGCCGATGGCAGCGAGATGCTGGAGTTGGCCCTGAGCGAGCAGGACGAAGAACTCCTCGCCGCTGTCGATGCGGATCTCGATAGCGCGCTGGCCATGGTCGAGAAGCTGGAATTCCAGCGCATGTTCTCTGGCGCGCAGGATGCGGCAAACTGCTTTGTGGATATTCAGGCGGGCGCGGGCGGCACCGAGGCGCAGGACTGGGCGGAAATGATTCTGCGCATGTATCTGCACTGGGCCGAGTCCCATGGCTTTGCGGCGGAACTGGTGGAGGTCTCCGAGGGCGAAGTGGCGGGCATCAAGTCGGCCAGCATCCATGTGCGCGGTGACCATGCCTTCGGTTGGCTGCGTAGCGAAACCGGCGTCCATCGCCTGGTGCGCAAATCGCCTTTCGACTCCGGCAATCGCCGTCATACCAGCTTCGCCAGCGTCTTTATTTATCCCGAGATTGACGACAGTTTCGAGGTGGATATCAATCCGGCGGACCTTAAGGTGGACACCTATCGGGCCAGCGGGGCGGGTGGTCAGCACGTCAACAAGACCGACTCGGCCATTCGTATCACCCATGTGCCCTCGGGCATTGTCGTGGCCTGCCAGACCGACCGCTCGCAGCACAAGAACCGGGCCGAGGCCATGCGCATGTTGCGCTCCAAACTCTATGAGATGGAGATGCAGAAACGTGCCGTCGAAAAGCAGGCGCTGGAGGACAGCAAAAGCGATATCGGCTGGGGTCATCAGATCCGTTCCTATGTGCTGGATCAGTCGCGGATCAAAGACCTGCGCACCGGGATCGAAGTGGGCGACACCCAGAAGGTGCTCGATGGGGCGCTGGATATTTTCATTGAAGCGGCGTTGAAGGCCGGATTGTAAGCGGTAGTCACTCAGTATTTTGCAGGAAGGGGACGGATGGTGGATCAGGAACTCAATGACCAGATGCAGGTGCGGCGTGACAAGCTGGGACACTGGCGTAGCGAAGGCCATGCCTATCCCAACGGCTTCCGTCGCGATGCCTTGGCGGGCGACTTGCAACAGCGTTATGGCGATATGGATGCCACGGCCCTGGAGCAGGAGCCCATCGCGGCGCGGCTCGGCGGGCGACTGATGAGCCGCCGGGTCATGGGTAAAGCCAGTTTCGCCGACATTCAGGATCAGTCCGGGCGTATTCAACTCTTTGTCAGCCGCGATAACCTGGGCGAAGAGGCCTACGCGCGCTTCAAGGGCCTGGATTTCGGCGACATCATCGGTGTGGATGGTGTCCTGTTCCGCACCAAGACCGGGGAGCTTTCGGTTAAAGTGCATAAGCTCCAACTGCTGAGCAAGGCCCTGCGCCCGCTGCCGGAAAAATGGCACGGACTCGCCGACCCGGAAACCCGTTTCCGCCAGCGCTATGTCGATCTGATCGTCACCGAAGCCACCCGCCGCACCTTCCAGATTCGTGCCGAAACGGTGGCAGCCCTGCGCGATGGTCTGCGCCAGCGCGGCTTTTATGAGGCGGAGACGCCCATGATGCAGCCTATCCCCGGCGGTGCCACGGCGCGGCCCTTCGTTACCCATCACCATGCCCTGGATATGACCCTCTACCTGCGTATCGCCCCGGAGTTGTACCTCAAGCGATTGGTGGTGGGCGGCATTGAGCAGGTTTTTGAAATCAACCGCAACTTCCGCAATGAAGGCATTTCCACCCGCCATAACCCCGAGTTCACCATGCTCGAATGGTACGAGGCCTACGCCGACCACGTGCGCGCCATGGACCTCACCGAGACCCTGATCCGTGCTGCGGCACAGGCGTCCTTGGGCACGACGGCGATAAACTACCAAGGGCTGGAGATTGACCTCGGCAAACCCTTCCACCGTTTAACGGTGACGGAGTCAGTGCGTGCCCATAACCCCGATCTGGCGGATGCCGATCTGCGGGACCCCGCAGTGCTGGCGGCTAAGCTCGCGCAGTTACAGCTGCCCTGTCAGCCCTCCTGGGGCTGGGGCAAGCGTCTTATCGAAATCTTCGAGAAGACGGTGGAAGGCCATCTCCAGCAGCCGACCTTCATCACCGAGTATCCCCTGGAAGTCAGTCCGCTGGCGCGCCGTAATGATCTCGACCCCGAGGTCACGGATCGTTTCGAGTTGATGATCGCCGGCCGCGAGCTGGCCAACGGTTTCTCCGAGTTGAATGATCCCGAAGATCAGGCCGCCCGCTTCCGGGCGCAGGTGGCGGCGAAGGACGCCGGTGATGAAGAGGCGATGTGCTTCGATGCCGACTATATTCGCGCCCTGGAATACGGCATGCCGCCGACGGCAGGGGTGGGGCTGGGCATCGACCGTCTGGTCATGCTGCTCGCCGATCAGCCCAGCATTCGCGAGGTGATTCTCTTTCCCCATCTGCGGCCGGAGCAGTCATGAGGTTTTATGAGCTCTGGATCGGGCTGCGTTACACCCGCGCCAAGCGCCGCAATCACTTTATCTCCTTCATCACCGGCACGGCGATCATGGGCATGGTCATCGGCGTGGCGGCCCTGATCGCCGTCATGGCGGTGATGAACGGCTTTGATCATACCTTGCGTGCACGGATTCTGGCGGTGACTTCGGATGTGATTATTCAGGGCAACGGGGTGCCGGTGCTGAACTGGCCGACGGCGGTAAAGCGTCTTTCGACAATTCCTGAGGTGACGGGTATGGCGCCCTACGTGCAGGCGCAGGCCATGCTCTCCCACGACGGGCTGGTCAGCGGTGCGGTCATCGAGGGTATTGATCCGTCTTTGGAAAGCCGCGTCAACAAACTGGCCAGCGATATGAAAATGGGTGACTTGCAGTCCCTGCAGACCCACCCCTGGAGTATCGTCCTCGGCCGTGCGCTGGCGCGGCAACTGGGGGTGACGGTGGGGGATAAAATTACCCTAATTTCCCCCCAGGGTGGGGTCACCCCGCTGGGGGTAACCCCCGCCTTGCGCCAGTTCACGGTGGTCGGGCTCTTTTCCGTCGGGATTTACGCTTACGACAGCGGCATGGCCTATATCAACCTGGGTGACGCGCAGCGGCTCTACGGATTGAACCAGGGCGTAACTGGCTTGCGCATGCAGATCAAAGATCCCTTTGCCGCCCCGGCCTTCGCCGCCCATCTGCAAAAACAGCTCGGTGCTGCTTTTTATATCCAGGACTGGACCCAGACCCATGAAAACTTCTTCAAGGCCCTGAGCATGGAGAAACTGGTGATGTTTGTGATCCTGTCGCTCATCATCGCTGTCGCCGCCTTCAACATCGTGGCGACACTGGTGATGGTGGTCACCGATAAGGAGACGGATATCGCCATCCTCCGCACCATCGGCGCAACGCCGCGTAGTATCATGCTGATTTTTATGGTTCAAGGTGGAGTCATCGGACTCTTTGGCACGCTGCTCGGTGTCTTCTTCGGGGTGTTGCTGGCTTTGAATATTCCGACCCTGGTACCAGCTATCGAGCAGTTGTTTCACGTCCAATTTATTTCACCGGAGGTTTATTCCATCAGCCAGTTACCCTCCAAGCTGGAGCCCTGGGATGTGATCCATGTGGCTATTGCCGCGCTCATCATGAGCTGGATAGCGACGTTGTATCCCTCCTGGCGTGCCTCGCGCATCGCTCCTGCTGAGGCCCTGCGTTATGAGTGAGCAGATCATTCTTTCCGTCGAGCACCTGCGCCAGAGCTTCGCCATTGGTCGCGAACACCTGGAAGTCATTCGCGACATCAATCTGGAAGTCCGTCACGGCGAGCGGGTAGCCATTGTGGGGGCCTCCGGGCAGGGCAAGAGCACGTTGATGCACCTCATGGGCGGATTAGAGCGCCCGTCGGGGGGGGTGGTACGGATTCTCGGGCAGGAGGTCTACAAACTGAGTGAGTCGGCGCGCAGCCGCTTACGTAACCAGAGTGTCGGCTTCGTCTATCAGTTACATCGTTTGCTGCCCGAGTTCACTGCGCTGGAGAATGTGCTGCTGCCGCTGCTGATACGCCGGGTGTCGCGCCACTCTGTAGAGTCCTGGGGTAAGGAAATCCTGACCCGCGTCGGCTTGGGCGAACGCTTGGACCACAAGCCCGGCACACTCTCCGGTGGCGAACGGCAACGGGTCGCCCTGGCGCGTGCCCTGGTTACCCGTCCGGCGCTGCTCCTCGCCGATGAACCCACCGGCAATCTCGACAGTGAGTCGGCGGAGAGTGTCCACCAACTGATGCTCGACCTTAATCAGGAACTGGGCACCGCACTGGTTATCGTCACCCATGAGCCAGCGCTGGCGGCACACATGGGGCGCGTGCTCCGGCTGCAAGATGGCGTCTTAGAGCCCCTGGAAGCCGTGCACTAAAACCGGCTGCGGTGCAGACGACGACGGCGCAGCCGCCACAGTATCCAGAGCCGCCAGCCACCGAGCACGCCAAAATACAGTATCAGGGCGAGTCCTCCGCCGAGGATGATGCTGCCCAGCCAGGTGAGCAGATAGGCGTGCCAGAGGCGGTCCCCCATGATCATCATGCTGATCTGACCATGGAACATCGCGTGGATATCCGCATAATGGATGGTGATGGCCGGGGCCAGCCCCAGCTGGTTGAGCAGCCAGAACCCCAGCTCATAGGATGCGAAGAAAAAAGGCACAATGGTGAAGGGACCAGTCACTACAAAGGGCATAACGACGCCGACGGGAATATAGGCGCGACGCCAGAGACTGATGAGTAAGATGCTCAGAACATGGCCAAAAAAAGGCAGGCTGCCAATAAAGGTGCCGATGGCTACGGCGCGCGCGACGTTGTGACGATGGGGATGCCAGAGTATCGGGCGGGCCAGATAATGGGTAAAACGTCCCAGTGGACGTTTGCTGAGGACGTCCTCGCGGGTGGGAAGGCGGCAGAATGCAGGTAGGCGCAATGCGATATTTCCTAAGTCGTAAGGGGGCTAGTGTAGCCAAGCTGCTGCCCTGGGCCAAATCCTGGCCGTCACTGCCGTTTTTGGTCATCGCCGCGGGGCTGGGGCTGGGGTTTTTGCACAGCTTCCGGCAGTTGCCTGCTTTGTGGATTCCGCTTTCCGTGGCGCTTTCCGGACTGCTCCTGGTTTGGAAATGGCGGCCTGCGCTGCTGCTGACGGTCATGGCGGGGGCCTTCGCCTGGGGCATCTGGCAGGCCGATCTGCGTCTCGCTGTACACTGGCCGGTGGGTCAGGACTTCAGTGTCCGGGGCCGCATTGTCTCCATACCCCAATTGGGAGACCGGGAGTATCGCTTTCTTTTAACGCCGGAGCACTGGTCGGCGGATGCCCCGGCGGCCGGTCGGCCAGCCAAGCTGCTCATTCACGGCAATCTCCCGGAGGTTCCAGTAGTGGGGCAGCGCTGGCAGTTGCGCTTGCACAGCGAATCCTTGGCGAGTCTGCCCGGCAGCCCCTTTGCCGACCTCGCCCGCCAGCGTTTCTGGGCTGGGGAAGGTGGGGTGGCGCGGCTACAGGATGGTCGGTTGTTACCGGTTTCCCGCTGGAATCTGCAAGACCATATCGCGGCGGCCCGTGCGGTGGTGCTCCATGCCAGCAATATGGCCCTGGACCGCGAGGCGGCGGGCTTCGTGCAGGCGCTGAGTATCGGTGTCGGTAACCAGCTCCCGCCAGAGATCTGGCAAGTGTACCGGGATACGGGCACTGCCCACTTACTGGTGATCTCCGGCTCCCACGTGGCCGTGGTTGCCGGACTGGCCTTGTGGCTCAGTCAGTGCTTGTGGCGGCGTATCCCCTGGCTGGTCGCCCGCTGGCCGGCGCAGACGGTGGGTATCCTCTGCAGTATCCCGGCGGCCTGGGCCTATGCCAGTTTTGCTGGCATGCAGATTCCCGGCGAACGCGCCGCCTGGATGATCACCGCAGCGGCTCTCGCCCATCTGCTGGGACGCCCCAACAATGCCTGGCAGGGACTGTCCCTGGCCGCCTTGCTGATTGCGCTGAACAATCCCGGCGCGTTGGTGGAAGTGGGTTTTTGGTTGTCTCTGGGCGCGGTAGCGGCGCTGGTGGCTATTGGCTACGGCGAAGTCGGCTGGCGCGCGTTGTTGCGCAGTCAATGGGCAGTCTCTATCGCCTTGATGCCCCTGCTGGCGGGACTCTTCGGACAGGTATCCCTGATCTCCCCAGCGGCGAACGTGTTGGTGATCCCACTGGTGGAATTGCTGGCAGTGCCGCTGGCCTTGCTGGGCGCCCTGTTCGCGCTGCTGGATCTGGAACTCCTCAGTCGCCTGTTTTTTCATCTGGTGGCGCTGGAAATGGACGCCGTGACGGCGCTCCTCCGTGTTTTGCTGCACATTCCTTTTGCCCGGATCAGCACGGGTACTGGTCGCACCTGGGCCTTGCTGGCGGCAGTGCTGGGACTCAGCATCTTTTTCCTGCCGGTGGGCTGGCCAGGGCGCTGGCTGGCTTTGCTGGGCATGGTGCCGCTCCTGATCCCCGCCGGCGGCAGCACTGATCTGGAATTGCGTGCTCTGGATGCGGGATCGGGCATGCTGCTGTTCTGGCAGAAAGGGGCACAGAGCGGTATTTTCTCGGCGAATCTCTGGAAGGCGGCCAGTCGCCGCAGCGGCGGCCTCGCGCTTACGGCGGCGCTGCGCCAGCAGGGCGTGACGCGGGTGGATGCGTGGTTGCGCAGCGACATTTCCGCGCCCCAGCCGCAGCCTACTGCGGCTCGTCAGTGGTGGCCTGCCGGAGCCCGCGACTATCCCGGAGGACCGCCGGCAGTGGCCTTCTGTCGGGCCGACGGCGTGGCACCGCTAGGGATGCATTTTCTGACCCTGCGTGCACCTGTCCAGCCCTGCATAGTGACCTGGGGCGCCGGACCCGATGTGCTTATTCTGGGTGACGCCGATGCGGCAACGGTCCATCGGCTTGCGGCGGAGCACGGCGCCACGCTGCATCGGGTGCAGGCCATCTTTGCCCCTGCCAGTCTGGGCAATGCGGAAAGAGCGGCATTAGCGGCTGCGGCAGCACAGGCGCAGGTCTTTTATCTGGGCGAGGGCAAGTCGGGCACCTGGACCTGGCAGGCCGGGCACTTATATCACGCCCTGCCGCCAGCGCCTGCCTACTGGCAACCCCGTGCTTGAACGCAGCTGCCTGCACGGGGGGTGCCGTCTAAGCGAATGCAGCGGCAGTTGAATGGTTTTGCGGATGCGGCGCATCCACTGCCGTTTCCTGAGTGGTATGCTATATTCCGGCTTCGTCACAATCGAATGGATTCTGGAGGCGATGTGCAAGAGTTGCTGGGGTTATTTAAAATGGGCGGGTTTGTTCTGCCGATTCTCATATTGGCGGCAATTATAGCCTTGGCCATTGCGGGTAATCGTCTCTGGGTCTTGCGGCGGGGACGCGTTGCGCCGCGTGACCTCGCGGCCCGGATAGCTGAGCTGGTAGAGATGGGTAAGGTGCAGCAGGCGGTCAAAGTGCTGTATGAAAACGACACGCCCTTAGCCAGGATGATGTTGGTGGCTCTGCAGGATGCGGGACAGCCGCGGGACGTGATCAAAGAGTCAGTGGAAGAGAGCGGCCGTCACGAGGTGGCGCATCTCGACCGCTACCTCAACTTTCTCGGCAGTATCGCTGGTGTGGCGCCCTTATTGGGTCTACTCGGAACCGTGTTCGGTATCATGCACGCTTTTGCGGCTATCGGCATGGTGGGCGCGGGTGATCCCAAGGCGCTGGCAGGTGGCATTGCCGAAGCGCTTATCACCACCGCCAGCGGCCTCATCGTTGCCATTCCCAGCCTGATGTTCTATCGCTACTTCAAAGGGCAGGTCGATACACTGGTGTTGTCCCTCGAAAAAGAGGCCCTGAAACTGGTGAATCTCATAGCCAGCGGGACTGAAAAATGAATTTGCGCCCGCGGGTGAGTGAAGAGCCGGAGATCAATGTGATCTCGATGGTCGATATCGTGCTGGTGCTGCTGTTATTCTTCATGGTCACCAGCAGCTTTGTGCACCAGTCCCATCTCTCCATGCAATTGCCCAAAGCCCAGCAGGCCGCCGCCGGTGAGCCAAAATCACCCATCACCATCGATCTTAGCGCGAGCGGTCAGGTGCATATGAATAAACAGGCTTTGTCTATGGCCGACCTGGCCGGACAACTCAAAGCGCTGGCGGCCAAAGATCCCGAAAGGGTGATTATCCTGCGCGCAGACAAGAATACGACGCAGCAGTACGTCATCGATGTATTAGACGCGGCGCAGGAAGCCGGACTGACCCGGATCAGTTTCGCAACCCTGAGCAATCACTGACCCGTGCGGCTGGAAGGGCGTTCCTTACGTGTGGTGGCCGCACTGGCGGCTTATATCATCAAAGCTATGGCCCTCAGTGTGCGCTGGCACGAGGAGGGGGATGCCAGCGTACGCGCCCTGATTGAGGCCGGACAGCCTTTCCTGCTCGCCTTCTGGCATGGGCGGGGTGTTATGGTCGCCCAGGCCTACTGGCGGGTGGGCGGACGTAAGATAAAAATCCTCGTCAGCGAACACCGGGATGGCGAATTGATTGCCGCCACCATGGCACACTGGGGCTACGGTGCGGTGCGCGGTTCGACCCGGAGCGGGGCGGTCAAGGGCGCCCGGGGGATGCTGCGGGCCGCCCATGCGGGGTACGACCTGGCCATCTCCCCCGATGGTCCGCGCGGCCCCCGCGAAGTGCTGCAAGAGGGCGTTATCGAATTGGCGCGCATTTCTGGGCTGCCCATCGTGCCGGTAACCTATTCGGCACGCTGGGCAAAACGCTTCGCCAGTTGGGATGGCTTTCTGTTGCCCCTGCCGGGGGCGCGCGGGGTGATCCTCTGGGGCGAACCGCTGCGGATTCCGCGCGACGCCAATAAGGATACGCTGATCGCTTTGCAGCAGGCGCTTGAGACGACCATGATTGATCTGCGGCAACGCGCCGATGCACGCGTCGGGCGGGTTGAAATGCAAGACGGGATATCATGACGTATTACGAAAACGGCCTGCTGCGCGCGCGCTGGGCCAGTTGGCGCGATGCCCGCGCCGGACGAACGGCGCAGGCCAATGCCCGCTGGGGCTGGATCAAAGCCCCGGGCGAGCGCGGTCCCATCCTCTGGATGCAGAGCTTCAGCGATGCTGACCAGCAAAGACTTGGTATTGAGTTGGCGAAAGCTATCGCCGAAAAGCGCCGCGACCTGCGCATGGTGATGACTTTTGAGACGGAGTATCCGGCTCTCCTGAAACAGCACACCGAGGGTGCCGAGCGGCTCGGCTATGGTTTCGGGCCTTGCGACCATCCCCAGGCGGTGGGGCGCATGCTGGAGCGCTTGTCGCCCCTGCGTTATCTGGCACTGGGCCGGACGCCCAGACCACGGCTTGCCGCCGCCCTGGGCCGGGGCAAGATACCCGCCGTGCTGATGGCGGCTAATCCCGGCCCGCGGATTCCGGTGCCGCTGGAGGCCGTCTACCCGCGGGATGCGCGCCAGGCCGGGGCCTGGGCCGGGCGTGGCGTCAGCGAAGCCGTTCAGGAGCCCGTGGACTTCGCCACCCTGTTCACCATCGCCCAGGTAGACCCCAATTTCCGGGCGATGGTTAGCGGTACCGACGAGGGCCTGCTGTGGTGGGCGCAAGGGCTGAATGCCGCGCAATGGGCCGGATGGCGGCAGGCCTGGGCCGCCTCGCCCCTGTTCCGGCAGGGGCTGCTGTTTCTGGAGGGCACGGATGCGCCAGCGGATTTGCCCAGGCTTTCCCAGTGGCAGCGCGCGCCATTACCTGCCGGAATGGTGGTCGTCGTCGACAATGATCGCTGGTATCCGGCCCTGTCGGCGGCGGCGCAGGCGGTGCATCTGCAGACGGCCTCGCCGATGTTGCAGTGGCAGGTTTATGCCGGTTCCCGACCCATCAGCATCAGCCCTGGCGTGACTTTGAACGCCGCCGGACAATTGGACGCCGACACCATCCTCACCCTGGAGGACCCCGCGCAAATTCTCGGTCATTGGCAAGCCCTGCGCGGGGATGTGATGGCCGCCCGCCAGCGTGGCGACGCCACCCGGCGCATTTTCTGGCAGGAACGCCGCCATGCGGGCGAACGCCTGCCAGAATTTTTACAGCGGGTTTTTGACTGGTGACCCTCCGCCAGACCCTGGAGCGGCAATGGCAGGAGGGCGGGGCGCTGGCCACCGCCTTGCGGCCTCTGGGGGCGCTGACCGGCGCAGTGGCACAATGGCGGCGACGACACCTACAGGGCAGGGTGGCGAGCATCCCCACCGTTGTCGTCGGCAATCTGGGCGTAGGGGGCAGCGGCAAAACGCCGCTGGTGGCGGCGCTGGCGCGGCAACTCATGGTAGCGGGCTGGCGGGTGGCCATCATCAGCCGGGGCTACGGCGCCCGGCCACCGCACTGGCCCTATCGGGTGCCTCACGACGACAGCCCCCGGCAGGCCGGAGATGAACCTTTGCTGCTGGCGCAGGAACAGGGGCAGACCCAAGCGGTTTATCTTTGCCCCGACCGCCATCGTGCCATCGCTGCGGCCGCTGTGGATGGTTACAATCTGGCTTTGCTGGATGACGGCTTCCAGCACCTCGCCCTGCAGCCCAGCCTGCGTCTGCTGGTGCTCTCCGGCCCCCATCCCCTGGGCAATGGCCACTGCCTCCCTGCTGGTCCTCTGCGCGAGTGCCCGGACGCCATGCTCCATGCCGACGCCTTGCTCATGGATGCCGCCGCCGCCGCCGCCATCCCGGAGCGCAACGGACTACCCCGTTTTCTTTTCCGCATCCAGCCCAAAGACCTTGTCGCCGTCAACGATCCAAGCCGCTCCCGCAGTCTCGACAGTCTGCAGGGGCAGCGCGTAACGGCAGTCACCGGCATCGCCCGCCCGCAGCGTTTCGTGGCGAGCCTGGAGGGCCTGGGTGCCCTCCCTGACCCCCGATATTTCCCCGACCACCACCCTTTTTGCGCCGCCGACCTCGCCCATTTGCCCCGCCCCCTCGTCATGACCGCCAAGGATGCCGTAAAATGCCGGGAATTCGCGCAGTCCGACGACTGGACCCTGCGCATCGAAGCGGAGCTGGAGCCATCCTTTCAGCCCTGGCTGGAGCGATCATTGCTGCCCTGGAGAAGCTGATGAGTATCGACCACCGCCTGCTGGACCTGCTCGCCTGCCCGCAGTGCAAGGGCAGCCTGCAACCCTGCGCCCAGCGTCAAGCCCTCTGCTGCCCGCGTTGCCATCTGCAATATCCCATCCGTGACGACATCCCGGTGCTGCTTGTCGACGAGGCCAAGCCCTACGAGGATAAGTCGGCGTGAGCTTTTGTGTCCTGATTCCCGCCCGGCTGGCATCTACCCGCCTGCCGCGCAAGGTGCTGCTGGATGTGGGTGGCGTCCCGATGATCGAACAGGTGCGGCGGCGCGCGCTGGAAAGCGGCGCGACGCAGGTGGTAGTAGCCGCCGACCACCCCGAAGTGGTGGACTGCATCCGCAGCTACGGTGGTAACGCCCTGTTGACCGCCGCGGATCATGTCTGTGGCACCGAGCGTCTCGCAGAAGCCGCGCGTCTGCTGCATCTGCCCGACGACGCCATCGTCGTCAATCTGCAGGGCGACGAGCCAGGCATGACGCCCGCCCTGCTGCACGCCACCGCCCAACTGCTGCTGGACCATCCGCAGCGGCGGATGGCCACCGCCGCCGTCCCCATCACGCACTGGGATGAGTTGGCCGATCCCCACGCGGTCAAACTGGTGCTCGATGCCGAAGGCTGCGCCCAGTATTTTTCTCGCGCCCCTATTCCCTGGGATCGCAGCCACTTTCCCCTGAACAGCGGGCAGACTTTGCCGCAAACCCCCGGCATCTGGTGGCGGCATCTCGGTCTCTACGCCTACCGCAATGCTTTTTTGCAGGACTACGCCGCGTGGCCCGCCAGTCCGCTGGAAAATATCGAGTCGCTGGAGCAGATGCGGGCGTTGGAGCGCGGCGTACAGATTGCGGTATATTGCGCAGCAGAAGCGCCCGCAGCGGGGGTGGACACCGCCGCCGACCTTGACCGCGTGCGCGCCCTTTTCCCCTGATCATCCACAAGGAGTTTTTGCATGGACCTGAAAAAAATCCCGGCCGGCCAGTCACTGCCGGATGACATCAATGTCGTGATCGAGGTCCCCCAGGGTTCCTCCGTCAAATATGAACTGGATAAAGAATCCGGCGCCATCGTGGTCGATCGTTTCCTCTTCACCGCCATGCACTACCCACTCAATTACGGCTTCATCCCCAACACCCTATCCGACGATGGTGACCCCACCGATTGCCTGGTTCTGGCACCTCAGCCTGTCGCGCCCGGCGCCGTTATCCGCGCCCGGCCGGTCGGTGTACTGATGATGGAAGACGAGAAGGGCATCGATGCCAAGATCGTCGCCGTTCCGCACGACAAGGTCGCCGCCGGTTACTCCGCTATCCGCGATGTCAGCGATCTGCCCGAGCCCCTGCGCAACCAGATTCGCCATTTCTTCGAGCACTATAAGGATTTAGAGCCCGGCAAGTGGGTCAAGCTCAAGGACTGGGCCAATGTGGCCGAAGCCCGCAGGATCATCGAAGCGGACGCCGCGCGCTACGCCTGAAGGCCTTGCCGCCTCGCGGCGAAGCAGGCAGACTGAGGGCGACTCGCTTATGCAGGAGAGCCCCATGTCTGCAACACCGCTGACGCCAAAGTCCCCCGAATCGACGGCCCTCAAGCCGTCTGCCTTTGCCGGTCTACAACCCGACGAGCCCCTCTGGAAAAGGGTTCCCAGTCGTGACGATGCCGGTCATCTCCTCTCTGATTTCCGGATGATCTTCCCCGGACTCCGCCAGAAAAGTGGCATTCGCCAGCAACATACCCTGCGTATTATTAACGCCGTATTGCAGCATTACGGCTCCTGGGTGGTATTTGCCGATCTCAATATGCGTATTAATTTATTGTGGGTCAGTATCCGTCCGCGTCCTGGTTTAACGCTGGAGATCCCCGCAGCGATTAAAACGCTGGTGCCGGAGGCGTTGTTATTGGCTCCTTATTGGCGGCGGTAATGGGTGGCAGTTATGGATGGGTTACATATCCAGCGGGCTGATAATTTCGCGGCGCTCGAACTCCATGTCTTTTACGCGCAGGCGTAATCCTTCCAGTAAACGCATGCCGGTGCCATACAACAAGCTGGCGACAAGCCACATCGTACCCGAGAGTTCATGCAGTAAGGCGCGGGTTTCCGTTGGCGTCAGCACCACCGGCAGGTGCTGCGAAGGTTTCGCGCTAGTGATGTTATCCAGCCAGGGCAGATCGATGCCGAGAACCTGCTTGTATAGAAAGAGCAGCGCCGCCTTGGCCTGATTTTGGGTAGACGATGAGACGTTGCGTTCAGTGGCGAGATGGCTCAGGAAGGCCTCCACCTCGGCGGCACCCATGTTTTTGGGGTGCCGTTTCTGATGAAAAAGAATAAAGCGCCGCGCCCAGTCCGTATAGGCTTCTTCAGTACGAATACTGTAATGCATCACCCTGATCCGGGTGCGCACTTGATCCAAGAGTCTGGGCGGGGTGCTGGGAGTTGCTTGGCTATTTTTCATCCGGAAAATTTTAGGCTGTCCTAAATTTTTAGGCAAGGGTCAGTGTTGTGTAGATACAGTATGTTGATTGTTGCCCCTGTTGCGTTAGGCGATATGTGTGTGGTAGTGTTGTGCAATCTAAATTATGTTAGCCGTCTTTAAATCCTTATGCGCATAATTACAAATCCACATCTCATTGATGCACTACGTGAAGTGCATCCGGTACGAATTGCAGTTGCGTATGTTGGCATCGACTGGTGCAGCTATATCGACAAGCATGCTCTTGCCGAAATCATCTTGTCACCTACTATTGGCAGCAATCCAAGAGCCATAAGAGAAATCGTAGAATCTTTGGGATGGAAAAATGTTCATTTCTTGGATGAACTGCACGCCAAGGTTTATATTGGCGAACACAAAGCCGCTTTTGGGAGTTTCAATCTATCTAAAAATGGCATCAATGAAACCGGGCTAGAAGAACTCGGAGTTTTGACTGATGACAAAACAGACGTTACAAATCTCAACGTTGAATTTGTACGTCTTCGGAAATTAGCACTTAGCAGTTACCAAACCGAGAGCAAAAAGAAAAAAAGACTGGAAGAGCTTCAGGCGGAAAGAAACCGCGCAATCGCAGAGGGAATACTACGTAATGACACTCCAACCTGTGAATTAATCGCCTACACGCCAGTATCCGAAAACGAATTGTATGTTATGTGGTATCGAGACGTAGTTGTAAAATTCAACTATGAAGAGTTAATGGCGCAAGACCGTGAACTTGAGGAAAAAAACTTTAATAACGTAGTCAACTTCTACACAACCGTACTCGAAGAAGACAACATTAAGCCCGATACATGGATACTTCTATGGCAGGCTAAACAAGATGGCATGCCAATGTCAATGCGCCATCTTCAATGGATGTATGTCCATCAAGTTGTACCCCAATCGGTAATTGATGAACCCTATACAAAGATTGTCCTTGAGCGTAAAGATAAGAAAAGGCCTACTGAGCCATTCGATATAAAGTCAAAGGATGTTCAAGACGCAATTAAGTCTGTACTTCGCAAAACTGAATTCAGCGCCTTCCGTGAACAAGGTATTGAGCCTTGGTCTGCACTGGCATGTAATTCCAAAATACTAGAGTTTGTAAATGCAGCCAAATATGCAGTCAAAAAAGACGGCTAACCTAACGTTCGAGTGGGACTGCCGCGAAGCAGCCCGCGTCAGCCCCTCAACTTAACGTTAGATTGCGATGCCTAAACTCTCACTACCTGTTGCCAAGCTTGTACGAGAAAACATCTCGGTTCTGATGACCTACGCTTTCTCCAGAGCACCATTAGAGAACCTTGTCGAGAAAACATTTGCCGGAGAATGGAAACAGTTTCAAGAGACAGTTTTCGTGCTCTCCGAGCAGCGGGCTGAAAAAGCGTGCCTTGAACTAGCGATATTCCTCCGGTACTTGGACGATGAAGAGGACCTAAGTGGATACTACGATCGAGAAACCTTTCAGTTTGGCCAACTAGAATTTCAGGATGGTTCAACCAAAGAACTCAAATTGAGGGAGGTTGCAAATAAGATAATTCACGCGGTTGGTTTCGAATGGGATCTCACGCAACCATTTAAGCCAAAGCTGGTGTGCATCTCCCGAGATACCGAAAAATGGATAAGGGCACGTATTGATGTTGTGGCCGTGTCTGCTGTATGTGGAAGCTTGGTTGGATGAAGTCGCAATCTAACATTGCGTTCGAGTCGTTCGCTCCGCTCACTGGGACTGTCCGCCTGCGGCGCCCAGCCCCTCAACTCAAACGTTGGGCGTCTCCATGGAACTGACTGTCCGCGATGCAATGGCAACTGCTATGTGGCGGTTCCACGATGCCGCACTTGAGCGTGCGGCGCTCATATACACATTCGCCCGTTCTACAAATGAAGATACGCCAGAGGGCTACGCCATTTATGGTCGGCAGTTGCCTATGCTCATCGACTTGGTTCATGAGTTCTGTTTTAACGCACGCAGGGCCATTGAGCGGGCCGAGAAATACCGGCCGGGAATTATCGCTAGCTTACAAACGACGAAGATTCACTACGGCAAGCAAGAGCTTGCTCTCTCTGAGTTGGATCACCCAAAGTCGATCCCACTGACACAGGAGTCGTATTGGTGGGTACTCGGGAGAATCATCCACTCGAAGGAAACTCAGGTCATGTATCGAACGGTCGAGGTGGTGATTACCAATAAGCAGACCGGTCGGCATCACTGCATTCGGCAGCCAGTTGCATTCGGCTTTTCGTCCGACAGGGACAGTGATCGTATAAACCACTACATCGAGCTGGAGTCGTTTGTTACTCCATATGTCGGCGGAATCTCACATCAGATCAGCGAGGCCATTAGTGCAAGAAACAACCCCACGCAGTAGCACGACGACGCCCAACACATCCTTCCAGCGGACCCGCCAAAAGCTGCGCTTTTGTCCGGCCGATGAAGTCGGACGTTATGCATCTGGAAAATCGTTATGAGCGCGGAAATCTACAACAAAATTCGAAGAATCCTCTTTTGCACAGCCAATGATCGGAGGAAGGGATTTTCTGTTGCCTATGAGTGGATGGAAAAAACCTATCGAAGGCAGCTAGATACCCCAAGCTACTTTGGCCTCATGGCTGAGCTTCGGTTTTATGAGCGGCATGGAAAAGAGTTTTATCTAACTGTAGCGGGCGATATGGGAGAGCATGCCGATTTTGCTGGAATGTTTGGCTCACGACCAGCAAGGTTTGATGTAACGACGAACATCAATTTCAAGAAATTTCGTGACTATGAGCCTTTTATGGGCACAGGCCCAAGCTACAAAATAGCTCTATTAGATCAAGAAAATTTTGAAGTCATTGATGTTCTTGATCTGGCGTTTCCAAGATGCAATTGCTGTGGTGGTCATCTGTTCCCAGCCATCGTTCTTCTTGATCAAAACTACAATCGTCATGGCGAGTCACAATGGACCAACGATCAGTTACTAATTGATGTGTGTGCCGGATGTGAGGAATACATCGAAAGGCAGCGCTATACCCATTCTGGCTTATTTAGTCCGCAGGAACACTATGATGCTTTTACCGGATATGACGATGACGACTTCGCTGAAGAGTCAACAGAACAGCATGTGGTTTCGGCATACAAATATTTCCGTCGACAGCATTCTGATTACCTGATGGCTGTTGGCTCACACAATTACATAATTACGGAACCAAAGGGCGGAGGGCATTGGGCGATAAATTTCAATTTCGTAAACGAGGCAGTATCCAATGAAATGCCAAACGAGATTGAATGTTCTCACGAAATATAGGCATAACATGGCGCTCAACCTCGCTCCTTTCAGTCGCTGGACGCTGCGCGATAAAGCCGCGCAGCGCCGGTTATGTCAGACGTGTGCGCCGGGCATGGCGCGTTACTTCGCAGGTGAGAGTCCTGTGGCCAGGTATACGCAGAGCCGAAGGCAAGGAGAAGGGCAAGGGCGTCGTCGCGAGGCGGGG
>JAAOMR010000216.1 GCA_018853935.1 Acidithiobacillus ferrivorans
CTGATCGTGGCTTTTCTGGATTATCGTCACCGTATGTGGATGCCCTGGTTTCAGGATGCACTCCAAAGGCATGGCAACAATCTTCTGGCCATTGCACCGGTTTTACAGGAATGGTTTACCGACCCTTCTTTTAGGGGATGTGCCTTCATCAATGCGCTGGGGGAGATGGGGGGGGCAATGCCCGAAGTTGTGCATAGAGTAAATCAACACAAAGCGGGACTGCGCAAAGTGATTGAGGGCCTGCTACCTGAGAATTGTGATCGGGAAGATTGGGCGAGCGCCGTCGCCATGGCTATAGATGGTGCCGTAGTCCGGGCCAAATGGGGAGAGCCGACAGAAGCGATCCATGGATTTAACCACTTAATAGAGGGCGTGTGCTGCCTCAAACCGCAGACGTGAAGCGCCCATGCCCTATAAGCATTTCGGCGGACAGACCAACTGTTTGATCTGTCACTATAGTGGACCCCTCTCTTGTACTTTCTCACTTGTCGCCTGATCACTTGAGTGCGCCATCGCAGGCACCGAATTTCAGCAGGCGGCCTGGGCCTGGTTACGCAGCATTCCCGCCGGAGCCACCCGCAGCTATCAGGAACAGGCAAGCGAAGGGTATGGACCGGGCATCCGCGGTGCGTGCCGTGGGACGTGCCAATGGCACCTTGACCGGGTACGCGGGCGGAATAGAGCGCAAACGCTGGCTATTGCGGCATGAGGGTGGTGATTTTTAGGGCTGCGCCCACAAACGCATGGCCGCATAGGCCCGCCAGGGCCGCCACGCTTCGGCGAGCATCAACATTTCTGTGGGGCTGGGGCGCCCACTCTCCGTTTCCAGCGCACGCAGCAATCCCAAGTCTGAATGGGGGAAGGCATCCGGGTCACGATAGCCACGCATGGCGATGTAGTGCGCCGTCCATGGGCCGATACCCGGCAGCTCGCAGAGGTTTTTGATGATGCTGTCGAGGGTATGAGCCGAAAAAGCCAGGCGACCCTCTTGCATGGCCACAGCCAGAGTCTGCAGCGCCTTTTCTCTGGCCCGGGTTAGGCCGATAGAGCCCAGATCGGCGGCCATGACGGCGGCGGGTGTCGGGAATATCCTGGAGATTCCCGTGCCGTCTGACAGTAGCGCCATTTCTTCCGTGAGCGATCCCCCAAGAGCGGCAACAAGCCGACCCGATAGCGTGGTCGCCGCCGCTACGCTAATTTGCTGGCCCAATATCGCGCGCACCGTGAGTTCGAACAAATCCCATGCGCCTGGGACACGCAATCCAGGCCGCGCTCTGACGCGTGAAGCCATAAGCGGGTCTGTGGAAAGATGCTGGTCGATCCTGATGATCTCCGTATCTAGATCAAACAGGCGGCGCAATCGCGCCACGATGATGCCTATGGGAGGAGTTTTCGTTGCGTGTATGGTTGCCAGAAGTTGATCGTTTGCCGGATCAGGATGGACTTCGACCAGGCCCTGTGTCCCCTCTAACTGAAAGGAACGCCAATACTGCCCAGACTGCCCAGACTGTACGGCCTCCACTCCCGGGATGGCGCGGCCCGCCAGAAATTCCAGCAGTGCCGCCCAGTCATAAGGCGGGGTATAAGGCAGCTTCATGGTGATGCCCGCAGCCATATCGCTCTTCGAAGCAGAAGTATGGCGCAGTACGCCGGGTGCACACCCACAATGGCGCTGCATGACCGCATTGAAACGGCGGACGCTGCCAAATCCTGCAGCAAGTGCGACATCGGTCATGGAAAGTCCGGTTTCTGCAATCAGTTTTTTGGCCAGCAGAATGCGCTGCATCTGCGCCAGAGCCGTCGGCGGGCTGCCGAGCACGCGCACAAACAGTCGCCGCAAATGTCGTCCGCTAACACCTAATTGCACAGCCACCTCATCCAAATTGGTGCCATTCAAGGCACCGTCATCACTCATCTGCTGCAAAGCTCGAGAAACCATCAGGGCGCTGGCCTCTGCGAAAGGTTCGGCCCCTACCAACTCGGGGCGACAACGCAAACAGGCTCGGAAGCCCAACTGCCGGGCTA
>JAAOMR010000217.1 GCA_018853935.1 Acidithiobacillus ferrivorans
GGCAAGGGGGGCAAATCGAAGTCCATAGGGTTGATGCTGAAGGTGACGCTTTCCACCGCGACGACGCCTGGGGCTTTGACCTCTCCGTTGATGGCGACCATGCTGCCGGCTCGCATGTCTGCGGCATCTCCGTTTGCATAGAGGGTGTGGGGGCTCTCCACCAGGGCTACCCCGTGGGTGGTCCATCCATTCATCCCGCGCTCCAGGTAACCCAGCAAGGACACCCGGTTGCCGACGTCCTGCGCCGCCAGCGCGGTGGGGCTCACGTTTTCCACGCGGGCCTCCCCGTCGGCGTATTCGCCCCTGACCACCACGGATTGTCCCACCTGGATGGCACGGAGCAGGGCCCCATTGACCTTGAGTTTCGTTGCCCCGACTTCCAGGGTGTTCTGATCCGGATAAAGGGCGTCCACCTGGCCCCGCAGCAGCAACGGGACCCGGGCGGGCGCGGCATCCGCCGGATAGAGACGACAGATCGCCGTCGCCAGCCAATGGCCATTCTCCCGGTCCAGGCCACTGACCGATACCACGTCACCGGCCTTCAAGGCCGCGAAGGACAGGGATTGATCCGAATCGTGCACGGTGATGGGGGTCATTTTGCCCGCCTGGATGGTTTCGCCGAGAATGGTGAATTGTCGCTTGGCCGCATCGACTTCCGTCACCCTGCCGATAACGGCATGCTCCACTCGTACCTCCTGGGCGATCGTCCGCCCGTCGGCGGCGGCCTGGACGGTGACGCGGTCCCCGAGATGCAGGTCTTTTGCCGTACCTGCGGCGCCGTCGACGCTATAGCGGGTCTGGGGGCTCAGGACATATTCCCGACCGTTGACATAGATGCTGCCGAAGCGCTGGATCACCCCCAGTGCCGTGATTCCCGTGCCGCCGATGCCCCCTGGCTGGATGCCGGTGCCGCCGATACCACCGGAATGTATGCCCGTGCCGCCGATGCCGCCGGAGTGGATGCCCGAGCCGCCGATACCGCCGCCCGTCGGATCGGAAAAGGCCTGCGTCCCGGGCAGTACCGCCAGGGTCAGGACCAGGCCCCACCAGCGCAGGGTTTTAGGCATGCGGCTCGTCCACCGCTGCCGGTTCCTCAGTGGGTTTCACCGCCGCGTCTTCTTCGTAGTAATAGACCCCCAGGCGGAGTCGCCGCTGGGGTCCTTCAGGTGACTCGGCGGCGTTCAGCCGCTGATGGGCTTCCCGCAGTAGCCGTTCGCTCATCCGATAGATCTCCGGTCGCGCCTCCTCCAGCACCGCTGCGGGCAGCGCATCGAAATACAGCGCTCGCTCCAGAAAGGGCTCTCCCCCTTCCAGATTGTGTACGGCGCTGCGCAGGTGATCGCCGACGTTCTCCCCCAAAAAAGCGACCTGGTCTTCGGGCAGATCGGAAATATACGCAACGCGCAGCAGGTGCACCACGCCTTCCTGCTCCTGGGTCACCCCCACCCGGCCCAACTCGTCCAAAATGGCGCGCGGGCGCATGTCAGCCTTGACCCGGCGCGCCAGTCCCTCAAAGCTCGGGGACGCCTCGCTGCGCAGGGGCAGCGGCCGGGGCTGCCCGGCAGGGTCCGTATATTCCGCCATCGACACCCAGGCGGCCACCACCTGTGCCGCGATATTGGCCCCGTGCCGCAACATCGGCCGCTCGCCGTGCTCCTCCAGGAGCAGCCGCAGCCGTTTGACCTCTTTGCGGTGGATCCCGGTCAGCAGGCTGATCCGGCTGTCCGTCAGCGGCCGCCCGGCGGCCTCTCCATAGTGCTGGCCCGCCTCTGCTACGTATACCATTTTGAGCGCGTCCGCCAACGCCCCATAGGTCCACCCCTGTCCGATCAGATACCGGATCAAAGGGCGCAGGATCGCCAACACCGCCGTTTTCAATACTCCATTCATGGCCTGCCTAGGGTTCGCCTCCATCAGTTTCCGCGTCAAGTGTAGCAGGTAGTG
>JAAOMR010000218.1 GCA_018853935.1 Acidithiobacillus ferrivorans
CCTGTCCGATCAGATACCGGATCAAAGGGCGCAGGATCGCCAACACCGCCGTTTTCAATACTCCATTCATGGCCTGCCTAGGGTTCGCCTCCATCAGTTTCCGCGTCAAGTGTAGCAGGTAGTGGTATATATTCCCACAACAATTATTGTGCGGTAGCGGAGCACCAATGTCTACCAGTCACCGGACAGGAAGAGGTCATGTAGCAGACCAGCTGTATGCACCAACACGACGATTGGACAGTGCTTTGCCGGTCTGGGCGTAGCCCGGACCGGAGAATGGCACGCATGTTCGGCGTGAGTCTGGATGGTTATTGACAGTGGGAAAATTTACCACTACGCTTGTTTAAAGTGCCGCGATCGGCGTCACTTCCCAACATTGGAGAGAGTCAAGGAGAGTGTTATGGCAACCACTTACGAGCAGAAAAGCGTTCCACACGACGAAGCTCCCCTGATGCTGGGGGCTTGTCAGTTTATAACTGAGTTGAAGCAGGTGAATGATGCCGATACTACCGTCGGCACGATTTGCGGCCATCTCAGCCCGCACGCGGTGCGCATCTTTCACGATGGCGCTTGGGCGACGTTCTGTATGGATTGCTGGCGCAGGAATCGCCGTTCCTATCGCCGTCCGGACGGCCTATTGCCGCAGACCGAATCCCCCGCTGAACAAGTCTCACCAGCGACGATTCAGAAAACCTTCGGCAAGCCCTTTCTCAAATTTCTCCGTTCAGGAGGACGGTGATGAAACCCCTCATGCAGCGGGGAATGGGGCGATACCGGCGCCTGCCCGGTGCGCACGCGGCGGGTCCCATGCCCGCCGGTCAGCGCTACGCGGACCAGGAAATCCGGCAGAACCTGTTGTTTACGGGCGATTCCTCGTCCTCCCACGAGTCTTTCGCAGGGGCGGGGCAGTCGATACCCACAGTTGCCTTGCACCAGTGGCCTGCCGCAAAGCATGGGCGAGCGGCGCGACGAGTACTCCTCTACTCTCATGATACCTTCGGCCTTGGCCATTTACGGCGGAATCTGGCCATCGTCGAGCACCTTATGCAGCGTAAACCGCCTTTTTCCGGGATGCTGCTGACCGGTTCCCCCATGGCCGGTTCCTGGCCGATGCCGACTGGCCTGGAAGTACGGGCTCTCCCTCCCGTCATCAAGGTCGGTGCCGAGGAATATGCAGCCAGGGACCTTTCCTCCAGCTTCGAGGCGGTCAAGGCGCAGCGCGAGGCGGCGATCCTGGACGCCATTGCCTCCTACCGGCCGGATTTCTTCCTGATCGATCATGCCCCGGCGGGAATGAAAGGGGAGCTGTTGCCGGCGCTGCGGTTCATCCGGAAGGAGATGCCAGCGACCCGCACCGTATTGGGGTTGCGGGACGTCATCGACAGTCCCGAGACGGTGCGCCAGATTTGGCAGACACAGGGCATCTACGAGTTGCTGGAAACGGAGTATGACCAGATCCTGGTTTACGGCAGTCGCCACCTGTTCGACGTGGTGAGTGCCTACAAGCTTTCACCGAGGGTGGCGGCCAAGGTGCGCTACTGCGGTTATGTCGCCCGCACGGGCCTGCACGGCGTTGCGGACGTGCCAGTGGCGCCGTCGGGTTTGCCGGTGGTTCTCGTTACTGTCGGCGGCGGCGGCGATGGATATGCTCTGATTGATGCTTATCTTGAGGCCTTGCGCCGGATTCCGCAGAACACGGTGCACAGCATTGTCGTCCCCGGCCCGCTCATGCCGCCGGACCAGTATCAGTCGCTGGCCGGGATTGCCGCTCAGCGCCCGGACATCCGGATTATCCCCTATACCACCGAACTCGTGGAATTGCTGCACATGGCTGATCTCGTGGTGGCCATGGGGGGGTACAACACCACGGCAGAGATCCTCGCCGCCAGGAAGCCAGCCATTCTGGTTCCGCGCTCGACACCGCGCATGGAACAGTGGCTGCGCGCAACGATGTTGAGCCAACTTGGACTCGTGTGGGTGATACAGCCCGAGGAAGACCTTGTCGGCCGACTGGTGGAGCTGGTACCGGCGGCCGTTGCCGGCGACCGTCCGCCGGGAAAACAATGGGATACCGTGGACCTGGGAGGCGTTCATCGTGTTGGTGAGGTGCTGGAAGAGATGCTCCATTCTGGAACAAGCACGGGGATATCCATATGACGGCGACAACCCCGACGGTAGGTTATGTACTGAAGCGTTATCCACGCCTTTCAGAGACGTTCATCCTCAACGAAATGCGCGCACTGGAGCGTTTGGATACTCCCCTGCATATTTTTTCGCTCCTGCGACCCGAGGACGCCCCCCGGCATCCCACGGTTTCGGAGGTCCGGGCGACAGTGACCTATCTTCCCCTCACCTGGCCCCGGATCATTCTTGCCGTAGCCAGGGGTCATGCCGCTATGGCGGTCCGGGCGCCGCTGCGCTATCTGCACGCCACCGGGCTCACATTGTGGTGGTCCATCCGCACCCGTCGGCCACTGAGCGTCGGCAAACAGTTCCTGCGTTCCGGCTATGTGGCGCATGGTTGTCTGCAGAACAACATCCAACACCTCCACGCCCACTTCGCCAATGCGCCCGCGACCGTCGCCCGCCTGGCCGGGGTCATGTGCAATATTCCCTACAGCTTCACGACACACGCCAAGGATCTCTACCTGACTCCCAAGGAGGCCATGCGCCGACGGATCGAGTCGGCGCATTTCGTCCTCACCTGCACCCGCTACAATGTCGAATACCTGCGCGGTTTTCTGCCACGCCAGGACTGGGATAAAATCCATCTCGTCTACCACGGTATCGATCTCGCGGCCTTTCCTCAAGGCGATTGTTTTGCGGATGTTCCGCCGGGGGAAAATGCCGATCTGCCCCTGATCCTTTCGGTAGGCCGCCTCGTCCCCAAAAAAGGGATGCGAGACCTGGTTACCGCCTGCCACCTGCTGCACAGCCGGGGGATCGCCTTTCGTTGCGTCATCATTGGTGAAGGCCCATTGCGCCAGGAACTGGAGACCCACATCGCCGAGCTGGGCCTGACGGCTATGGTAACCCTGCTGGGCGCCATGGCTCACGACCGCCTCTTGGCATTTTACGGACAGGCAACCGTCTTCGCTCTCGCCCCCCACGTAACGGAGGACGGGGACCGGGACGGCATCCCCAACGTCCTGGCGGAAGCCATGGCGGCCGGCACGCCCGTGGTCTCCACCGCGGTTTCGGGTATCCCCGAATTGATCGAGGACGGCCGTACCGGGCTGCTGGTACCGCCGCGGGACCCGGTAGTGTTGGCCGACACCCTGGAACGGGTACTTGCCGACGCGCCGCTGCGGCGCCGCCTCGCAGCGGCGAGCCGGGGCAAGATAGAGGAGCGCTTCGAATGCTGGGAGACCGCCAAGGCCCTGCGCACCCTTTTCGTGCAGAGTGTGCAGCAATGAATATCGTATACCTGTGCGCGGATCGTGGTATCCCCGTCCTCGGAGACAAAGGGGCGTCGGTGCATGTGCGGGAATTTACCACTGCACTCGCCCGCGCCGGGCACGCGGTCACGCTACTCTGCGCCAGGCAGGGGAAGGGGAATCCTCACCCACCGGCGCGGCTGATCGAATTGCCACCCGACGCTGATCCCACAGAGATCCGCAGCGAGGGGGAACGGCTGGGAATCGGGCAGGAGGAATATGATCAGACTGTGCGCCGGGAGATCGACAAGCTGATCTGCGACCGCCGGCTCGCGGCGCGCGCCCTGGACGCCCTGAACACAGCAGGTGTGCGGCCGGACGCGCTCTATGAGCGTTATGCGCTTTTTCATCGCTCCGGCGGTGATCTCGCCAGCGCTTTGGGGGTGCCTTACGTGCTGGAAGTGAATGCGCCTCTGGTTTACGAACAGGAGCGTTTCCGTGGGTTACGGCTGAAGGCCATGGCGGAGGAGGCGGAAGTCGCGGTCTTCCAGCGGGCCGACCATATCGTGGCCGTGTCAGAGGCCGTACGTGAGCATGTACTCTCCCGGCAGGTGCCGGCGAAGCGCGTGACCGTGCTACCCAACGGGGTGGATATCAGCCGTTTCCACCCGCAAGTGGATGGACAGGGGATTCGCACCCGCCATGGGCTCGATGGACGCCCGGTCATCGGCTTTGTTGGCAGCTTGAAGCCTTGGCATGGCCTGGATTTTCTGCTCGACGCTTTTGTGCTGGTCAGCCGGCAGTTGCCGGAGGCAGTGCTGTTGGTGGTGGGCGAAGGTCCCGGCAGTGCCGCCCTCCAGTCCCGTGCGACGGAAAATGGTCTCGCTGGCAAGGTCATCATGACCGGGCGCGTAGCCCACGAAGATATCCCCGGCTACCTCGCCGCCATGGACCTTACGGTAGCGCCCTACCTCCCCCAGGACGGGTTCTATTTCTCGCCCCTCAAAGTGGTGGAATCGCTGGCGGTCGGACGGCCCGTGGTGGCGCCCCGAATAGGCCAGCTACCCAGCCTGATTGACGATGGCGTTACCGGTCTGCTCTTCCCGCCGGGGGACCTTGTGGCCTGTGTCGGCTGTATCCTTACCATGCTGAACGGGCCGTCGCAGCGGCAAGCCATGGGGCAGCGCGCCGGCGCGGCGGCGGGAGGGATCTTCGGTTGGGACAGAACCGCCCGGCAGGTGACGGATATCATCGCCGCCCTGCGCTCCGGGCCGATGTGATGGCTGCGGCGATGGACCAGCGGCAACGCCCCTTCTCCCTTTGGGAACTGCGCCGGTTTCTGCGCCCGCACCGGGCGGCGCTGTCCGGCGCTGCTCTGGCGATGACGGCGCGGGCCATGGTGTTGCTGGTTATTCCCTGGCCCTTGAAGTTCGTCATCGACAGTGTGATTTCCCAGAAACCTCTGCCTGTCTGGCTTGCCGGGTTCCTGCCGGATCCCCTCGGCCATCGCGTGGCGCTGCTGGATGTCCTGGGGATTGTCATGCTCCTGTTCGCCGTGGCCGACTCTGCGCTGGCCTACGCCGGGGGCCGCCTGTTGTTGCGGGTGGGGCAACGCGCCGTGTTCGACATCCGGCGCACCCTTTTCGCCCATCTGCAACGACTTTCGCTGGCTTTTCACCGCCGTCAGAAGAGCGGGGATCTTATGGCCCGGCTCGGTGGCGATATTCAGACCCTGCAGGATTTCGTCGTGTCGGTGGGAACGGGGCTTTTTGCCCACCTGCTCACCATCGTCGGCATGGCCGGAATCATGCTCGTCATTGACTGGCGCTACGCCCTGGTGGTGATAGCATCCGTCCCCTTACTGCTGGTGATCACCCAGCGTCACACCCGGCGCCTCAAGCAGGCGTTCCGTCTGGCGCGGCGGAAAGAAGGCGAATTGTGGAGCATGGCACAGGAAAGCATCGCCGGCATCCCCGTCGTCCAGGCGTATGGCCGGGAATCCTTTGAGGAAAATCGCTTTCGCGAACGCGCCGAACAGAGTCTGGATGCGGCACTGGAAGCCAACGAACTGCAAATGCGTTTTACCCCCCTGGTGGGCGGGCTGGTGGCCGTAGCCGTGGGGGTAGCGGTCTGGTACGGCGCCTCCCAGGTGCTGGCCGGACGCATCACGACGGGCGAATTGCTGGTTTTTCTCGCCTACCTGCGCGGCATGGCAGCGCCCCTGCGCCAGTTCGCCAAGATGGCCGGGACCGTCAGCAAGGCGACAGTGGCGGCCGAACGCCTCGGGGATGTATTTGCCGAAGAACCCGATATCCGGGACGCCGCAAATGCCATCCGCCTCCCATCTTGCACCGGTGCGCTGGAGTTTCGCTCCGTTTCCTTTGCTTACCATCCCGACGAAATGGTGCTGAAGGATATTTCCTTTCGCGTGGATTCCGGCCGGACAGTTGCTCTGGTAGGTACTACGGGCGCTGGCAAAAGCACGCTGGTGAGCCTCATTCCCCGCTTTCACGATCCCATAGAGGGGCGGATCCTGCTGGACGGACACGATCTGCGCGATCTGCAACTCGCCTCTGTCCGCGATCAGATAGCCCTGGTCCTGCAGGAACCGCTCCTCTTCCACGGCAGCATCTGGGAGAACATTGCCTACGGTCGCGCCGGTGCGGGGCGCGAAGAGGCTATTGACGCAGCGCAGGCGGTTGGTCTCCATGACCTCATCGGAGGCTTGCGCGATGGTTACGACACTCTGGTCGGAGAGCGGGGGGCGTCGCTGTCCGGCGGGCAGCGGCAATGTGTCTCCATTGCCCGGGCCATGCTCCGGGATGCACCTATCGTCATCCTCGACGAGCCCACCAGCGGGCTGGATACCTTCTCTGAGCGTCGTGTGCTGGAGGCCTTGCATCGCCTCACCACCGGCCGCACCACCCTGGTCATCGCCCACCGTTTGGCGACGATCGCCGCGGCCGACCGGATACTGGTTCTCGAGCACGGCTGCATCATTCAGGACGGCACCCATGAGCAGCTTCTCGCGCAAGGGGGCCAATATGCCCGACTCTGGCAGCAGGGCTACTACAAATCATCCATGAACCTCACGCAGGAGGCAGTATGAAGCACATCGCAGTCATCGGAGTCGGTTATGTAGGGTTGACGACCGCGGCCTGCCTGGCCGAGTTAGGACACCACGTCACAGGAGTAGATATGGACGAAGGGAAGATCGTCCTGCTGCGTCGGGGTGATATCCCCTTCAGTGAACCAGAGCTTCCCGAACTGGTGGAACAGAACGTCCGGGCCGGTCGCCTGAACTTCACCACCTCTTATCAGGAAGCCATGCAGCGTGCAGATATGGCCTTCATCTGCGTCGGCACGCCGCCGACTCCCAGCGGACATGCCGATATGAGCCAGGTTGAAGAGGCCGCCCGGCAGGTCGCCCTGTCGGCGACGCGCTCCCTCATCGTCGTCCTCAAGAGCACCACCCCTCCTGGCGGGAATGCGGAACGCGTGGCCGACATCCTGGCCCGCCACCTGTCACCGGGCATCAATGCCCCGCTGGTCGTCAACCCCGAATTCCTCCGGGAAGGGTCGGCAGTGTATGACACCTTCCACCCGGATCGCGCCGTGATCGGTGCCTGGGACAGCGCCGCTGCGGAAGCAGTGGCGACGTTATATGCCCCCTTGCGCTGTCCGGTCCTGTTGACGGACCCGGCCAGCGCCCAGCTCACCAAATATGCCTCCAACGCCTTTCTGGCCACCAAGATCTCTTTCATCAACGAGATATCCCGTATTGCCGAGCGGGTAGGGGCCAATATTCATGCCATTGCCCAGGGCATGGGCTTCGACGAGCGCATTGGCGCTGAATTCCTGGAGTCCGGCCTGGGCTACGGAGGCTCCTGTTTCCCCAAGGATGTCCTGGCCCTTTCCGCCATTGCGGAACAGCAGGGATACTATTCGCAATTCCTGCATGCGGTCACGGACATCAACGCCGGACAGCGCGGCCTTGCTGTCGCGAAGCTCGGCGAGGTCCTGGGCGACCTCCATGGCAAGGCGATAGGTGTTCTCGGTCTGGCCTTCAAGTCTCATACCGACGATGTGCGCGAATCACCTGCCTTGTCCGTGATTTCCATGCTCTGCCAGCAGGGTGCTGTTGTTCGGGCCTATGACCCGGTCGCCACCTCTACCGCGCAAAAAGTGCTGCCGCCCCATGCTGCGCTGGAATATTGCGCTGATGCCTATGCGGCGGTCCGGGGTTGCCATGCCGTTCTGATCGCCACCAACTGGCCGGAATTTCGCAGCCTCGACTGGTCGCGCGTCCACTCTTCGATGGCGGGTAATGCCGTCATGGACGGTCGTGGGCTGCTTTCACCGGACGCGATGCGCGGCATGGGGTTCGAATATCTGGCCTTCGCTAACTAAGCACATACCAATGTTATCACTCATAGGAGAGAGCTAGCCATGCATATCCGCCGCAGGAAGCTCCCGGCCCTGGTCATGTTGGTCGTCTGTTACGCGGGATGGGGCCAGTACGCGTATGCCCAGCCGTGGATTCCCCCCGTGGGGTCCGGGAAAATCAAGGCCACGGTGCGGTTTTATCACTCCGACCGCCTCTTCCCGCAGACTTCATTCAGCACCACCACCACCTCGACCCATTCAAAACTTTCCGAGACGCAATTCCGGATTGATGGCGAGCAAGGGATCGGGCAGGGCTGGGCGCTGGTTTATCAACTGCGCGCCGCCATGCTTACCAAATCCAAACCGAAGGCGTCCTATTCCGCAAGTGGGTTGCAGGATCAACAGATCGGCCTCTCCTACGGATTGCGACAGCGTGCGCACTTCGCCGACGCCATTACCGTCAACGCGATCATTCCCACCGGGCGGACATCGACCACCCCCCAACTCGGGACCGGCGCCCTGGCCGTCGAACCGGATTACGAAGTGGGGGTAGAGCATAATTTCGGGTCCCGGCTGGCGTACGCTGGCCTTTCCGTCGGCCCGCGCATCTATGTCAGGGATGGTGTGACGCAGGTGCGGGCCTCGGCGGTGGCGGGCGTCAGTCTCATCCGCCGCCTTACCCTTACCGGCACCCTGTTTTTTTCCAAAACGCTGGCCAGTAACGCGCTCGCCGTCAGTACAACCCCCAACGCCTCAGAATTCTACAATATATTGCGCGGCGGTATCGGACTCGAATACGCCGTTACCAAAAACGTGCGGCCGGTCATCGCCTACCAGATGGATCTGGCGGGTCAGAGCATCCATGCCGGCAGCAGGCTGGTGGCGGGTGTTTCCTGGCGTTATTAAAAGCCCAGGCCATGGAAAACACCCTGTTTTTGCTGCGGCACGGTGAGACCGAATGGAATCGCAGCGGACGTTATCAGGGCCGCTGCGACCCGGAAGTCACGCCCAACGGCGAGGCGCAGGCGCGAAGGGTTGCGGAACGCCTCGCGCGCCTGAACCTCGCCGCCATTGTGGCTAGCCCGCTGCGGCGGGCCT
>JAAOMR010000219.1 GCA_018853935.1 Acidithiobacillus ferrivorans
TTGAGTACATTGGTGCACAACTTACTGGCGTTGGGTCAACCGCCATAAACAGCACTACGGCAAACAGTGCATACAACATGCTTACCCCTGGTGGGATATTTGACACCGCTGGCAATCTCATCGGCATTTTTTCACATGGCGTAAACGCTGCCATCATGAAATTGCATTGGTATCAGATCGGGGATGCTTTTGTGTACGGGCTATCGGAAGTGCTATTTATTGGCATCATTCTTCTGGTTTTTGCCATGCTGGCTATATCCCTGTCCCTAGCACTTATTGAAAGCTATATTGTGCTGGGGGGGGGTGTCATATTCCTGGCCTTTGGCGCAAGCCGCTGGACTATGCCTTTTGCCGAGAAGTACATCTCGTACGCAGTCAGCATTGGTGTAAAGCTGTTTGCATTTTATTTGGTACTCGGTATTGGTGCTCAAATGGCGCATGCGTGGGCCAATGACCTGACCACCGTGGCGGGACAAGCGAATGGTACGGGATTGGTCAGCCTGGTGTTTCTTGCTGGTATGGCTTTCTCGCTGGTGTTGTATGGCTATGTTGCAATGAAAGTTCCGTCCATTGCATCGGCATTTATTACTGGTGCTGGTGGCTTCATGAGTGGGGGTGATCTGGCAAGTACGGTAGCCACTGCTGCTGCTATGGGTACGGCGGCGGCCTTGACGGGCGGTGCGGCTTTGGGTGCTGCAGGGGCGATGGGTGCTGGTGGCGTTGGTATGGCGACCAAAGCCGCCGGGGCATTAGCCAATGCTGCGGGCGGCGGGGCCAGCGCCATGTCTGGTCTTGCGAGTCAGGCAACAGGGGCTGCGAGTGACATGGCTACCAGTGCGATGAACGGCATGGCTAATAGCATCAATACGTTGGGGGGTAATGGTGGTGGTGGTGGTGGTGGTGGTGGGGGTGGTAATCCGACAGCCGGTGGTGGCAACCCAGTTGGCGGTGATGCGTCACCAGTGGCGGGGCAGGCTGCAGAACCGGCACAGGCTTCAGGCGCACCTGCTGAAACAGGTGGCAATGATGCGGTTACTGGTGAAGAGCAACCGGTGCCTGTGGGGGCTGGTTCATCTGTGGCGAGCAATAGTGAACAGACTGCTGTTGGTGATGGCAATGTTGCCAGTCCATCCAGTGATGCGTCCAGCGTAGATTCCGGCCCCGTTCCGGGCATGCAGGCCACGGGTCAGTCCCAGGTCAATGCGGGTACTGAAAGTGGCGGTGTTGCACAATCTGCACCGTCACCTGATGCAGTATCCGTTCCGTCTCCCGGCCAATCGAGCCAAAACGCCCAGGAAGTACAGGGTCAAGATCAGCAGAACACGAATGATACGGGCAAAGGTGGTGGCAATGGTGGTGGTGGTGGTAATGGCCCCAACCAGCCGAAGCCGTTTAGTCAGCGTACTGTTGGGGAGCACTTGGCAAATATGGGCAAACAGGGGGGACAGACTGCGAAGCATTTAAACAATCTCGACCCCGTACAAGGGCACGGTGCCATCAACATCCACCTAGAAGTATGACGGGATTGAAGTTGGTGCGCCACTATTGACTTTATGGGCGCACCATGTAGTATAACCACATTGGATCAAGGAGAGCTTCATGAAGATTAAAGGTTTTAGTACCCCAAAACAGGCTGTTGCGCCGGGTGATCCAGTAGCAACCGGAAAGGAAAGTCCTTTCCTGGCCGCCAGGCGTGAGTGGAACGAGCGGTACGGCAGTTACATTTCCCGTGCGCACTCATGGAAACTGGTGGCATTGAGTAGCCTTGGGGTCGCTGTCGTGTTGGGTGGCGGCGTTGTTTATGACATGACCCAAAGCCGTGTGTTGCCTTACGTTGTGCAGATCAACAAGCTGGGTGTTGCTACGGCTATTGCTCCTGCAAACGTCGCCAGCATGCCGAATCAGCGAGTGATTAGCGCCACGCTAGCCAAGTTCATTGTCGATGTTCGCAGTGTGTGGCCCGACCGGGATGAGATGTTTAAACACCAGGTGGAGCCTGCATACAACTACATCCTGGCGGGCAGTCAGGCTCAAAAGTTCGTGAATAATTATGTCACAGGCAAATTGGAGAGCATCCCCACGGGGCTTGTGCGCACCGTGAAAATCGAGTCCGTTCTTCGGGTTTCAAAAACTACCTGGCAAGTAAACTGGTCGGAGACGACAACTGGACAGATGAACAGCACGGCGGCACCAGTGGCCCACGATTACAAAGCGATGCTCGATATCCGGCTCGTCCCGTCTACGTCTAGTGCATCAATCATGAAGAACCCGCTGGGCATTTACATCAAGAACATCACTTGGTCACCACTCATTTAAAGCAAGGAGAGTACCCCAATGAAAAAGATCGCTATTTCCGTTTTGCTGGCCTTAACCCCCACCATAGCCTTTGCAGGGGTGGTAACAAACGGCGTGAGCACTAAAGCGCTGGATGCTCAGCATTCTGCAAATGCGGGACTGCTCCCGGCTGGGCCTCAGTCGCCACAGCAGCAGATCAACGCCATGCTGGCCGTGCCTTTCCGTACCAAAAACGCTGCGGTATCCGCTGAAGTGAAACAGTGGGAACAGGGCCATCCGGCGCACACGATCGTCAGCACAGGTGGCAAGGTGTTGTATCCATTTGGTCAAACCATTCCCACGGTGGTGTGTTCCCCTTTGCGGGTCTGTGACATTCAGTTGCAGACGGGGGAGCGGGTCAGCAACGTGTCTGTAGGCGATTCCGTCGACTGGCTGGTGAAGCCTGCCTTTTCAGGATCGGGCGATAGTATCCAGACGAACGTCATCGTAAAGCCCGTTCGTGCGGGGCTTACGACTAACCTCATGATTACCACGAATCGCCGTGCATATCAGATCAATCTCAAGAGCGCCAATACGGGCTATACGCCGCTGGTTGGGTTCTATTATCCGTCAGAGATGGTGCAGCAGTGGAACAGTGCCAAAGTCTTTCAGCAAAAGAAAGCTGCTCAGGTAAAGGCCACCACCATTGCGGATTTGCCCTCTTTCCCGCTGGCGGCTATGGATACGGCTTACAGCGTCCACGGGGATGCGCCATTCAAGCCCAACCTGATATTCAATGTCGAGGGCAAGGTGTACATGCGCATGCCTGAAAATATGAAGTATGAGGCGGCTCCGGTGCTGATGCTGGGGGGAAACCACGGGTACACACAACTGGTGAACTACCAGTTGATCAACAATGGCAAGTGGATCGTTGTAGACCGGCTGTTCAGAAAAGCAGCACTGATTCTGGGCAAGGGTGATAACCAGACTCGTGTGGTGATCCGTTACACGGGCGCTGGCTACTAATCTGGGCTGACATTCAAGGAGAGCATTATGGGTGAACAAGAAGATCTACTGGGCCAGATAAGCGGTGACGGGGCCGTGCCACCGCTGATTCCGCAGGGGCACTTCAACCCTGAAGGGGGCAACCCCGCTGGCGTTGAAGACGAGAAGGACCCTGGCGGGACCGGCAATTTTACTGGAAAGGTTCGTGGAAAAGCCAAGGGTGTTACCCGTGTCAACAATAAGGTAAAGGCGGCTGTAATGGGTACGCTGGTGGTGGCCATTGGTTTGGTGTTTTTTGGGGTCGAGCACCACTCTGAAACAGCCGTCTCCGCTGCCCCGCCGCACCACACATCGGGGACTGGAGCAATAGCACCGAATATGCACCAAACGGGGCCTGCAAGCGCCCCCGGGTCAGTGAAGGGGATTACCGGTGACGCATCCGGCGGCACATCCGGTGCATTAGATACACTGGGTGGCACCACACCCGTGGTGGCAGCTACCGGATCGCCCGCACTGAGCGGCCCAGCGGCAATGGCGGCAAATGAGAACAAACAGCTTGCTGAGCTGAAGAAGATTAAGTGGGACAACGAAAAACAGCGGTATACCGAACGGGAAAATGCCAAGACGCAGCAGTACCAGGCTGGCTTTCAGGCTTCAGCCATGGCGGCACATGCCGATCCAGGCATGGCTTTTGTTGGCACACCAAAGGCCAAAGCTCTGCCCATTGCGCAACAGCAGCCAGTGGCAAATCCTGATACCGCCAATCCGACGATAGGGCTTCCTCCGTATCCGCAGGCTGGTGGGGGTGGAGAAGGTGCTGGTGGCGGGAAGTATGCACAGGAGAATGGACAGACCGCCAAGGAAGCTTTCATGGCAAAGGCGGAAAAGGCCAAAGACCACGATTATCTGCATCAGGTGGAGAAGACACCCATCAGTGCCTTTGAACTGCAGGCGGGTTCGGTGATTCCGGCAGTATTGATTACGGGCATCAATTCTGACGTGCCAGGGCAAATCATTGGGCAGGTGAACCAGTCGGTGTACTCTGACATTAATGGAAAGCTCCTTATTCCCGAGGGGACCAAACTGGTTGGCATGTATAACAGCGGTGTCAGTTACGGTCAGAATCGTGTACAGGCAGTTTGGTCACGCATGATCTTCCCAAATGGCAAAAGCATGAACATTAGCTTTGAGGGTGCGGATCAGAGTGGCGTTAGTGGGTTCCACGACCTGACCAATACGCACTTCTGGTCGATCATGGGGGATGCGCTGATGTACAGTGTGTTGGGTGCCGTGCCTGAGCTGGCAAGCGGTAGTAATACCAATATGTCCGGCGGCATCAATGCCAGTCAGGCATTGGCACAATCCACCGGCCAGGAGATGGCGCAGACGGGTGAACAGTTTGTGCAGAAAGGCATGAACCGTCAGCCCACCATTCACATTCGCCCCGGGTACAAGTTCAATGTGATTGTCAGCCGGGATATGGTGTTTCCTGGGGTGTATCATCAGTAAGCAGTAATAGTTACGTTGAGAGTGCACCATAATTGCCTTATTCATCGGGAGATGTATTATCCGGTGAATAGGGCATAACGGGTCCATTTTTGGAGGTTATGCCATGCATCGGTTACTTGTCGTACTGGCTGCAACACTGGTGGTTGTGACCATGTCCGGGTGCGCTACTACATATAACGCACAGTACCCGCTCTGCTCCGTGGTCCCCTCTGGCAGCATGGGGTGCAGTAATCCCTCTCATTCAGGAGAAGTTTCATGAAAACACTACGATTAGCGGTATTATTGGCCTTGGCGGTCCCCGGCATGGCGTTGGCTTCCGGTGGCTACAATGCGGCATCCATTGCCAATGCTGCAGGGGTGTCACAGGCGGAAGTTACGGGCGGGGTGAGTTGGCTACAGTCTGACGCCAACAGCAACACCAACCAGAACAGCGGTGTGCTTAGGACCGGTAATGCCCTTGGTGGTCAGTCCCAGGTTCAAGGTTCCCTGGCGAACAGTCAGGCGGCGGCTGCGGTGGATCCGGCCTTTGCTACCGTGATGGCACGCTACTATGGTCTGTATAATCAGTATTACGACAGTTATCTGAACAATCTCTCGCTGGCGTCCAGTGCGTCATCAGCCTATTCTGCCTGTGTGGCAGCTAAAGGCAAGAACTGCATCAACAACAGTGGCTATTACGATGGGCTGGCCCAGACCGCTTACGGGCAGTATCAGTATTACTATGGCCTCTGGAATGAGGATTATCAGCAACAGCAGGCCATGATGGCGACTGCGGGGCAACAGTCTGTCTTGTCCGGGGCTTCGGCACAGACCAGCCAGCAGGCTTACCAGAACTACCAGAATGCCGTAAACACGGCCAGTGCCGCCGCACAGGCATCCGCCAGCGATACCGTTGCGGGCAATGCGGGCAATAATACGACTGCGGTGGCATCGGGCACTTCGGCGGCCAATCAGGCACTCGGATCCATCCAGACCAAAACCGGCGTTAAGCAGGGGCAGACGGTAGCGGTGACCGGTGGTACCAGTTCAGGGTTTACCTACTCCAACCCGGCATTGCAGAATCAGATGAACAATCTGGCAACAGCGTCCATGCAGAATGCACAGACTTCCGTTATTCAGCAGGGGTATGCCAATAATCGGGCTTCCGCTGCCACAACCGCTGTCCAGCAAGGCAGCGCCGATGGTGCAGCGTCTGCAGTGGCACCAACACCAGAAAGCCGGGTTATGTGGAGTGCGGGCGCTACGTTGGCGAACGGTACGGCCAACACCTATCAGCAGGATGCCAACCAGACGGCGGCCGTGGCACAACAGGCGCAACAGGGCTTTATTCAGGATCAAACACAGGCAAACGCTGATGCTGTGCAATTCGGGCAGGATGCCAATACTGCAGCAAGCGCTTATGCCAACCAGCAGGCAGCGCAGAATGGGGTTACCTTCAACGCCAATACCCCATCCATGAATAACACCGCCGTCCAGCAGGCATTGGCGCAACAGGAAACCGCCATGAATAAGGCGCAGACCTCGGCAGAGGTCAGTGCGGCCAATGCCTACAGCCAGCAGCAGATTGCCCAGGACGCACAGAACGAGGCCACCACGGCGCAACAACAGCAGCAAGCGGACCAGGCCAATGCTTCAGGTGCGCCAACAGCACAACTGCAGACCACCTGGAAGGCGGCAGCGAACAGCTACGGGAATAGTGCCAGTCAGGACACGCAGGCGTCCCAGGCGGCCACCAGTGCGGCCAATGTGGATGCCCAGGCGGCCAAAGCAGCAGATAAACAGGCAGAGGGGGTCGCTGGGAACAGCAGCATCGATACCGCCGCAGCAAATGCCGGGACCAATGCCGCCAATGCCGCCCTCAGTGCCATTCAGCAGGCCACAGGGGTTCAACAAGGGCAATCACTGCCAGTGCCATAGCACAACGTGAAAGATATTCACGATCTGAATAATGCCAGCCCTGTTTTAAGCAGGGCTTTTTTGTGACTATAATAGCCGTATCAAGCACATATGAAAAACGCAATTCCCCCATATTCTACTGCCCCTTTTTACCATCCGTGAAAAAATAGCTATTGACTTATTTGTGTAAAATCTATAACATGGTCTTACACACTGACAGCAGGGGGAACGGGAAAATGACTCATGATACCGCACTGATGGATTCAACCGGCAGAGAAGCCATGGAAAACGAGGCAGCACTTCTTCGCATACAGCATGAGGCAACCAAAACAGCCCATGAGGCCGCCATGTCCGCCGTGGAGACGGAAACGGTCCAGACCCGGGCACGTGATGAATTGCACACTTACATCAAAGCGGTTGCCAGTTACTATTTTGGGAGCATGACCGGTTTTCACAAGGTCATCGCCAAGTATTACCTTGAAGAAAAACCGTGGACCCGCCCCGGCTGGGCTTGGCTGTTCCCAAAGAGCACCTACAGCTACGCCGGTGGTGTCAGCACCATCAAAGGCGGCTGGAGGCAGTACAACATCACCTTGCCAATAGATATCGCTCAACGGATCCGGGAAGCGCATGCCGAAGTACAGGCTGGCAACCCGCAGATTAGCCTGGCATCCTTTTTATATACGATGTTGGTCTGGGCCGTTGCCAATTATTTTCCACCAAAGAAACGTGGCATCGAGGGTGCGAAAGAAACCGAGCATGTCAGCCGTAGCGTTTTGGGTTAAGGAGAGTCACCATGAGCAAGAATCTCGAAATTGAATACCGTGAAGTGTCTGACATTCACCCGGACCCAGACCAGCCCCGCCGTGAGTTCGATGCTCCGGCCATCAAGGAGTTGGCGGAAAACATCCGGGCCGTGGGCCTTATAAACCCCATCGCCATCAAGCCAGACGGCACCATCATTGCGGGGGAGCGCCGCTGGAGAGCTTTCAGGGATGTGCTTTCCCGTGCAGATAAGACCAAGTTCGGCATGATCCCGGTCATTGTACGTGCGGACCTGGCTCGTGCCGATGCCGTTGTGCAGCTTAAAACTGCCCAAGTGGCAGAAAACCTGCTTAGGAAGGACCTATCCTCCGCCGAGATAGGGGCGGCACTGACACACCTCAAGATGAATGAAGGCAAGAGCGAGTCAGAGATAGCTAAAATGTTGGGCAAAACAAAGCCGTGGGTAGAAAGCTATCTCAAGTTTTACTACTTGCTTAAAATTGGCAATTCGACCTATGCCGAGGCTATACAGTCGGGGCGCATCAACGATCCTGTCACCCTGGACAAGTTTGCCGAACTGCCAAACTACCTGCAGAAAGCCTTGCTGGACAATCGTTCACGCTGGCAGATCGAATCCAGCAGTATCCGTATGGCGAAAGCCTGGCAGGGGGCTGTTGAAAAGGGCGGCTACACCGAGGAGGAGGTAACGGCATTTATCATTGACCCGGAAAAGATGACAGGGAATCTGGCAACGACGGGCTACAAGCTCTCCAACATGGACGCACTGTTGCGTGGCGTAGGTACGGAAGCACCAGAAGAAACACACATGGCTGAAGTGTTGGGTATGGTCATGTCCGTAGACGGTGTGAATCTGGATGCCTATAGAAATGACGTGCTGGTGAGTATGCCATCAATAGAACGGGGGGAAGAGGTCGCTCATTTGCCGATCACGGAAAACCCCATGCTTCGTGAAAAAGTCATGGCGGACATCCAGAAAGAGCGTGACCACATTGGTCAACGTCGCCAGAGTGCCGGGGAAAACGCCTTTGTGAACACCGTGTTCAAGGCCAACAAAATGCAAATGCTTCTGGATAAGCTGGGTGTGGAAGTCCCGGAAGATGATACCCTCCCCTATGCCTTGCGCCTGCGCCGTGCTTTTATGGGTTGGGTGAATGAACAGGTTGGCGAGGAAGTGGAAGCCTAGGCGGCGATGAATACTGCAGGTGTGGTGGGATAGCACCCTGCCTGCATTACCTTATGCTATTTGTGTGGTGGTCAGTTGACCCACCCAATCCACCAGATCATCCCTGCGCCACCCTTTGGCTTTCGGCCCCAAGCGTACCGGTGCAGGGAACGACCCATCCTGCACACGACGGCGTATGGTAGCGGGGCTTAACCGTACCATAGCGACTACTTCAGGTTCCCTCAATATCAACGATTCCAGTGCGACCTGCATGGGGTTATCTCCTATACCATACAGGGATATTAACATGTTTTTTATGGGTAAGTCAATTCGGGAAGGGTTCGTAGCCGCCATCAACCATCACAAAAAACTCACCACAGATTAAAATATGCAAAAATGACATACCGACCCCGTGGGGACACCTTCTGGCTGTGCAAACCCACAGGGATAGTGGGAGAACTACAATATGGCGATCAAACAACCCCTTGAGACGCCCCCATAGGGGCTGAAACACATACAATGACCGGCATTGCGGGCGGTAACCTGGCTTCTGGTTCGGCGAACGTCCCATTTACTGCAACACATAGGGCGCCAACGTCTCACGAATGGTACTGAAGAAGGACTCCACGATCTGCTGACTTTCTTTTCCTGTAAAGCCCACGGTACCCACCACATGTTCCACAATTTCTTTTTTTGGTTACGGTCATTTTTCCCTTCTACCTCTGCGGCTCCGGACCGGGTGTTATTAAATGCTTATACTGTGAGGTTACACCGGGGCAACCATTTTGTCAGTAACACCCTGCCTGCTACTCATCGCTGCCTACCATTTCTGTAATCCGGTCAGCCCATTTATCCATGGCCTCCCGTTTTTCCACATCATAGCTGTACCGGTTATAGATTTGCGTGATTCCGCCTTCCTTGTGATTAAGCAGCCGGGAGATCACCAACGGCTGAGTACCCATGGAAGCCATGTGGGAGGCCGCCGTGCGCCGCAGATCATGAGGGGTGAACCATGGGATGGGGGTGAACACCATTTGCCGACTGATGGCAAAGCCCAAGGTATTCGGGTTCATGTGACGGCCCAGCAATGGTGCATACCGGGTTGATGGAAAAACAGCAGTGCTGCAGCGAATCCCCGCCATACGCTCCAAAATATCCAGCGCAAGACGGTTCAGAGGTATTCTGTGCGCCAACCCGTTCTTTGCCCTTTCGGCCGGCAGGTTCCACCAATCTCCATCCAGCTCGGGCCACTCCATTCCGACCACCTCGCCGGGCCGCTGGGCGGTGACCAGGATCATGCGTAAGGCCATGGCTGTGGTGACAGCAATGCGTTCCCGTAAATCAGGATCCGTATATTCTCGCCAGAGTACCTTGATCTCATTGGCGGAAAGCACACGGTCCTTGGACTGCGGCTTATGCGGCTGGGTCATCCCTGACAATGGGTTAGCCGCCAGGTAGTCGTTATCCACAGCCCAATTCAGCATTTTCCGAACAATACTGAGGATCATATTGGCGGACATGGGGGTGTCGGCACTCACTTTTTCTTCCAGGACAGGCCGAAGATGCGCCCGCCTGAAGTCGGTCAGCAGGATGCTCCCCAGTTTGGGCAAAACGTCCCGGTTCAGTATGCGCTCATCCTGTCGCCAGCTTTTCTTTCTGGGTTTCGACCATCGCTCCATGAACTCATGGGTAAGGCTCTGGATGGTCATTTGCTCCAACTCAAAGGCTGGTGTCAGGGCGGGGTCAATACCATCGGCCCGCTGTTCCCCATATTCTGCAGCCTTAATGCGGGCTTCCGATAAGGACACGCTAGGATATTTGCCAATGGTGATCTGCCTATCCTTACCAGCCACCTTGGTTCGATAGACAAAATACCTGGACCCGCTGGGTTGCACCCGAATCATCAGGTTTCCACCCCCATAATTCGTTCCATCCGAAACATCATACCGCTTGTCTTTTGGCTTGAGATGCTGAATAGCCCGGTCGGTCAACGCCACAATAATATCCCCTCATTCTGGGCATGATTCCACTTTGGTTCCACTTTCAGTATGACATAGAGGGGTAATTGGTGACAAGTAGTGACGTGATGTGGCGAGATGTGGTATCGTATAATCAATTGGTTGCGGTATGTCATGATGACTTATGAAGCCTGTTGAAAGTTAATCTGTGTCTGTACGACATCATCCTGATGTAGCAATGCAGAGCAGAAACGCGACGGGATGCTTTATTATGCAGATTCCCCGCTGCCCACATCAACGTTTCCGCTTCTGGAAAGCTTCCAACAATCCATCCTCAAACGCTTTTTGCGCCTGCTTCACCGCTTCCCAGTCTCCCATATCGGGGGCCTTCAACAACGCTGCAATAGCGCGATGGACCTCCCGATGCAGTCCAAACAAGAGCGAGTTTTCCGCAAGACCCAGACGCCGCATATGCTCATCCATGACACAACAGGAAGCATCCGCCAGTTCATCGCTATCGATCAACAGCGGATTATCGATGATCACCTTTTTCAAAGCCCCCTGGTCGGATACCTGTTTGGCATAAAGACCGAACAAGCTGGTCGGATGCTGTCGATGATAGGATGGATACCCGACGAGGAATTCCCGCAATTGCGCCACGGGCATGGGCTTGGCGATAGCATAGCCTTGCAATAATCGGATGCCCATGACCGAGATCGCATCCAGGATGTCATCCGTTTCCACCCCTTCCACCACCAGCTCCACTCCCATGCCGACCGCCAAATCCCGGATAGAAGCAACAAAATACAAATCCTGGGGCCGCTCCTCCAGGGAGCGGATGAAGCCCTGATCCAGCTTGATCTCATCAATGGGCAACGCCTTAAGACGTAGCAGTGAGAAATAAGCACTGCCCACATCATCCAGTGCGAGACGAATACCCAGATCCTTGATGTCGTGCAAAACAGATAACGCGGCATTACGCTCCAGGAAATCGCTGCCCTCCAGGATTTCCAGCGTAATCCGGGAAGGATCAATGCCGCTGGCTTCAATAATTCCTGCCAGACAGCGGACGCTGCGGTCATCGACGGATACCTGGGCGACGTTAAAGGATACCCAGAGCGACCATCCCAGAACATCCAGCCCGGCCAGATCGGCCAATGCCCGGGTAAGGACCATCCGACTGAGATCGGTAGTGTCCTCGGCCGTGATCAGTGGCAGGAACTCTCCCGGATAAAGAATTCGCCCATCCGCATCCCGCAGTCGCGCCAATGCCTCCACCCCCACGATCTGGTGAGAGTGGGTATCGAGGACGGGCTGGTAATGGACGAGCAGTTCACCATTCCGCAACTGTTTTTGGACAGCGTTCATCCGCAGCGGCACCTGTTCCCCATAGAGGGTCCAGAAATGCAAGCGATCCGTCTTGTGACTCTTACAATTATAGAGCGCCTGGTCGGCGTAGCGGAGAAGCGTATCCGGATTATTGATATCATCGGTAGGATAGATGGACATCCCGGCACTGAGATCGACCACCGCCTTGTTTCCATTGGGAAGATCAATGGGTTGCCGGACCACCCCCCCGATCTTCTCCATGGCGATGTTGATTTCCTCTATGGAGGTGCAGTCTTCCAGGAGCAAAACGAACTCATCACCGCCCAGCCGGGCCACAAAGTCCGTGCGGCGCACGCCTTCCCGCAAATGTTGGCCGACGCTCTGCAAGACCAGATCGCCGGCCTCGTGGCCATAGGTATCGTTAACCAGCTTGAAACCGTCGAGATCCATCATGACGACGCCTAAAAGGTATTCATGGCGATCGGCGCGGGCCATGGCCTTTTCCAGTTCGGCATCCAGAGCACGGCGATTAGGCAGACCGGTGAGCATATCGAAGAGCGCTTGCTGTGCCAGTTCACCCATCAACTGATGGCGCTCCGTCACGTCCACACAGGTCCAAAGGATACGTTCCACGCCATCCGGTTCGTCCAGTCGTTGGCCGGAAAGATCCATATAGATGATGCCGCCATCCATGCGGCGGTAGGGCACATCTCTGAGTGTTCCATGCCCCTCTTTCAGCACGGTTTGCGCAGCTGCACTCACCCACGCATAGGTTTCTTCTTCTGAAAAAAACTCTCGTAGCGGATGGCCTACCACATCCTCCATAGAAGCAGCCTCGAACATCTCCAGCATCCGTGCATTGATCCGTTCGATAATCCGTTCCGGATAGCGCATCACGTTGATACCAGAAGTTTGTACATTCAGTAGCACTTCGTTGAAAGCGTTGGCTTCCCGTTCCTTGCGCAGGATATCCAGACGATCCAAACCATAGCCCACATCCTTGGCTAAGTCTTCGAGAATCTTCTGGAGGTCAGCATCAAAAATGCGTTCTTCGCCACGGTATACCGCCAGGACAGCCCACAGCTTGCCGCCCCGGTAAATAGGGAGCGAGGCGTTCGCCCCCATCCCAAAGGCCTGAGCGCGCTGCACCCAGGGATGCATGTGCGGGTTTTTGGTAAATGACGCATTATAAATCGGTTGTTGATCGCGCCATGACTGGCCTACAGGACCTTGCCCATCGGGAGATTCTGCGAACACTGAAATGCAGATGTCCTCCAGATACTCCACCGCCCCGGCAGCGGCAAGGCTTTTAAAAGCACCCCTGTCATCGGGTCGGCCAATCCACGCCAGCCGTATATTCGTGTGCTGGACGGTCAGTGCGCAGAGAGATTGCAGCAACTCCGCTTCGTTCTCCATATGGGCGATGGCTTCATTGGCACTGGAAAGCAGCACACTGAAATGCGTGAGTTGCTGCAGTTGCTGGTGATCCCTGGATTGCGTGAGGGCGGCACCTACGGATTGAACCATCTGTGCGAGGAGATTTTGCAGGGCGGGAGTAAAGTGGTGCCGGGTATCACTTTCGATCACAAGCACGGCGAAGGGATCCGGACTCTCGGATAAGAAGATAGGATAGGCCATAACGCTACGCACGCGGCGCAGTGCAGGGATGCCATTATGGATCTCTGCCACCGCCGCATGTTCTTGGGGATCCAGTGGCCCTAACGATACTTTCTCGCGGAAACAACGCACCGGGAGCAGATTGCCATAGGGCAAATGGGTGGAATCCAGCGAAATTTTCATCTGCACCAGGGACTGCTGCAGGTCAGCATCATCGGCCCGGGCAGCGGTGATGCGCAGCCACTCCGCACCGGCCTCGGGAAGGGCCACATAGGCACCGATGGCTTTGGTCTTTACGACGATGGTGTCCACCACCAGCCGATACATCTCCTCTGTATCCCGGAGGTTGATGAGTGATTGTTGAATATGGAGCGCCGCCTTCTGGTATTCATGCAGTTGGCGGATACGGGCATAGGCGATTTGGGTGGCCGTATCCGTGGCTGCGGTGATCAGGAGTAACAAGAAGGTGAGCAGCAGATAGGGCCATTCGTTCTCCCAGAAGAGGTGCGCCTGCGTTACCGCATCCCATTGGGTGTGAACAATCCATGGCAAGCCTGGTATAGGCGTTGTTATTTCACCTACGGGGCGGGGCAGAGGCGGGCCGCCTGGCGGGAGCCAGTGCCCATCCCTCCAGAGGGATATCGCCTTGCCGTCGGGAAGACTCAGGACCACCCCCTGAATCATCGGAGGGGTCTGAATGCTGCTCATCCTTGACAGGAGAAATGGCGATCCGATAAAACCCAGCACGCGGCCTTCGTTATCCCTGAGGCGTTCGCGCAGGGGTAGTATCCAGGCCTGATCCCGCGTGGCAAAGAATGGTGTCCCCAGAAATTGATTCGGATCGTCTTGCAGCGCATGGAATGCCTTGTCCGCGGCAATGATGGGGTGGGAAGATGGCTTTTGACTCGACCAGACGGTGAGATGGCCAGCCGGGTTCTGAATATTGATGGCGATGATGGCCGGATGTGTTTGGCGAAAAGCCGTAAAAACGGCCAGCGCTTTGGCGCTGGGGATCAGCGTTCCAGATCCCTTTTGGAGGAAGGTATCCCGAAGGAACGTCAAATCATGAAAATGGGCACGGATTTGCAGCGCCACCCCGTCTGCGACAATATGCCCCGTCTCTACGGCTTTGCCATGCAGTACAGCATGGGCGGTATTTCTGGCATTTATCGTATTGGATACAAGAAATCCCACGATCAACAGGGTAATACCAACAAAAAAAGCGTGGATAGAGCGCTCCGGCCGTTTGGCAAAAGCGGACAGCAGATGCATAAAAGGCACGCCGGCCTTCCTTAAGAAGGATCGGTTACGAGAGGCCCTACGGATCATGGAACTAAACCCCTGATGGGCTGTTCTTCCTGTAGATAGGCGATATGACAGAAAAAGCAATGCGTTGAGGCCAGTCACGCGGCGGGCTCTTGGCCGCCTGAGGCTTATTGGTTAATGATGTGAAAATCTAGCCTGTGGCCTGGGTCCAACGCGACCTGTTTGTTGAAAAACCCCTCCCCATATCTAAAGTAGAGTGTAGATTAAGATATTGAGAAGTAACCGGTTAACCGCTAAAGTGAGGGTCACCGATGACTATCGTTAACTGGCCAAATTTTTATGAATAACCGTCGTCGCAACAGTCTTTTTGAAGATATCGGAATAAGAAGCATGTTTATAGTAATTTTTGCCGTGCTGGGCGGAGCTGTGGCTTATCTTCTCCGTCCAGCAGTCCCGCTTATCGGGCAACTACCTTTCAGCACCATCATGACAGACGGAAAAAATCTTCACGGTCTTGAGCGCCTCGCGCAGCCTTATGCACAGCAATCTTTAGAATATTTAATCGCTGGCGTGGTGATTGGTGGCATGTTCGGGATAATTGCTTCATACCTCTATGCTCTGTCACAAGATGATGGCAGACATCATCACACCCCACCCAGGCCATGACAGATGCATTCAGGGCCACTTCAGCAATCACCTACTTTTCCACTGAAGACGGCAAGCCATAAAAAAAGCGCCGCAAAAGAGCGACGCCCTGTGGCGATCATCCGATAAAGGATTATGCCTCGCGCACGTCCTCAGCCTGCATGCCTTTCGGGCCGCGAACACTGTTAAACGTTACGCGCGCGCCTTCCGCAAGAGTCTTAAAGCCGCTGCCCTGGATAGCAGAGTGATGCACAAACACATCCTCTTTACCATCTTCCGGCGTGATGAAACCAAAACCTTTACTATCGTTGAACCACTTTACTGTACCAGTTGCCATGTTTAAGAACTTCCTAACATTATGTTAAATTCGGACGACTTGTCCGGTAGGTCACCATAATGACTTTTACGCACGTATGCAAGGATTTTTTTGCAGCAAACCCGACTTCCCCGATCAGGATGGCAGGATGGAATGCTCCTGGGTTCGTTAGTGACGGTACAACCGCCTTTCCGGGAGGATATCCGTATGGCAAGGGCATTTTCTGATGGGGATCCACAAGAAATATGGAGGTGACCGACAGGCTCGAGGCGCTGTCGGTCTGGGAGGAGATGACTCCGACGTTGATTGCATGGCGATGGTTCGGCATGCTGCATATGAAGTTTAATTACAGCTTGCCATAGGAATGCAACCCGGAAAGGAAGAGGTTGACGCCAAGAAAGCAGAAGGTGACCACCCATAGACTCATAAATGACCACCACGCCATCTGCTTGCCACGCCATCCCTTGCTGGTGCGCGCATGAAGATATCCCGCATAATTCAGCCAAACGATCAGCGCCCAGGTCTCCTTGGGATCCCATGACCAAAACCCGCCCCAAGCCTTGGCAGCCCAGACAGCACCAAGAATGGTGGCAATCGTGAACAGTAAGAAGCCAAGGGCAATCGCCTTGGACATCATGTTGTCCATAATCTCCCCACTGGGAAGCGCTCGTGCGAGAATTCCACCACCGCCGCTTCTCCGCGAGCGGTCAGCGAGAATGTAGGCGAGGCCCACCAGACTGGCGATGGTAAAGTTCGCATAAGACACAAACATCATGGGCACATGCAGCTTCATCCAGAAGCTCTGCAGTGCTGGAATGATAGGGGCTATGCGATTCATATGCTGGACAAACGTGAGCCAGACCAGAAACACTGCAGCCACCGCCACCAGCGGCATAACAAAAGCGCCTAGTGCTTTGGACTTGAAGCGGGATTCATAGTAGAGGTAGAAGAGGGAGGTCGCCGCACAAAATACAATCATCACCTCCCAAAGATTGGTCACCGGAACATGCCCCCAATCAGGATGCCCAAGGTAGGTTTCGCGCCACCGCACACCAAGGGCAATGAAGCCCATGAGCACTCCGACCCAGGTCAGCCCCGTTGCCAGACGCCCCACTTTTTCCGAGAGGGTAAAAAGGTATATCAGGTAGGCCGCAGTCGCCGCCAAAAGAAAGCCGATCATCCACATGGCACCAGCGTAACCCTGGAGCACGTAGCGCAAGATGATGTCGTTGGCGGGCGTTTGCCCGATGCTATATAGCCAGACACCCAGCAATGCGGCACTCAGCACGGTCAGGAAGGCCGCTTGAAAGGCGCGCCAATGGACGCCAACGGCAACGAGTGTGACATACCAGGTGGCGAGGACCACATATTGCCAGAACCAAAACTGACTGTTAAAAACGTCCACCAACACACCGACGGTAACCGTGAGTCCGGCGAACCACAACAAGTCGAGCCTGCTAAGGCGGTTAATCCAGCGACCTTCTGCTTCAATCTTTGTGAGCGCAACCAACTCATCTGCTCGTGAACTAGCCATCATTATTCTCCTTCTGATCATCCTGATTCTTCAGGACACTTCTGAGACGGGTCACCAATCCATCAAACTCTTTGGTGAACTCATACGGGTTTCGGCTGCTGGTGCCGCCGATGATCACTTCTGTGCCCTCTGTCAATGCGCGCAATACCACCGAAAGGCGGCGCTGCGGCAGATAGAAGAGTATAAATATACCAAGAACCAGCACGGCACAGCCCCAGTAGATCACGATGGTGGCCGGCCATTTCGTTACCTCCAGCCCGGCCGCCCAGCGGTGATCAAATCCGGTCAGGGTGACAATAAAGGGCACCGGGTAGGCCTTCAGTTGCAATATGGCGCTGATGGCCGATTGAAAATAGGCGGCCTCGGCATCTGGCGTCATGGCAGGGGCGTCCTTGGCGATCACTTGTCTGAAGGTATTCAGAACGTAACTCTTGTTGTTTTCACCACTATTTACAGTCGCCTGTTTTTGCAAGGCCGATAAATATTTCATGAATAGCCCAATGCTTCCATTGGGCCCGGTTGGAATGAAGAGGTATTGGTAGGGGGTGCCAAATGCTGTTCTGACACCCTGTACAAAATAAGATTGTCCGCTTTTCGAGATGGGCTGCATGTAGGTTTTGAATTCGGCGCCGGATCCGGACCCGCTTTGCGCGATGGACGTAAAACTCGGGCCCAGGTTGATGTGTTGCTGGTCCCCTGCCGGCACGGATTCGATGGCTGCGGCAGGCACCACATTATCCAATGAGAAGTTTTTGAGCTTTAGTGTGTATGTGGTGCCAGAAAGATCCACGG
>JAAOMR010000022.1 GCA_018853935.1 Acidithiobacillus ferrivorans
GTTATGTCTCGCCGCAGACGAATCTCTATGAAATCGCCAACCTCGACCGGATATGGGTCAATGTGGCGCTCTATTCCTACCAGTTACCGTGGGTACATATCGGCGATGCCGTGCGCTTGCATCTGCCCGCCTATCCCGGCAAATCCTGGGAGGGGCGCCTGAACTTTCTCTACCCGACACTGGACCCCAAAAACCGGACGGTGACGGCCCGGCTGAGTTTTCCCAATCCCGGCGGGATGCTACGCCCCGGCACCTATAGCGATGCCACGGTTCTGGCCAGCCCCGAGGAGACTCTGGCGGTACCCAGTAGCGCCGTACTACGTACCACTCAGGGGGATTATGTCATGCTGGGTGAAGGCCAAGGGCACTTTCTGCCGGTACAGGTCGCTCTGGGGCCGGAGGCCGACGGCTGGGTAGCCATCGACAAGGGACTCAAGGCGGGCGACCGGGTAGTGGAGAGCGCCCAGTTCCTGCTCTATTCCGAATCCCAGTTCCAGTCCGTCAAGGCCCGCATGCTGGGGGGCACCACGAGTGCCGCGCCGGGCACCGGGATTTCCCAGCCGCAGAACATGACTCAGGGCCGGAAGCCCCCTGCGTCCGCCGCTCCCGCCGGGAATGCTGGTGCCCCGCCAACGCCACCGGCCTCATCCGGTCCGGGCGTCATGGTCGGGATGAACAGGGGTCAAGGAGGCAAATCTCATGATTAGAGCGATCATGCGTTGGTGTATGGAAAACCGTTTGCTGGTCGTGATCGCCGTCCTGGTATTGATCGTCGGCGGTACGCTGGCGGTGATCAACATCCCCCTGGAAGCACTCCCCGACAT
>JAAOMR010000220.1 GCA_018853935.1 Acidithiobacillus ferrivorans
GCAAGCTGGTGACCGACACGGCCTCTGTCCACGACAGCCGGCACTTTGAAGTTGTACTGGATGACTGGAATACCAGTGCGGAAGTGTATGCGGATAGAGGCTACCCCAGTCAGGAGCGGGAAGAACAACTCAAGGCCCAAGGCTACCGGAGTCGTATCCAACGGAAAGGCAGCCGCAACCACCCACTGTCCGAATGCCAACAGCGGCGCAACCATAAAATCGCCAAAGTGCGGGCGCGCGTCGAACATGTATTCGGCGCCATGGAGCAGATGGGCGGCAAGTGTATCCGGACCATAGGCCAGGCGCGGGCCGACTTTGCACTGACCATGATGGCGGTTACCTACAACATCAAGCGCCTGGTGTTTCTCGAAGCGGGTCCTATCAGGGCGGTGGCATGCCCGTAATGCGCCAAATTATGGGAAAATGGCCATAAAAAACGCCATTCAGTATCAAACTAGTGAGAAAACCCCCTGAATGCTGATTTCGCAGAACGTTTCTCGTTTTAAGCGCTGGTTTTTAGAGGTGCCCCCTTGAGCGGGAGAAGGATATACCAGCGACTAGTATTACCTTTTGCTACGGAGACTTGGTATGGCTACGGCGACTTCTATCAAGCTTGATGATGAATTGAAAGGGCGCGTGCAGCACTTGGCAGAAGTCCGCCGCCGCTCGGCGCACTGGATTATGCGCGAAGCCATTGCACAGTATGTGGAACGCGGGGAACAGCGCGAGGCGTTAAAACAGGATACGCTCAAGGCCTGGGAGGAATTTCAGGCAACGGGCCTGCATGCGACCGCAGAGGAAGTGGATAAATGGCTTGCGAGTTGGGGTGATGAAAACGAGCTACCCGCACCTGTATGCCATCAGTGACCTTTTCCCCGGCCGCGATCCGCGACCTCGAACGGTTACGAGCGTTTCAGTGAGGGGAAAGCCGCTAGACAGCGTTCGCCATTTGTACTGACGTTGTCACTGCTCATTTTCATGCTGGGGATGCTTCCATGACGACGAAGGTTGTTTCTTCTGCTCATCGTTCCACCCGTCTGGGGCTGTGCGCCACACCAGAACAAGAAGTCATATTGCGTCGCGCTGCAGATGTGGCGCAGTGGATGAGCATGGAGAAATCTGCGCTCTCACCATCGAACACGCCAGCGCCCGCGCTGATTGATGTGCCACATTTTTCGTTTGAACAGGTCGGTTGGTATAGACGGTAGCCTTACGGCATCCCAAACTTCACAACTGCCCATAGGCCCGCCGGTCTGCCTCACTGTCCCATTCGGCAAACAGCACGAAAGGGTCTTCCTCAGCTTCTTGAGTCGCTTTGCTCAGAAGAACCCGGCCATCCTCGATGCTATCATAAAGCCGTGTTCAATCATGGATGATGCATCGGCCATTTTGCCGCCGCCCGCTTGCGGTGAAGGGCGATTGTCAAACGTCTAATTTTGACCAGAGTGAATGTGATAAAATTGGCTTTCCTCGCAGCCGTCAAATTGCGCCATCGTGGGCGGTGATTCTGGGCGTGGCAGGGTGAACCGGGTCTACACTTACAGATTGCAGTCCAGACCCAAGGCGCAGAAGATTGGGCGCGACGGCTCACTCGGCATGAGTTGCTAGCATTCTTCGGCTGCCATGATATACTTGTATATCTTTATCAGAACAGGGGCCATAACATGCTTGCCATCCGACTACCCGCCGAAGTGGAAACCCGCCTTGAAGCACTGGCGCAGGCTACCGGGCGCACCAAGACCTTCTATGCCCGCGAAGCCATCCTTGAGCACTTGGACGACCTCGAAGATTTGTACCTTGCAGAGCAACGCCTGATCGACATTCGAGCAGGACGCAGCCGAACGTACACGCTGGACGAAGTGGAGCGCGATCTTGGCTTGGATGATTGAGATTGACGACAAGGTTAAGAAGGACTTGGCCGCGCTGGACAAGGCCATTGTCAAGCGCATCACGACGTTTCTGCGCGAGCGTATTGCCCAGCTCGACGACCCGCGCAGCATTGGCGAAGCCCTCAAAGGTTCCAAGCTGGGAGCCTTCTGGAAGTACCGCGTTGGCGACTATCGAATCATTGCCAGCATCGAGGACAGTGCTTTGCGTATCCTCGTTATTCGCATCGGCAATCGCAAGGAGGTTTACCGTCAATGAACGACTACAGCTACGCTGCGGCTGGAAACCGCCGACAAGTTCAAACATGCTCTCTATATAAATGTTGATTTAAAACAGCATTATGGAAGAGATTAAGTGATATTCGCAGCCAACTCCAGGGCTTGCTGGACTGATTGCGTGGCCTGGCGACACTTACAGGTTGCCGCCCAGATCAATAGAAGTTATACTTTGATATAACTTAACGCATTGGAGGTGCATCGTGCATACAACCAATCTGCGCAAGGTCGGCGGCTCGATCATGTTAGCCGTCCCGCCCGCGTTCCTTGAACAATTGCACCTGCAAGCCGGTGCGACGGTCGGCTTGGTCGTCGATCATGGCTGTCTGGTGGTTAACCCCAACCCACGGCCGCGCTACACGCTCGCGGAGTTGCTGGCCGCGTCCGACTATTCGCAGCCGCAACCAGCCGAGGAACGTGAATGGGTCGATGCGCCCGCCGTAGGTGGCGAGCTGCTATGAGGCGCGGCGATATTTTCCTGGTGTCGCTCGACCCGACTGCGGGACACGAGCAAAGCGGTAGCCGTCCCGTCCTGATCGTGTCGCCCGCCGAGTTCAACGAAGCCACTAGGCTGCCGGTGATCCTGCCGATCACCAACGGCGGTGATTTCGCCCGCCGCCTTGGCTTCGCAGTGCCAGTGACCGGCATCAAAACCACCGGCGTCGTGCGTTGCGATCAGCCACGCGTGATTGACTTGGCCGCCCGACATGCCCGCAAAGTGGACACTCTGCCGGCCTCGATCATGGACGAAGTGCTGGCGAAGGTCGCCACGCTCTTCGAGTGAGCGCGGCTACCAGGCGTATCGTGGAAGAGGCAACCCGCAAGTCTTCCACACCAATGAACGGCTACAGACACGCTTATGCGGACGATTCTACACCAACGTACTGATTTATTTATGTTTATGCTACCGCACTCAAGGACAGGTGAATTTCCACGTCATCCCAAGGCACAAAAACCTGCTGGTCTTCCGTCTTGTCGATAAGATGGTGTTCCATGAGTTTCCGCACGTCCGCATGCACATTACTATGAACTGCTCCCGCCAAGCCTATACGGCTATGGCGTGAGTTTCGTGCTTCATCGCGGCGAAACTTCCACCGCTCCACATCTCGGACGGTTCCCGCCCGGAGCCGGAACCACCGGCCAATCTCATTTCAAGCCACCGCAACAGTACCAAAGCCGCATTTTCGTCGCGGCCACAGATGACGCCGCAATGCGGGCACTGGTGTTCCCTGTCCGAGAGCGTTTTCTTCTCATCTGGTAATTTCCAGCACGCATGACAGCGTTGCGTTGGCTTAATCTCCCGCGTCGGCGCTTCCTCGTACCACGACCCAGCCTCTTCCGCTTTGGTCCTGGTCATTTTGAGAAAAGTCGCTGGTGCGGCAGCGTGAATCTCACGGTTGAGCCCTTTTTTATGAGCGCCGCCGTTATGCACCATATTTTTTACCGCTAACGCCTCAGTGCCGATGGCACCGAATCGCTTTACCAACCAGGCGCTGGCCTGGTGCATAAAGTCTTTGCGCTGCCGGGCCACCTTGGCGTGCAGCCTGGCTAAATGTTGAATGGCTCGACGCAGGTTGGCCGATACGGAGAATCCCCGTTGTCTGCCGCTCAACTTTTGCGCCATGCGAATTTTACGGGCAACTTCCTGCCCCAACCGCTTGAGTGCCGCCAGTTGATTTCGAAGATGGCGGGGATTGGCGACTGTCTCTATGCCTTGTGGTGTGGCTACGGTCAAAAATTCTTTCAGACCCCAATCGAACGCGCCCATCTCCGTGCCACACGCCCTCTGTATCGCCTCTATTTCCAACGTGACGGATGCGTACCACCGTCCCGCTTTGTGAATAATCTCGCAGGTAACGGGGGTGCCAGCCGTTCTGGCCTTGCCGCGAATGGGTATATGACCGAGACCCTGAAGATACAGCTTGCCGTGGGCACTGTTCTCACCGGGGCTTGCGCCCTGCGAAGGGTGCAGTTTCCAGCCATCCCTGTGGGTCTTGTATCCCCAACCGGGATAGCGATGGATGTTTTTGAATCGCGGGAAACCCGGCGTTTCGCCGTTCTTCACACGCCGGAAGAAGTGCTGAAAGGCCAGGTGCAGACGCTTGAGCGTCACCTGCTCCGATTGGGCATTCAGTCCGGCCAGAGCGGGTACCGCTTTGCGCCATTGCGTGAGCACCTTGCATTGATCGGCAAACGACAATCCCTTGCCGGTTTCCTTGTACACGCGGATGCGTTCTTCCAGCGCCGTGTTATACAACCGCTGATGCAAACCAAGCGTCTCCTGCAGCCGCGCTTCCTGCTCGGCGTTGGGATACAAACGATAGGTCACTTTGCGATTCGGCATGTTTCCATTATACTCGGTTACCATGACTATGCAAACTCTAAGTACTCTACATCATTGCGTTTATAACCTGAACTACCATTTGGTTCTGGTCACGAAATATCGCCGCAGGTGTATGACCGGCCCCATGCTGGACCGGCTGGAAGCCATCTGCCGGAGTACGGCGGCAAAATGGGAGTGCGAGGTGCTGGAATTCAACGGTGAGGCGGATCATGTGCATCTGCTCTTGGCTTTGACACCGAAAGTGCTCCCATCGGCATTTGTGAACAACCTGAAAACAGTCACCAGCCGATTGCTGCGTAAAGAGTTTGGCGATCATCTGAAACGGTATTATTGGAGTAAGCCGGTATTCTGGAGCCGCAGTTATTGCATCCTCACGGTGGGTGGTGCGCCACTGTCCGTGCTCAAACAATACATTGAGCAACAGGAAAGGCCGGAATGATCGCCCTGCGGGCGATAGCGCCGCTTCACCACCCCCTGAACCGCTACGCGGTTACAGGCGGAGCACTACGGCGCGTTCTGGTAGAAACGGTATTTGAAGCCGTGCGGCCGCTCCGGTGAAGGCTCCGGAAGTTGCCAGATCACTGCCTCCACGATGACGTCATCTGGCCGGACTTCCTTCTTGTAGAATACACGGATACGCTTTCATGTATTGCATGATAGGCAATACATACCTACAGGTCAAATTCACCATTGACGCATTGGTGGACATGCTGGCGAGAACAGGCAAGCACGTTCAGTTGTCTGTTCAGTGACTCTAACCTTGATTCCGCAGCACGAACCGTGCTCCTTTTCCAGCTTGCCGCAACGGAAGAGCCCATGTACGGAGCGAATCGGTCCATTGAAATGCGGTGCCGCCGTGCAGGGCAGACGCTGCTGTGAATGACGCTGGCGGTGCGTGTTGCTATCATAAAGCCGTGTTCAATCATGGATGGGTGTAACATGACGCTCTTTGATGCGCTCGGTTTTCGGTGGGAAAGATCGGCGGTGCCGACTTCCGTTCCGTCTCATTCGATGGATCGCGTCTGTTTCCGCTTCCACAAGATGCTGCCCGAGTTCGTTTGGGATGCTTCGGTGCTTGAAGGCAACCCTTTCACCTTCCCCGAGGTCAAGACCCTGTTGGACGGCGTGACCGTTGGCGGGCGGAAGATTTTCGATCAGGAGCAAGTCCTGAATCTCGCAGAAAGCGCCAAGCGGCTTTTGGCGATGGTCAAGGGCGGCCAGTTTGAACTCTCCAAGCCGGTGTTCACAGAACTAAACCGCATCGTCGCCCGTAAGGAAGCGTTGGAATGGGGCGTGTTCCGTGGCGAAGGTCAGGAAACGAACTACACCCCGGATGTAGGTCTTGGTGAGCATGGGCGCTATACCCCGCTGCCGACGCTACCCGGTGCGCCGGAACTCAACCGGGTGTTCCGTGAAGGGGTGGCGGCACTGCAAGAGTGCGAACCGTTTGAACGGGCAATGGTCTTCTTTCTGTTCGCTGCCTTGCAGCAGTTCTTCTTCGACGGCAACAAGCGGACAGGGCGCTTCATGATGAACGGCGTACTCATGTCGCATGGGATGGACGCCATCAGCGTGCCCGCCGCCAAAGCACAAGCATTCAACGAAAAGATGGTGCGCTTTTACCTGTCGAAGGACGCCAGCGAAATGATGGCTTTCCTCGCGGGATGCCACCCGGATGCATCGGCCATTTTGCCGCCGCCCGCTTGCGGTGAAGGGCGATTGTCAAACGTCTAATTTTGACCAGAGTGAATGTGATAAAATTGGCTTTCCTCGCAGCCGTCAAATTGCGCCATCGTGGGCGGTGATTCTGGTGGATGGTGGGCAACACTTTACAGGTTGACCAACAAGGCAGAATATACCCCTTGGTATGACCATTTATAGGATTGTTGATGAAAACCATGACGGTAGCTGATGCAAAAGCGCACCTGTCTGCCCTACTCGCCGAAGTGGAGGCGGGGGACGGGGTGATTATCACGCGCAGGGGCAAGCCGGTGGCACGCCTTATTCCAGAACCGCGATCCAAGGGCTTCGACTGGTCTGATTTGCAGCTTTGGGTTTCGGCACCACCAAGGCCCGGCTTGACCGTTGAGGAGATGCGTAAACAGGATATGCTGTGATCTATCTCGACACTTCGGTGTTGGGCGCGATCTTTTTTAGGGAGCCTGCGAAATGATGGCTTTCCTCGCAGCCGTCAAATTGCGCCATAGCAGAGTGGAAAAACCCGACTCCAGCCGAGTTGCTCTTGTTTATGGTTTTGTTGTGGATTAGCATACACATCAGGAGGTGTATGCCATGAGAACCAATATCGTTATGGACGACCAGATCGTCGACGAAGCGATGCATCTGGCCGGGGTAAAAACGAAAAAAGAGATAGTGGACCGGGCGTTGCGCGAGTTTGTGGCCAGACGCCGCCAGCGCCAGATTCTGGATCTGGTCGGTGAACCTCTGCTGGATCCTGAATACGATGTCCGCACTGTGCGCGCAAGGATGAACCGTGGTTCTGGTTGATACGACCATCTGGATTGCGTTGCTACGCGGCCACGCCAACGCCCAAGTCGAGCAATTACGCCAGCTCTTGCTGGATGGTGAGGCGCTGGTGTCGCCGGTAATCCTCCAGGAATTGTTGCAGGGGGCCGCTTCGCCAGAGCAGATGGAAAAGCTGCGTGCGCACTTTTTGCGCCTGCCGATCCTGATATCAAAAGATGCAGTGGCCACGCATCTCGCCGCCGGCGCCCTCTATGCCCGTTGTCGCTGGAATGGAATCACGCCGCGCAGCCCGCACGACTGCCTGATCGCACAGACAGCCATTGAGCACGGTGTACCACTCTTGCACGACGATCGCGATTTCGAGCAAATTGCCCAAATAGACTCGCGTCTGTTACTGGTACGCACGCATATTCTGAAATAACCACCGTTCCGTTATGGGTGAGTTGACACACTTGGCATTCCACGAAAAGCGCCGTTCTTTCATGCTGCTATTGCATGTAACGCTATCGCCGTCTACAGTGTTTCATGTAACCTGATAAAGCGGGATCATGGTCGCTGTCAATCGGGCGATGGCTCTGTCCTTGGCCGATGCCCTGCTTTGCTTGAAATGACCTTTAGGAAAAACTCCGACGACGGCGCTATTTTCCACTACAATACGATACTAGGGGTGGCGCGCTAGGAGTACAGTTCATGGTGACCGGGAGAGATACCGGGGTATCCAGCACATCGCTGCTGGTGCTGGCCGGGGGGCGGGTAAACTGGTCGGAAGTACCCGCAGGCGACTCAAGATGATGGACCCTTACGATCATGTTGATGTCTGGCTCAACGCCGTGCAGGACTTGCTGGGTTTCTACAGCGAGGCGGTGGTGGCGAACTTTTACGATACGCTGATGCGTGCCGAGGCTTCGGCGCAGATCCTGAGTCGCCTTTCCGATGCCGAGATGACCCATCTCAGGGCCTGTCAGGTGCGTTACCTGACGCAGGTGCTTTCGCCGGGTCTCAGCCAGGAACAACATATGTCCATGGCTAGAGAGGCCGGCCTGCACCACACCTGGATTGGTTTGCCTGTGAACGTCCTGGCCCAATCCTTTCAGGTCTATCGCGCTGTTCTGGAAGACGCCATTTATTCCGATTTGGCCAACAGCGTCACGATGCAGTCCATCATCATGGAGCGCCTCAGCAATGACCTCTCTTGGCAACTCATGGCCTATACCGAAGCCGAAAATGAACGGGCGAACACCCTTGAAGAGCTTAGACAGATCATTTCCGCAAGCATTAATCGTGAAGACATCATACGGGAAACACTGCAAAGCATTGTCAAAATTCCAGGGGTCGCCGGCGTCGAAATCATTAGCGTTGGAGAACAGTACGACCTGCATTGTGAATTGGGTTTCGGCCATACGTGCTGTGCGGCCAACCCAAAGAATTTATTATTGCAGGCTTGGATGGACAAAAAACCATTGCATATCAATAGTATTCAGAAGGAGTTGGCGCCGGAGGAGTGGGCCAAGGCCCAAGCCATCGGCCTACGTTCCATGGCAATACATCCTATCCTGAGCACTACGGGAGCCCCACAAATGCTCATGGCCTTATACAGTCCATGGCCGGGGTACTTTCATCCGCCCTGGCAACAGAGCTTTTGGGCGTCTCTCGAACAATACTTGGGCGATCGCCTGGAGACGTTATTATCGTTATCCAGCAACAGGCAGGCGAAGCCCGCCTGATCCAAGGCCAACCCGCCGTTTCCCGTGGATATTTCTTGACCGGGCTCATTCGCTTGGGAATTCTGCCTGAGTGATTCCGTCCTGGTCTTGACGATCCCCGGAAATATATCAATACTACAAAAATCATACAGGAGTTGGACAATGGAAATACGGCAAGACCACGTCATCCGTCTGCTCGAAGCATTGGCGTCGCCCGTCCGACTGGATATTTATCGCCTGCTGGTGGAGCACGAACCCGACGGTCTCGTTGCCGGGGACATCGCTGCACGGCTCGACATTCCCGGCAACGGCATCTCTTTTCATCTCAAGACCCTGCAATATGCCGGCTTGGTAAGCGGCCATCGGGAGGGCCGTTACCAACGCTACCGGGCCTGTTTGAAGGCCGCAGAGGAGCTCATTGCCTATCTCACGGACAACTGTTGCGGACATCGGCCGGAACTATGCGCACCGTGCGTGACCACTGACGTAAATCCTTCCCTTTCCTGCGCACCGTCGAGGACTTAATGAAAACCCTGAATATCCTGTTTTTGTGCACTGGCAATTCCTGCCGTTCCATTCTCGCCGAAGTCACCTTCAATGCCTTGGCCGGACCGGCCATGCACGCCATCAGTGCCGGTAGTCATCCGACCGGGTATGTGCATCCGCGTGCCCTGGCTCTGC
>JAAOMR010000221.1 GCA_018853935.1 Acidithiobacillus ferrivorans
AGGCAACCCACCTTCCCAAACTTTCTGACCTGACCGATCCTGATCCGCGTTCAGCGAGGAGGGGTGGATATGACGAAGAACGAGAAGGCCGCTTATTGGCGGCAACAAGTAGATGGATTTCAGGTGAGCGGTCTTTCCGTCAAGAATTACTGTGCGCAGGAAGGGATCGCCGTAGCCACTCTGCATTACTGGCGCAAGCGATTTGCCGATGCGGTAGAACCGCGGCCAATGGTCCATGGGACCAAGGGGTTTTTGCCGGTCACTCTGGCGCCGGTCCGGCCGTCTGTTTCGCCGGTAGAGATTA
>JAAOMR010000222.1 GCA_018853935.1 Acidithiobacillus ferrivorans
CTGCATTACTGGCGCAAGCGATTTGCCGATGCGGTAGAACCGCGGCCAATGGTCCATGGGACCAAGGGGTTTTTGCCGGTCACTCTGGCGCCGGTCCGGCCGTCTGTTTCGCCGGTAGAGATTATGCTGTTGTCGGGCCGCAGTCTGAAACTGACGGCGCCGATGGATACCGGCTGGTTGCACACCTTGGTGCGCGTCCTCGAAAGCCCATGTGGTTAAGTCCGGGCAATCGCATCTGGCTGGCGGCAGCACCCGTGGATATGCGGCTGGGCTTTGATGGGCTGGCGGCCAAGGTGCAGGGGGTACTGGCAGCGGATCCCTTTTGCGGCCACGCCTTCGTCTTCCGCAATCGCCGCGGTGACCGTCTGAAGCTCTTGCTCTGGGACGGTTTGGGTTTCTGGCTTATCTACCGCCG
>JAAOMR010000223.1 GCA_018853935.1 Acidithiobacillus ferrivorans
GTGGCACTACTTCGCCCCGGGCCTGGGCAGCGGCGTCTGTTACCAGTTCCTACTGCCCGACGGTAGTGCGGTCCCCGATCCCGCCTCTCGATACCAACCCGAAGATGCCCAAGGTCCGTCGCTGGTCATCGACCCCGCCGCCTACGCCTGGCAGGACTGCCGTTGGCGGGGTCGGCCCTGGTACGAGACCGTGATCTACGAACTCCATGTGGGGACCTTCACCCCCGAAGGGACTTTCCGGGCCGCCATGAAACGCCTGGATGATCTGGCAGATCTGGGCATTACGGCGGTGGAGCTTATGCCTTTGGCAGACTTTCCCGGCCGCCGGGACTGGGGCTATGATGGCGTGCTCCCTTTCGCCCCGGATGCCGTTTATGGCAGGCCGGAGGATCTCAAGGCCTTGGTGGACGCCGCCCATGGCAAGGGACTCATGGTCTTCCTGGACGTGGTTTATAACCACTTCGGCCCCGAGGGCAATGCCCTGCATCGCTACGCCGAGGATTTTTTCACCCCAAGGCATCATACCCCCTGGGGTCCCGCCATCAATTTTGACGGACCGAACAGCCGCGTGGTACGCGACTTTTTTCGACATAATGCCCTGTATTGGTTGGAGGAATATCATTTTGACGGACTGCGTTTCGACGCCGTACATGCCATCTGCGACGACTCCCATCCCGACATCCTGGAAGAAATCGCCGCCGCTGTGGCCGCCGGGCCCGGGCAGGATCGTCAGATCCACCTGATGCTCGAAAATGATCACAATGCTGCTCACTATCTTGGATCAGGGGGCTATCGGGCCCAATGGAATGACGATTTCCACCATGCGCTGCATGTGCTGCTGACTGGGGAGAAGGACGGCTATTACAGGGATTTTGCCGACCAGCCCACCGAGCATCTGGGTCGTTGTCTGGCGGAGGGTTTTGCCTGGCAGGGCCAAGCTTCTGTCTACCGCGGCCAGCGTGCCCGTGGTGAAGCCAGCGCGTACCTGCCCCCCATCGCATTTGTCAATTTTTTGCAAAACCATGATCAGATTGGCAATCGCGCCCGGGGCGAGAGGCTCTCCCGCCTCTGCCCCGCCGCAGCCCTGCGTGCCGCCGTCGCAGTGTTACTTCTCGCTCCCGCGGTGCCGCTCCTTTTCATGGGTGAAGAATTCGCCGCCATCAGCCCTTTCCTCTTCTTCTGTGATTTCAGTGGGGAACTGAGTCAAGCCGTGCGGGAGGGGCGGCGCCAGGAATTTGCCGCTTTCGCGCATTTTTCCACCGGGGGGACAGCAACACAAATACCAGACCCTGGTGCTGAATCGACCTTTATCGCCAGCACGCTGGATTGGACACAGCGTAGTCGCGGCCCGCACGCGGATTGGTTACAGTATTACCGTCGGCTTTTACAGATCCGCAGGGACGAGATTGTGCCCCGTCTCGCCGGAGTCCCGGGGGACAGCGGCACCTGGCATCTTCTGGGAAAAACCGGCCTGGCAGTGCACTGGCGTCTGGCCGACGGCGCCATACTTTCTCTCTATGGGCAATGGGCACCAGAACCCCTGTTTTTGGACCTGATCCCTAAAGGCCGGATGGTCTTTGCGCAACCACCGGAGGCAACCGCCCTGCTGCAGAAAAAACGCCTCCCTGGTTGGGGAGTGCTCTGCCTGCTGGATGAAGACGCTGGGGAGCAACCCCCATGAAAGCATCCTTCGACAAGGACCTAATCCGTGAACTGTGTCAAAGCTATGGCGTTCTGGAGCATTATCACAACGCCTTCGGAAGGAAGCACGTTGTCCCGCAAGGCACTTTACTGGCCTTGTTAAACGCTTTGGGCGTACCGACAGAAAATGCGCAAGCTGCCCGCGAAGCCCTGCGACAGAAAGAGGCGGCATCATGGCAATCCCCCCTGCCGCCGCTCCTGGTGCAGCGGATCACCACCGAGCCCCCCCGGGTAGCCCTTTCCCTACCCGCGGACGTCGCTCAGGAGATCTGGCATTGGCGTTTTTGTCCTGAGGAGGGTGAAGCCCGGGAAGGTACATTCCAACCCGCTGACCTGGAACTGTTGGGGGAAGGCTGCATCGGCACGCGAGTCTACCGGCGTTACCGCCTGGAGTTGCCCTTTGCTCCCCGGCTGGGTTATCACCATCTCATCCTGCAGGGGCCAGACGGGTGCTGGGCAGAAATGCCGTGGATCACCGTCCCCGAAGCCTGTTATACGCCCGAAGCCATCCAGGCATCGCGGAAAGTTTGGGGCCCTGCGCTGCAACTTTACGCGCTGCGTTCGGGTCGCAACTGGGGTATGGGTGATTTCAGCGATCTCCTGCAGGTGCTGGACTTTGCGGCCCAATCTGGCGCGGAGCTGGTTGGTCTCAACCCATTACATGCGCTTTTCCCAGACAATCCCCACCATGCCAGTCCCTACAGCCCTTCCAGTCGAAAATTCCTCAACATTCTCTATGTGGACGTGGAAGCTGTGCCGGAGTTTGCCCATTGTGAGGCGGCCCACGACAGGGTCTATGACGCGCATTTCCAGGCCGATCTGCGCGCCTTGCGCGGTGCTGACTTGGTGGACTATGGGGGAGTGGCCGCCGCCAAGCGGGAGATTCTGGAGCTCCTCTATCGCGCCTTTCGCGAAACGGAGCTGCCGGGCAATGGCGAGCGCGCCCGTGCCTTCCGCCAATTTCAGATAGAGGGCGGCGCGGCGCTCTTCCGCCTGGGGGTTTTCGAGGCCCTGCGGGAACACCTCCAGACCCAGGATCCTCCCCCCTGGGGTTGGCCGGTTTGGCCGGAAAAATACCGTCGTCCCGAAGCACCTGCGGTAGCGGAGTTTGCCACGCAGCAGCCGGATCGTGTGGAATTTTTTCAGTATTTGCAATGGGTTGTAGCCGAACAGTTGGATGCAGTCGGCCAGCGTTCCTATGCCCTCGACCTGGGTATCGGTCTCTACCAGGACATTGCGGTGGGCGTCGACCCGGGTGGTTTTGATGCGTGGAATGACCAGGACCTTTATGTCTCCAACATCCATGTAGGCGCTCCCCCCGATGCCTTCAACCGTAAAGGCCAGGATTGGGGACTGCAACCCTGGCACCCTCTGCGCCTACGCGAGGCAGCCTATGCGCCTTTTGTCGCCCTTTTGCGCGCTAATATGCGGGTTGCCGGCGCCATCCGCCTGGATCACATCCTGGGTCTGATGCGTTTGTACTGGATACCTGCCGGTGAAAGCCCCGCAAGAGGCGGCTATGTGCGCTATCCTCTGAACGAACTCCTCGGCATCCTTACGTTAGAGAGTCAACGTCATCATTGTCTGGTGGTAGGCGAAGATCTGGGCATGGTGACAGAAGAAATCAGGGACGCCCTCCAGTCCTGGGGAATCCTCTCCTATAGCGTGCTTCTGTTGGAAGCCGACCCGCAACACGGATACCGGCCTCCAGAGGATTACCCGGCATGGTCGGTGGCGGCGCTAACAACCCACGATCTGCCCACTCTGGCGGGGTTTTGGCAGGGGCTGGATCTGGATACCCGCGCCGCACTGGATCTGATCCCCGATACCGCGACGCGCGACAGTCTCATTGTTGAACGTGCCCGGGACCGCAGCTTTCTCCTCCTTGCTCTGGAACGGGAGGGGCTTCTGCCGAGAGGGGTTGGTGTACAGCCGGTGGATCTCTCAAAACTGACAGATGACATGATTCGCGCGATTCATCACTTGCTGGCCCGTGCCGCTAGTGCCGTGCTACTGGTACAAATGGATGACGTTCTGGCCGTGACGGACCAGAGCAACCTGCCCGGCACGGCAGATCAGTACCCTAACTGGCGGCGCAAACTCCCCCTGACTCTGGAACAATGGGCCGAAGATCCGCACGTCAACGGCCTTTTCGCGACCCTGCGCGAAGTGCGTCCTGTGCCGCCACGCGGACAGATCGCTGAGGCGACAATCCCCATTCCACGCGCCACTTATCGCCTGCAGTTTAACCAGAACTTCACCTTCAATGATGCCGCCGCCCTCGTTCCTTATCTGACCCGTCTCGGTATCAGCCATTGCTATGCTTCGCCCATCCTCAAGGCCCGCAAAGGCAGCCCGCACGGTTACGACATTGTCGATCATAATGCGCTGAATCAGGAAATCGGCAGCTCCGAGGATTTTCTGCGTTTTTCCGACACTCTGGCCGCGCACGGCATGGGCCTTATGCTGGACATCGTACCCAACCACATGGGTGCGCTGGGCAGTGACAATGCTTGGTGGCTGAATGTGCTGGAGCACGGACCAGCATCGCCCTACGCGGACTATTTCGACATCGACTGGTATCCGTTGAACCCACAACTGCGCGGCAAAGTGCTTTTGCCGGTCCTGGGCGACCATTACGGCCAGGTCTTGGAAGACGGCGAGCTGAAACTGTGTTTCGCAGCGGAACAGGGAGAAATCTACATCCAATATCTGGAAAACAGTTTCCCTGTAGATCCCCGCGAATATCCGCGAATCCTCGACCTGCGTGCCGATATCCTGCGCACCGAGCTGGGTATGGAGCACCCCGACACGCAGGAACTGGCCACGCTTTCCGACGCCTTGCGCCGTTTGCCAGAACGGTACAGTGCCGAGGCGGAAAGCCGGGCAGCCCGGGTCAGAGATGGCACGGTATATCGGCGCCTGCTGGCGGAGCTCTGTGCCAGATCTCCGGAGGTCACGGCCTTTCTGCAGGAAAACATAGTGCTCTTCAACGGCCATCCCGGTGATGCAGAAAGTTTTGACAGTCTGCATCAGTTGATTGAGGCGCAAGCCTACCGCCTCGCTTTCTGGCGCGTGGCGGCGGATGATATCAATTACCGCCGCTTTTTTGACATTAACGAACTGGCTGGCTTACGGATGGAGGACCCCGCCGTTTTCGGCGATGCCCACCGGCTCATTTTCCGACTCCTGTCCGAAGGGCGTGTAAATGCCCTGCGCATCGATCACCCGGATGGACTCTACGATCCGCAGATGTATTTCCGCCGCATCCAGGCTTGGCGGGCCTGGCGGCAAGCCCGCCGCGACAAGGGCGGCAGAAGCCTCTACCTGGTAGTGGAAAAGATCCTCGCAGATGGCGAAGCCATGCCCCCGGACTGGCCGGTACACGGCAGTACCGGCTACGACTTTGCCAACGACGTGACCAGCCTTTTCGTGAATGACCGAGCGCGGGCGGCCTTCGAGCGCCTGTACAGCGCCTTCATCGGTCATCCGTGTGACTTCGATACGCTCCTCTATGACTGCAAAAAACTGATCATGAAAAGCTCCATGGCCAGCGAACTCAATGTATTGGCTGACCATCTCAGCCATATTGCCCAGACCGACCGGCGCACCCGGGACTACACCTTGAACGGCCTGCGCTGGGCACTCCAGGAAGTGATCGCCTACTTTCCGGTCTACCGGACCTACAGTGCCGATGGAATTCTTCTGGATGCGGACCGGCAGCGCGTCCAAACCGCCATAAACCAGGCTCGCCGCAACAGCCAGGCGGAAGATGTCAGCGTCTTCCAGTTTCTGGAGGAGGTGCTGACCCTGTCCGCCCTGCCTGGGAACCCTCCGGCCTACACTCGGGAGCGTATCGCCTTTGTCGGCAAATTCCAGCAATACACCGGCCCGGTGATGGCCAAAGGCGGTGAGGACACCGCCCTCTATCGCTACCAACGCCTCACATGTCTCAATGATGTGGGCGGCGATCCCCGTCATTTCGGCATTTCTGTCGCCGCCTTCCACAAAAGCTGCCGCGACCGTGCTGCGTACCGCCCCCACGACATGCTGACCAGTTCGACCCATGACAGCAAACGCTCCGAAGACGTACGGGCCCGCATCGCCGTGCTCTCGGAGATGCCGAAACGCTGGCAACAGGCACTGCAACGCTGGCAGCATCTCAATAACGGCAAAAAGGGTCGGATCGACGGCAATTCCGCTCCCGATGCCAATGACGAGTACCTGATCTATCAAACTTTGCTCGGCACTTGGCCCGCTCAGGAAACGCCCGATGCCGACTACGTGGAGCGCATCGTCGCCTACATGCGCAAGGTGGTCCGTGAAGCCAAAGTGCACAGCAGCTGGATCAATCCCGACAGCGCCTACGAAGAGGCCCTGGAACGCTTCATCCGCGCTATTCTGGACCAAGACTCCCATAATCCTTTCCCGTCGGCCTGCACTGATCTATGCCGAATCATTCGTCATTTCGGCACACTCAACAGCCTCGGCATGACCCTGCTCAAACTCACGGCCCCCGGTGTGCCGGATATTTATCAGGGCTGTGAAGACTTGGTCTTGCACCTGGTCGATCCTGACAATCGACGACCGGTGGATTTTGCCGCTTATTCTGATGCGTTATCAGAATTGGAATCGCGATTCTCGGTGCATGTGCGCACAGAAGACCTGCAGGATCTCCTCATTGAGCCCGACCGGGGCCGTCTCAAGCTCTATCTCACCTGGCGCAGCCTGGAGGCCCGGCGCCAGCGGCCAGAGCTATTCCAAAGCGGCAGCTATATCTCTCTGCGCGCATGTGGGAAGCATGCGAAGCATCTCTGCGCCTTCGCCCGCAAAGGACCAGACGGTGTGGCCTTGACCGTGGTGCCGCGTCTCTGCTTCCGCCTTCTAGGCGCCGACGAAAGCCACCCTCTGCCGCTAGGGCTTGAGGTCTGGGAAGACACCGCGCTGATTCTTCCCAAGAACTGGAAAGCACTGCGGTTCCGAAATCAATTCACCGGTGAGGATCTGGACCTGCAGGGAGGGGCAGAGGCATTGTCCGTAGGTCGTCTGCTTTCACGCTTCCCCCTAGCGCTCCTCTTGGCTGATCCAGAGTCATCGGTTCAAGCTAAGAGTTAATTTCCTCATGCTTGTATTCCGCCGCGTCCATATGGTTGCGGAGCTTATCGGCCGCCAGCCAGAGTTTGGCTTCAAAACCGATATTGGCGGTGGCGGCGGCGGCTTTTTTTGTCCGGAAAAAATGCTCGTCAGCAAGTCTGCTGTGCGGCTGTGCGGATACGGTAACGCTCCAAGCGGATAACCAGGAGAATACCAATAATCTGCCCGGCAAAAATTGCAACAAATTCCAGTAGGTAGTTTGTTGCAAACCAATGACCTACAGCAATAGACAGTATCAAAATGGGCATAGCATAAAGTATAAGATTTCCAAGGGTAAGAGCGATACCCATTATCTGCACGGCCCAGGCTGATGGCGTAGCCTGAATATTATGATTTTGGTTGGTTTTCATCACATCACACCTCTTTGTCGATGAAGGGATTGATCCGGTTGTCCGTACTAACCGCATATTCCTGTTTAATAAAAGCGAAATATGCCTGCTCTACTACCAACGCGTCTTCCAATGTCAATACATCGTCTATCATAAAGATGGTGGCGAAATGCTGGCAGCGAGTTTTTTTTGGTCGACAGGGGATGACGAGCTTGTTTTGATCCAGCTCAAAAATCTTTGCTGATGAACACAACGCTTCCGCGGTGCTTGCCGAAGCGTGTGGCTAGGGGAAATAACGGTTGTGGGTGTTGTGTTCCCCGGGCAACAATAAGCATTCTTTCCAAACTGCCCGGGGGTATTATAGCTTTAACTTCCTTTTACTCTGGTACCGACATGTCTACCCTTTTTCTTTAAGTCTAGCCAATATGCCGTCTTCAGAAGGTAGGCGAGGATTGTGAATAGCAATAGAATGCCAATAATGTACGGACCAAGAGCCATTCTCTTGAAATATGACGGATCCGAGGCATACCGGAGAAATGCGACGACATCAGCAACATTCTTATGGTATTCCGCAGGAGACAACTTCCCAGGATAAATGACCTGGCCTTTGGGTCCTACGGTACCCCCCCATGGGGCCAATACATTAGGCATGGCAACCATCGGGAAAACATAGTTATTCCAACCCGATGGGCGGGCAGGATCCCAGTAAAATGACAGTAAGTACGTATAAATAAACTTCGATCCCAAATATCTGTCCATATGACTCAGGTCCGGAGGTGGCTTTCCTAACCATTTGGCTGCCATGTCAGAGGGCATCGGAGAATCTATTGTCCCCTTAAATGCGGCGCCACTCGGCAGCATTATGTCCTTCATCACCTCACTTTTCGGCATACCCAGATCTGCAGTGAGGTATTCATAACGCAATGAACTGACAGAGTGGCAAGCCATACAATGGGCGGCAAAGTACCTAGCCCCGGCTATCACGGTGGTTCGATTGAACGTGTAATGAGGTGTCATCCAATGCACGGTTTCACCCGCACCAAAAGCCAGAGTGGGCACCAACATTGACACAAACAAGAAACATAAATATCTGTACTTGCTCATCCTGTTACCCTCTCCGGTACGGGCCGCGTTGGCTCTATCATGCTAATGATAGGCAGCAATATATAAAATCCGAGGTATAAAGCTGTTGCCACCCGTTCTATCAAGAAGAATTTAGGTAGCGGTGGCTGTTCACCCACCCACGCCAAAGTAATGAAGGAGATTCCGGCAACAATAAGCATGGTCTTGTATACAGGACGATATCTACTAGACCGAACGGGATTGCGATCAAGCCAAGGTAGCAGGAACGGCAGCAACACCGAGGTAATCATTATCGTAATTCCATAATACTTGTTAGGTACTGCCCGGAGCATTGCATAATAAGGCGACAGGTACCATGGCGGGGTCACGTCTGGCAAGCTAACCATCGGGTTCGCGGCAAGGAACGTTGTACGCTCCATAAAGATACCATGCATTGTCGGCGCATAGAATATGATCGTGACAAATATGGTCAGGAAAACACCCACCCCAAATAAGTCCTTCACCGTATAATATGGATGAAATGGTATACCATCTAATGGTTTTCCATTTGCCCCCTTGTGTTTCTTTATTTCGATACCATCAGGATTGTTTGAGCCCACTCTATGCAAGGCTACAATATGCATCACGATAGCTGCGAGAATGATAAGAAAGAATAGAACAACATGCAGCGCCAGAAAACGCTGCAATGTCGCAGTCCCAATGCCTGGACCACCGCGTGCCAGCGTGGTGAGGGAGGGTCCGACTATCGGCACCGCATGTATGATCGAGGTGATCACCTCTCCGGCCCAGTAAGACAGGTTTCCGAATGGCAGCACATACCCGACAAACGCCTCGGCCATCATTAACAAATAAATAACATACCCGATAATCCACACCAATTCTCGTGGGGTGCGATGCGATCCGTACAAAAGTCCACGAAACATGTGGGCATAAAGCAATATAAATATAAGGGATACGCCATCCACATGCATATAGCGTATCAGCCAACCCCAGTTGGTGTCATACATGATACCTTGCACAGAAGCGAAGGCACCCTGGGAGGTGGGATCGTAATGGGCCATCAAAAAAAAGCCGCTGATTAGCTGAATTACGATCATCAGCAGGAGCAGGGATCCTGCATAATATAGAATGTTAAAGTTTTTTGGTGCGAAATACTCCGTTAGATGCTCTTTTACAGTCTCATCTAAAGGAAGTCTCTGATTAACCCATACTGAGAATCTACTCATCGGAACTACCCCTCAATTATCAGCTAGTCAACACAAGTGAGCTTTTGGATACATATGGGTAATCGTGGTGCTCATCTTTTCAGTGGAGATCTCATACTCCGGCACAGCCATATTATGCGGGGCAGGGGAACCTTGTATTACCCGGCAAGACAGATCATACATGGAACCGTGGCATGGGCAGTGAAACCCTCCGAGCCACCATGGCGCAACGCTACCTTTCTTTGGCCTATAATGGGGGATGCAGCATAAATGATTACAAATGCGTATCCCGACATACCATTCAGGAATCCTGGAGCGATACATATTCGTACAGTAGGGAGGTTGCTGTGGCACTTTACATAGCGGGTCTTTTAAAATCCCTTTATCCATCGTCTCTTTTAGTGAAGCCAACATCTCCGGGGTCCGATTTATTATTATTACCGGTTTTTTCTGCCACGGAACCGTAACCTGCATACCAGGTTCAATGGGGCTTAGATCTACCGTGGTTGACGACGCCGCCAATGCTGCTGCTGTTGGTTCCATTGATTCAATTAGCGGCACAACAGTCATCCCACCTACCACTACTCCGACAGCAGATGTCGCCGCCGTCAAAAATCTCCGACGGGTAATATTCTTATGATCGTGTTCCGCATCTGTAACCGTTGTCATTTCTATAACCTCGCTCATGCCCCAAGATCCACATCGTAATTACTAGAGTATCCCTATTCTGCCGCGGCTGGCATTGTCCGCATCCATAGAGATCGCCTTATTGTACCAGAGCAACCTTCCTACTATCGTCGTGCTCCGCGTCTAACCATTCTCTAGCATCCATTATTTGACCGCGTACTCCCTTGCTATCTGGCCCCATCAAATAATTATAGACTGGCATTATTGCCTTTGGTGGTGGGACTGACATTATGGATGCCCCGGGGTGTGTCCGCACCCGCATCCCCGTGCGGCACGGTCCAGGATTTATCACATTTACTCGAACATTGGTCTTCTGCAATTCAACGGCGAGCGTGAGGGCGAGATGCTCCGTTGCCGCTTTACTAACGGCGTAAGCACCCCAATAGCCTTTTGCTTCGCGAGCACAATCGTCAGTTATAAACACTATTGAGCCATCACTTGATTCCAGCAGCATCGGCAAGCAAGCTTGCGTCAATAAGAATGGAGCAGTTGTATTTACTCTCATAGTGCCCTCCCATAACTCCTCATCATAATATTGGATTGGAGTTAAGATATCGAGCTCCGCTGCATTATGCAGCACGCCATCTAGTCGGCCTAAATTCTCTTTTAGGCGTTGCGCAAAATCTATGTAATCGCTCGCTTTTGCAGTGAGCAAATTCATAGGATGTATGACTGCCTGTTTATACCCTGAATCAATAATCTCGTCATATACGGCTTCCAGTTTCCGTTGCGTTCGGCCTAATAAAACGACCTCGGCACCCAAGCTGGCAAATTCCATCGCCGCACAGCGCCCAATCCCTTCACCGGCACCTGTGACAACAATCACGCGGCCACTTAGTAAGTTATCGGCAGGTACGTAATTATTCATTGGCGCCCCCTGGCAAGCTGCGCACATAGGTGGCTAACTCAGTAATCTGTGCTTCAGACAATCGTGATGCGACATAACGCATTATAGCGTGTGGGTCATTCGTTCTGAGACCTTTTTTGAAATAATTCAGTTGTAACACTACATAGGCTTGTCTTTGCCCCGCCAAACGAGGAAAGAGCGGTGGATCACCCAGGCCGGTTGGACCATGGCATGCCATGCACGCTGGCACCTGCTTATTAGAAATGCCGCCCTCAAATATTTTCTTACCCGCTGCCGCCAATTTTTGGTTGACCATCTTCCCTTTTGCCGGAACCTGCTTGGAATAGTAGTCGGCCACGTGCTGCACCTGTGCCGGAGTTAATGAAGCAGCCATGCCCCACATGATTGCCTTTGCCATAGGGTCCGCGCGCGTGTGACTTCGAAAGTTATCCAGCTGTTTGACTAGATACGGAGCCCATTGCCCCGCCAAGTCTGGAAACATCGCTCCTTGCGGAGATATTCCAGTCATTCCATGACATGCCATACAAGTGCTGCTCACCGATTGCGGAATATTTCCGGTTTGGGTATCCGCCGTTGTTTGTGCGCTTGCTGCAGAATGTGTTACGGCTGTGACGACCGCTGTAGAAGAAGCGGTAGCTGCGGCGACCCCTGCAGAAGAAGCGGTAGCTGCTACTTGCTTATTGTCATGCACTGTTGCCGCCGCACACTCGGTCATGGCAAAAAACACCGTGCCCATACTGACGAGCACGATAGGTACGGCTGCCCTTATTGCGCCAAGTCCTTTGGTGTAGCTAAGTCGGACCATCTGTCTCCACCCCCGCGTTAGCATGTACTTATCATCTTATACCCATTCACTTCCCATGTTCACCTTAATAAGACTATAGAAATTGATTATGGTCAACCCCCAATGTTCGTTATTGTCGCGATTGCTCGAAATAGAGCGCAAATTGCGTTCTTCAAAGGTGAGGAAGGGTGGCACCGTAGCATAGCGGCAGGATGCTGCCACTTCCGCCTAATCCTGGGGTTTGTTGTGCCAATATATTAGTTAATAATAGAAAATTAATGCAGCAATAATGCTTCGGCCAAGGCTGGCCCCTGACAGAAAAAACCGTAATCTTTCAAAAATTGGCAATAATAATATTATCAGGTGTGTTTATTCTATGTTGTCGGCAAAGGCACTTTTTGAGGATTGCGGCGCGTGGGTCGGCAGGATCGAATTGCTGGTTGAAGCGGCATTATTGACATAAGTGATCGCTTTTATAGCGCGGTCGCTCCGATTGCAGGATGTTTGGTCATTCGGGGGGCATGCCTCCTCTGCGCTCATCGCCCAGGCCTCCATGGCGAGACACTCGCTTCCCGTTATTCTTCTGGCCAATCTTTCCCATACAGTCTTTCTCCATGCTCCTGGTGCTGCAGATAGTTTTCATAGGACGGGATCATTTTCAGCTCCAGCCCGATGAATGGGCGCGGTTCAGCCAGCACTTTCGCCCGATAATCGGAAAGCTCTGGATGCCGTTCCAGAAACGCAGCCATTTCTCCGAGTTTGTTTGGCGGAATGGGCTTGTATTGATCATGATGGTCCTTGGAGAAGACCACCCAAGGGGCTTCCAGCGTCATCCATATGATAAGAGATACCGCTATGGACAAAATGTGCGGATGGAACGATCCCCATATCAAGTAAATGCTTGCTGCCGATATGGCAGCTGCAAAAATAGAATAGATTAGAAGCGCCAATGTGATCATGTTCTTTTTACTTTCTATCTCCGCCTTGGTCAGCGGCCTTTCGTAGAAATTCATGGCATCCCTCCGGTCTTGCAAGTTAATTACTTCGGTACAACTGTATAATTAGTAGATGCATTGGGCACGAAAGAGTCGCGTTGCTGTCTATTATAGAGGGAGCTTCCTCTAATTTAAAATACTGCACATCAGTTATTCTAACGCATCATTAAGTCAGGGTGTTTTGTCAAGAAATAAAGCGCTGCAATGCTTACTGAACCCCCTGGTAAATATCCGCAGAAGTCCCGCTTATAAAAGCTTCTTCGTTCGCATCTGGGGACCAGTTGGGCAGCATGCGCTGGCAAGCGCGCGCAAAGGCACCCACGCGGCGACCGGTATAAAACCAGTGACAGCAGCGTCGTATCTCTTCCACACTGCTCATGCGTCGGCCTTTGAATTCGCGGCCTGGATAGACCAGGTATTCACCGGGGAAGGTGAGTAAGCGTGAAGTGATACTCTGGTAAAGCTGGGTGACGTTGCTACTCTGCGGAGCGCAGACGCCCACACCTCCGGCGAGCAGCGTTTCACCGGTGAAGAGACGATCTCGCCACTGGTAGGTCACCGCACAGGGGCTTTGCCCGGGCGTATGGATAACTTTTACGGTTTCCTCACCCAAATACAGGCTGTCACCTTCTCTGGTCCGCAAGTCGGAGTGGATACCGGGTGCCCACTCATGCAGAACCACGCGCCCATGGGTAACGGCTTTTAAGGCCAACACCGTGTGTTCGTGGTCCAGATGGATGCAGCTAACTAAAATGTACTGAAGCGATAGACCCAGTCCTGCTATCGTTTCCAACATGTTATCAACGGTGGCGGGCATGGGATCGACCACAGCCGCTGTGCGCGTTACCGGGTCAGCGAAGAGGTAACTCAGCCTTCGGGTCATTGGGTCAAAAAATTGTCGGAAGATCATGATCCCTGCCGTGAATTCATTCTTGAGAGTAGTCGCATCGACACCATCTCCGAAGGGCTAAAAGGCTGCCCTGCGCTGGGTTAACAGAAAATTTGATGGAAGTATAAGCTTTATCAGTAGGAGAGGGAAATTGCTGGAATCCTGGGCCGCCTGTCCTAGCGTTCCGATCATCAGATCCGGTCCGGCAGTTGCGGGGTGGGATCGCCCGTACCAGCCGCAGCCAGAGCCATATCGACCGCAAGTCGATCGAGATGCGGCGCGAAAATCTCGATAAAGGCATATACGTACCGGCGTAAATAACTTCCCTGGCGCAGGGCAAGGTAGGTGGTGCTCGGTTCGAAAAGGTGACTGGCATCGGCAACGCCTAAAGTCGAATCGCGCGCCGGGTCGTAGGCCATCTGCGCCACGATGCCGATGCCAAGTCCGAGTTCCACATATGCCTTGATCACGTCCGAGTCGATAGCGGATAGCACTACATTGGGTTTGAGGCCCTGTGCAGCGAAGGCTTTGTCGATCGCGGAACGTCCGGCAAAGGCAATGTCGTAGGTGACAATGGGATACGCAGCGATCGATTTTAAGGTGAGGGGGCGTTTTTCCAAAATAGGGTGGCCGCGGGGCGCAACGACAGCGCGATTCCATTGATAGCAGGAAAGGGCAACCAAACCGATGTGCGAGTTAAGGGCTTCGGTAGCGATGGCGATATCGACATCCCCCGTTGCCAACATTTCCGCGATCTGCGTGGGGCTGCCTTGGCGCAGCCGCAAATGAACCCCTGGATAGCGCTCGGCAAAAATCTTGACCGCCTTGGGCATGGCGTAACGCGCCTGGGTGTGGGTAGTGGCAACCACCAGCCTGCCATAATCCCCGCGCGAGAACTCCTGGCCCACCTTCCGGATGCTTTCCATGTCGTTCACCACGCGCTGGGCGAAGTCCACGATTTGCTCGCCCGCAGGCGTCATCCCGATCATCCGCTTGCCTTTGCGCACAAAGAGTTCGACGCCGAGTTCATCCTCCAGAAGCTGAATCTGCTTGCTGACCCCCGGTTGCGAGGTATACAACGCTTCTGCGGCGGCTGAGACGTTGAATTTCTGGCGCACCACTGCACAAACGTATCGTAGCTGCTGTAAGTTCATTGATCCCCATTATCTTAACTGATGCCTGCATAGATGAGATGTATTATTATTTTAAATTGCATATATTACTAGCCAATTTTGACCTACAAGCCCTTGCTTACTAGCTTGGACTGACCGAAGACTGTCCGATGCCGCGGCCTGCCAGACTCTGGTCTAAACTGAAGGTTGGGTGGATGTTGTGTATATTGGCAGTATCAAGTCAGGAGGATCAGCATGGCAACGGATTTACGGGCACTCAGGAAGCAGGTTGGGCAAAGTATCTGGTTGGATAATCTGTCACGCACCCTCGTCCATGACGATATTCTGCGGCGTTATATCGACGAGGACGGGATCAGCGGGGTAACCTCCAACCCCAGTATTTTTCAGAAGTCGATTCACTCCAGCCCCTACTATCAGGAGGATCTGCGCCAGCCTGCAGACTCCGCAGAACGGTTGTATGAGCGTCTGGTGGTGGATGATCTGCGTAAGGCCTGCGATCTGTTGCATCCGGTGCATCTGGAAACGGACGGTGATGACGGCTGGGTGAGTTGGGAGGAGTCGCCGCGGCTGGGGCAGGATGAGTCCGCTACGGTGACTGAGGCGCAACGGCTGCGTGGGTTGGTGCAGCGGGACAATCTGCTGATCAAAGTACCGGCGACGCCCGCAGGTATTCGTGCCTTCGCAACGCTTGTTGGCCGTGGTGTGTCGGTCAACGTGACTCTGATGTTTGGGCTAAAACATGTCCGTGACGTATTCGCGGCCTATCAGAAAGGAATGACGCAGTGGGTGGCCAGCGGTGGTGATCCGCGCAAGGTGAAAGCGGTCGCCAGCCTCTTCCTGTCGCGGGTGGATACGCTGGTCGATCAAAAGCTGGAGATTATTGGTACGTCAGAGGCTTTGGCATTGCGGGGTAAGGCGGCCGTAGCGATGGCGAAATCGGCATATACCATTTATCAGGGGGTTTTTCACGGTAAGGACTTTGCGGCGCTGCGCGCTGCGGGGGGCAGACCCCAGTATCTACTCTGGGCCAGTACCAGTACCAAAAACGCTGCTTACTCCGATTTGCTCTATGTCGAGCCGCTGATGGGGCCGCAGACGATCAATACCTTGCCCGATGAAACGTTGATCAAACTCCGTGATCACGGCAGCCTGGTGGCACGGATCGAAGATGATATGGCAGGAGCGCAGCAGACTATGGCGCGACTGGCCAGCCTGGGTATCGATATGGACGGCGCTGTCGCGGAGCAGTTGCAGGTGGAAGGCCTGGCCGCTTTTGCCAAAAGTTTTGAGGAAATGCTGGCGGAGGTGGGGCGCGCAATGGGGTGAGCGGCGCGCCGTGATGGTTCGGCGTACGTCTCAGAAGCCGACGGTGTTGAAACCTGCGTCCACGTAGGTGATCTCGCCGGTGATGCCAGAAGCGAGATCCGAGCAGAGGAAGGCGGCGGTGTTGCCGACCTCCTCTTGCGTCACGTTGCGGTGCAGGGGCGCATGTTCCGCATAGTGATCCAGAATTTTGCGGAACTCGCCGATACCGCTGGCCGCGAGGGTGCGGATAGGCCCGGCGGAAATGGCATTGACGCGGATGCCGTCCGGTCCCAGCGCGTAGGCGAGATAACGGACGCTGGCTTCAAGGCTGGCCTTGGCGAGTCCCATTACATTGTAGTTGGCCATGGCGCGCTCGGCGCCAAGGTAGCTGAGAGCCAGCAAGGCGCCCTGCCGACCCTGCATGAGCGGGTGCATGGCCTTGGCCATGGCGGTGAAGCTGTAAGAGGATACCTCATGGGCAATGCGGAAGCCCTCGCGGGTGGTGGCGTCCAGATAACTGCCGTTGAGTTCGTCTTTGGGCGCAAAAGCCGCGCCATGAATGCCAATATCGACGCCGCCCCAGAGTGACTGGATCTTATGCATGGTGCCCGCCAGTTGCTCTTCGTTCATCAGGTCCAGTTCCAGGGGTTCTGGTGCACCGATTTGGCTTGCCAGCTCTTCCACCCGGCTTTTGGTGCGCTCGCCCTGATAGGTGAGGAGCACTTCCGCACCCTGGCGATGCATGGCCAGAGCGATACCCCAGCAGATGGAGCGGTCATTGGCGACGCCGACAACCAGTGCCTTTTTTCCTCCCATAAAACCCATTGCAAAAACCCCTTACGCCAGAATCAGCGCGTATAAATGGTGAGACGTGAGCCCGGTTGAATATCGCTGGCCGAGGCCAGGCGATTCCACTGCATCAGCGAGTGGGGCTGGACATGGAATTGCTGGGCAATCTGCCAGAGCGTGTCGCCCTGACGCACTACATAAGTCGTCGTCCGTGCCTGGGTGGCCGCGCGTTCCTGCCGGTGATTGATAGCGGCAACTACTGTGTGTGCCGGGATGTTCAACACCTGTCCAGGATGGAGGACGGTCCGCTCGGTGAGGTGGTTGGCGTGGGCCAGTACGGCGACGCCGACCCCGGCGCGTTGCGCGATTTGCCAGAGACTTTCACCGGGCCGGACGGTAAGGCGCTGGTGACCGCGCGCGGCCGTATGGACCAGTGTTGGTGTGGCACCGCCACGGATATGGAGGATTTCGCCGACCTGCAGGTCGCGCGCGGAACGGATATGGTTCCAGCGCATGAGGTCGTAGACGCTGACGCCGGCCCGCTGCGCGATCTGCGCGAGCGTGTTGCCCGGACGCACCCTGAGCGGCTGGCTGTTTTGCGCATAGACCGCATGACGCAGCCCGCTGGCGCCATAGACAACCAGGTGTTGTCCGACCTGCAGGTCACGTGCGGAACGGATGTGATTCCAGCGTTTGAGATTGGTAATGCTGACCCCGGCCCGTTGCGCCAGATGCCAGAGCGTCTCACCGGGGCGGAGAGTGATCTGACTGAGTCGTGGTGCTGCTGCAGACGCGGCTACGGGGCGTGCGGTTACTTCCCGGGGCATGGTCAAAAGCGCTGTTTTCAGTGCTCCAGCCTTGTCTTTGGGAACTACGAGCTGGTAATCAGCCGGTGCGATGCCATAGCTCAGCCCGGCATTGAGGTGCCGCAATTCGCTGACCGGCATGTTCATCAGATTCGCTGCGACGTTGAGTGCCACGGACTTTGGGGTGGTTACTACCACAATATGTGCCGCATTGGGAATGACGGGCAGGGAAACATGGTAAGCCCTGGCGTTTTTGATGACCTGCGCCAGGGCGAGTAACTCGGCAACGTAGTTTTCTGTTTGCTTCGGGAGGGTGAGGTCCCAGAAGTCCGTGGGCTTGCCCGCCGCGACATTTTGCTGGATGGCGGCGGAGACGGTGCCTTGTCCGGCATTATAGGACGCAATGGCGAGGAGCCAGTTGCCGCCAAAATAGTTATAGAGATAAGACAGATAGTCGAGAGCGGCGTGCGTGGAGGCAGTGAGGCTCAGGCGGGGATCACCGTAGCGGGTATTTTGCAGGCCGAAATTGCGTGCGGTACCGGGTATGAATTGCCAGAGACCCGCTGCGGCCGCCGGAGAATAGGCCTTGGGGTTATAACCACTCTCGATAGCCGGCAACAGCGCCAGTTCCATAGGGAGGCCGCGCTGCGCAATTGCTGATACTACATAATAAAGGAAAGGACGGGAGTTATCGAAGATTTGTTCCAGCTTACCCTGGTGTTGCAGGAACCAGGTACGCCATTTGTCCACTTCTACCCGTGAGACCTCGCTGATCCGCAGGCCGTCATCAATATGTGTCCAGACATTGCCGATCTCCGTCTGGTGACCAAAGGCACCTGATGCCTCGAACTGCTGCAGGGTGGCTGACAGGCTGGAAGCGTTGCCGCTTTGCCCGTTGCCGGACCCACCGCCTTGCAAATCCGCAGTTTGCCCAGTGCTGTTCAAGGCTTCTGCCACACCACTCTGAAGATCACTTTGTTGCAGGCCTATGGTCTGACTCTCCGCCCAGACCATAGGAATGCCCCCCAGCGCCATCAACGTGGCGACAGCGATGATTCCCTTTTTCATGCTACTCCTTCCTGGGCAGGCTCGGTCCACAATGGGCGTCCCGCAGATATAATCCTTCGTAAAATGATATTATAATAAACAGTGAGTTGGCATCGAGCTTGTCACCCGTTACTGGATAATAAGCAAAAGGAATGCCTTGAGTCAAACGATGTTTTCCGGTCTGTGCAGGGCATGATTCGCGGCGAAAGCCAGTGGTGCGAAGGATACCGGCGGGACAAAGAGGCTGTTACTATCCTCTTTTCGCTAGTCTCAGGTTGCGCGCCATGTCCGTTCGTACCCGTTTTGCCCCCAGTCCCACCGGTTATCTGCATATTGGTGGTGTGCGCACCGCGCTTTACTCCTGGCTGCACGCACGTCAGCAGGGAGGGCACTTTGTGCTGCGTATCGAGGATACGGATGTGGAGCGCTCGACGCCGGAAGCGACGGCCGCCATTCTGGAGGGGATGGCCTGGCTGGGGCTGGACTGGGATGAAGGTCCGTTCTATCAGATGCGGCGCATCGACCGCTACCGGGAAGTGCTGGCGCAGATGCTGGCGGCAGGGACGGCCTATCATTGCTATTGCAGTCGTGAAGAAGTGGAAGCCATGCGCGAAGATCAGCGCGGGCGCGGCGAGAAAGCGCGCTATGACGGACGTTGCCGGCAGCGCACGGCAGCGCGTGATGGGGTCACACCGGTGATCCGCTTCCGCAGCCCGGATGGCGGTGAGACCGTGGTGGAAGACCTGATTCACGGTACGGTGCGCTTTCAGAACAGTGAACTGGATGATCTGATTATTGCGCGCTCTGACGGGACGCCGACCTACAACTTCTGCGTGGTGGTGGATGACTGGGATATGGGGATCACCCACGTGATCCGCGGCGACGATCATCTCAATAATACGCCGCGGCAGATGCAGATTCTGCAGGCGCTGGGTGCGCGGGTGCCCGCCTATGCCCATGTGCCGATGATTCTCGGGCCGGACAAGCAAAAGCTGTCCAAGCGTCACGGGGCGGTGAGTGTGCTGGAATACCGCGAGCAGGGTTTTTTGCCTGACGCGCTGCTCAATTTTCTGGTGCGGCTGGGCTGGTCCCATGGCGATCAGGAAATCTTTACCCGCGAGGAAATGGTGGAATTTTTCCGCATTGATACGGTGAACAAGGCGGCATCGGCCTTCAACCCGGAGAAGCTGTTGTGGATCAATGCCCAGCATATGCAACGGCTGACGCCGGAAGGGCTGACGCAGCATCTGCTGCCTTACCTCAACGCCGTGGGCGTAACCGAGTCTTTGCTGGCGGCCGGACCGGCCCTTCCGGCGGTGGTGGCGCTGTTGCAGGAGCGCTCCAAGACCTTGGTAGAGATGGCGGCGGCGGCGGCGATGTTTTATGTGGCGCCGGTGGCCGGTGAACCCAAAGATGTGGAGAAACATCTGCACGGACAGGGCGCCTTGCTGGTAACCCTGGCGCAGGCGCTGGACGCGTTGCCGAACTGGGAGGCGGCGGCGATTCACAGCGTGCTACAGGAACTGGCGGTGACCCATGCCGACGGTAAGATGGGCAAGGTCGCGCAACCCCTGCGGGTGGCGGTGGCCGGGCGGGCGGTGTCACCGCCTATTGATGCGACGCTGGCTTTGTTGGGTAAGGAAGAGACGTTGGCGCGTTTGCGGCGGGCGACTGCCTGGATCTAGTCCCTTTTCGCCATTTAGGGTCTGCTGATACTTGGCGCGGAGCGGTGCTTTTGCGATGATGGAGGCGTCCGTTGTTCCCGACCGATTTCCCGCAGATTCAGGAGAGCAGTGCATGGCTATGAATGTCACCCAGAAGATTATTGCCGCCCATTTGGTCAGTGGTACGCTGGAAGCGGGGAGCTCTATCGCAATCCGTATCGACCAGACCCTGACCCAGGACGCCACGGGGACCATGGCCTATCTGCAATTCGAGGCCCTCGGCTTGCCGCGTGTGCGCACGGAGCTCTCGGTGTCCTATGTGGACCACAACATGCTCCAGTCGGGTTTTGAGAACGCTGATGATCATCGTTTTCTGCAAAGCTTTGCCGCGAAATACGGCGTGCATTTCTCGCGCCCCGGCAACGGCATCTGCCATCAGGTGCACCTGGAGCGTTTTTCCAGGCCGGGCGGCACCCTGCTGGGCTCCGATTCCCACACGCCGACATCCGGCGGAGCAGGCATGCTGGCCATCGGTGCGGGCGGTCTCGACATTGCCCTGGCCATGGGTGGTTTGCCTTTCAACCTCAATATGCCGCAGGTGGTCGGGGTCAAACTGACCGGCCGCTTACAGCCTTTTGTCAGCGCCAAGGACATTATTCTCGAAGTGCTGCGCCACAAGACGGTGAAGGGTGGTGTCGGTAAGGTGTTTGAGTATTTCGGACCGGGGGTGGCGCAGCTCAGTGTGCCGGAGCGGGCGACCATCACCAACATGGGTGCCGAATTGGGTGCCACCACCAGTGTTTTCCCCAGTGATGCCGTGACCCGCCGTTATCTGGCGGCGCAGGGGCGTGATGCCTCCTGGTCGGAGTGGGTGCCGGATGCCGATGCCAGCTATGACGAAGTACTGGAAATCGATCTCGACCAGTTGGAGCCCCTCATCGCCTGTCCGCATAGCCCAGACAACGTCCGGAAAGTGCGCGAGGTGGCGGGAACGCCCGTGGCGCAGGTGGCTATCGGATCTTGCACCAACTCCTCCTACACCGATTTGATGACGGTGGCGCAGATGTTGAAAGGGAAAGTCATTGCCGACGGCTTGAGTTTGGGGGTGTCGCCGGGCTCGCGTCAGGTCATGGAAATGGTGACCAGGGATGGTGGCCTGCTCGATTTCATCGGAGCGGGTTCGCGTATTCTGGAATCGGCTTGCGGGCCCTGTATCGGTATGGGTTTCGCGCCGCCTTCGGAAGGGGTTTCGATACGTTCCTTCAACCGCAATTTCTATGGGCGTTCCGGCACTAAAAATGCGGCGGTGTATCTGGCGAGCCCGGAAACCTGCGCTGCCTGCGCCCTGACCGGGGTGATCACCGATCCCCGCGACCTGGGGTTGGCGCCCATTCACATACCGGTGCCGGAACGCTTTCTGGTGGATGACCGCATGGTACTCGCCCCCGCCGCCGAGGGCAGCCCGGTGGATATCATCCGTGGCCCCAACATCGCCAAACTCCCCACCGGGCAGGCCGCACCGGCAAGCCTGCAGGGCGAGGTGCTGATCCGCCTGGGAGATGACATCACCACCGACCACATCATGCCGGCCGGGGCCAAGGTGCTGCCGCTGCGCTCCAATCTGCCCGCCATTTCGGAGTTTGTTTTCCATATGGTGGATGAGACCTTCCCGACCCGTGCCAAGGCGGCTGGCGGCGGCTTTATCGTAGCGGGACATAACTACGGACAGGGTTCCAGCCGTGAACATGCGGCGCTGGCACCCCGCTATCTCGGGGTGCGTGGGGTACTGGTACAATCTTTTGCGCGCATTCACCTCGCTAATCTCATCAACTTCGGCATCTTGCCCCTGACTTTTGTGGACGCGGCGGATTATGCCAAGATGCAGGCGGGGGATCAGCTGAGTTTGGATCTCAAGGGGCTGGCGCTGGGTCAGGTGCTGACTCTGCGCAATGCAACCCAAGGGCTGGATATTGCGGTCATGCCGCAGTTGGCGAGTGCCCGTGATCTGGAGTTGATCCTGAAGGGGGGCGCCTTGTCCTGGGCCAGCGAACAACTGGAGAAAGTATCGTGACCATGGCGCATATTCAGGTTCCGGCTCAGGGGCAGCCCATTACCTGGGTGGATGCGGTGCTGCAGGTACCGGAGCAGCCCATTATTCCCTTCATCGAAGGGGATGGCATTGGCTGCGACGTCACGCCAGCCATGCGTGCGGTAGTGGATGCAGCGGTGCGGGCCGCCTATGGCGGTCAGCGGCGGATTGCCTGGATGGAGCTGTTCGCCGGGCAAAAGGCCGTGGCGCTCTACGGTGAGGGGCAATATCTGCCCGAAGAAACCATGGCCGCCATCCGGGAGTATAAAGTCGCTATCAAAGGGCCCTTGGAAACGCCAGTAGGCGGTGGTATCCGCAGTCTCAATGTGGCGCTGCGCCAGGATCTGGATCTCTACGTCTGCTTGCGGCCGGTGCGTTATTTTGCGGGCACGCCCAGTCCCGTGTGCCACCCGGAGAAGGTGGATATGGTCATTTTTCGGGAAAATTCCGAGGACATTTACGCCGGTATCGAGTGGCCGGCGGGCAGCCCGGAAGTGGAAAAGCTCCTGCGTTTTTTGCAGGAAGAGATGGGGGTCAGCAAAATTCGCTTCCCCGCCAGTTCCGCCATCGGCATCAAGCCGGTGTCGGTGGCGGGCTCGGAGCGATTGGTGCGGCGCGCCATCCAGTATGCGCTGGAGCATGGCAAGCCTTCGGTGAGCCTGGTGCATAAGGGCAATATCATGAAGTTCACCGAAGGGGGTTTCCGCGACTGGGGCTATGCCCTGGCTGAGCGGGAGTTCGCCGGAAGGGTCTTTACCTGGCGGCAGAAGGCGACTATCGCCAAAGCCGCAGGCAAGGCAGCCGCGCAGCAGGCAGAACAGCAGGCCGTTGCCGATGGCAAGCTGATTATCAAAGATGTCATCGCCGATAATTTTCTCCAGCAGATTCTGCTGCGTCCGGAGGATTATGCGGTGGTGGCGACGCTCAATCTCAACGGCGACTATATTTCCGATGCCCTGGCGGCAGAGGTCGGAGGGATTGGTATGGCACCCGGCGCGAACCTCTCGGATACCCATGCGATTTTTGAGGCCACCCACGGCACGGCACCGGACATCGCCGGGCAGGGCAAGGCCAATCCCAGTTCGCTGATTTTGTCGGCGGTGATGATGCTGGACCATCTGGGCTGGGGCGAGGCGGCGACGCGCATCGTGGCAGCCATGAACGCGGCAATCGCCAGCGGCGAGGTGACCGGTGACCTGGCGGCCCTGCGCGGTGATGTGCCCGCCCTGAGTACAGCGGAGTTTAGTGCGGCGCTGGTGCGTCGTTTGTGAGGAAGCTTCATGAATTTGCATGAGTATCAGGCCAAGCGCCTGCTCGCCGAAGAAGGGGTGCCCGTGCCCCGCGCTATTCCCGCTTTCTCGGTGCGGGAGGCCGTGAATCAGGCTCGTGAACTGGGTGGCCCGGCCTGGGTCGTCAAAGCCCAGGTCCATGCCGGTGGGCGCGGCAAGGCTGGCGGGGTGCGGGTGGTGCATAGTATTGCCCAGGTGGAAAAGACGGCGCAGGAATTGCTGGGCAAGCCGCTGGTTACGGTACAGACCGGCCCCCAGGGACAGCACGTAGCGGCCTTGCTCATCGAAGAACCCAGCCAGATTGCCCGCGAGCTCTATCTGGCCTTGATGGTGGATCGGGGGCAGGCGCGGATCACCTTTCTGGCGGCCCAGGAAGGTGGCATGGATATTGAAGAGCTGGCCGCTTCCCGGCCGGAGGCCTTGCATCGGGTCGTGGTCGAGCCGCGCACCGGCTTCCTGCCTTTTCAAGCACGCCAGCTCGGGTTTCAGCTTGGGCTGGATGCCAGCCAGGTACAGCAGCTTACCCGCATCATGCAAGGGATGTATCGTCTGGCGCAGCGCCTGGATGCCCTGATGGTGGAGATTAATCCCCTCGCTATCACCATAGACGGCAAGCTGTTGGCGCTGGATGCCAAGGTGGTGATGGACGACAACGCCTTGTATCGCCATCCCGAGTCTGACGAGCTCTTTGATTCTACCCAGCAGGACGGGCGGGAAATTACTGCGCGGCAGTTTGGACTGAACTATATCTCCCTGGAGGGGAACATCGGTTGTATGGTCAACGGTGCTGGTCTGGCCATGGCGACCATGGATCTGATCAAACTACACGGCGGCGAGCCCGCCAATTTTCTGGATGTGGGCGGTGGCGCGGCCGCGGACAAGGTCACCCAGGCCTTCAAGCTCATTCTCTCGGACATTCGGGTAAAGGCTATTCTGGTGAATATTTTTGGCGGGATTACCCGCTGTGATTTGCTGGCGCAAGGGATTATCCAGGCCGCGGCAGAGGTGGGTATTCATCTGCCGGTGGTGGTGCGGCTGGAGGGTACTAAAAAGGAGGAAGGTATGGCCCTGCTGCGTGACAGTGGTCTCTCTTTGATCACCGCCGACGGTCTTACGGATGCAGCGATGAAAGCCGTCGCTGCGGCACAGGGTTGACGTGTCTATCAATATCCTCTGGTTACAACGTCTGTGGCCGGTGCTGCGCAGCTCCGGCCCGCTGATTTCCCGTCTCGCCGATGTCTATGTAAAACGCGGCGCCGATCAAAAAAGTGCTGAGGTGATGGCGGAGATGGCGGTGTTGCTCGATCAGATTCTCGATGAGCGGCTTAAATCTGTCGCGCAGGCTGACGATATCGATGCGTTGCGCCGGGATCTGGCGGCTTTGCGCGCGGATGTCGATAGCATCACCCCGGCGCCCCGGCGCAATCCTTATGTGCTTCTTCTGCTTCTCGGAGAGGTGGTGATTGGTATTCTTCTTATCATGATTCTGGTGCATCTATGAGCATATTGCTGTCCCGCGAAACGCGGGTGATCTGCCAGGGCTTTACCGGCAAGCAGGGAACTTTTCACTCGCAACAAGCCGTGGCCTATGGCACTTGCATGGTGGGCGGCGTGACCCCCGGCAAGGGCGGCAGCCGCCATCTTGATCTGCCGGTGTTTGATACCGTGGCCGATGCTGTACAGGAAACCGGGGCCGAAGCCAGCGTGATCTATGTACCCTCTCCTTTTGCTGCCGATGCCATCATTGAGGCGGCTGCCGCTGGTATCCAACTCATCGTTTGCATCACCGAAGGTATTCCGGTGCATGACATGCTGATGGTGAAGCATTATCTGGCGGACACAGCGACGCGACTCGTCGGCCCTAACTGTCCGGGAATCATCACGCCGGGACAGTCCAAGATCGGGATCATGCCCGGCGCCATTCACCAGACCGGACGGGTAGGCATTGTCTCTCGCTCCGGCACCCTCACCTATGAAGCGGTAGAGCAGACCACCCGCCTGGGCCTGGGGCAGAGTACCTGTGTCGGTATCGGCGGCGACCCCCTGATCGGCATGAATTTTATTGAAATATTGCAGCTTTTTGAGGCGGACCCGCAGACCGAAGTGATTGTCATGGTGGGCGAGATCGGCGGACGCATGGAGGAAGATGCGGCGGCCTTTATCCAGGAGCATGTCCGTAAACCGGTGGTGGCTTTCATTGCTGGTTCCACGGCGCCCAAGGGTAAGCGCATGGGGCATGCGGGGGCTATTATCGACGGTGGCGCAGGAACGGCGGCGGCTAAATATGCGGTACTGGAAGCAGCGGGCGTCTATTGTGTGCATTCCCCCGCCGATTTGGGTACTCGGGTGGCCGAGGTACTGGGGCGCTGATGCGCATCGCCCTGGCGCAAATCAACTGCCGGGTCGGCGATGTGGCGGGCAATGCTGATCGTCTGCTGGCCGCCGCTGCAGCGGCGCAAGCTGCAGGTGCCGACCTGTTGGTGACACCGGAGTTGGCCCTCAGTGGTTATCCCCCAGAAGACTTGCTCTTGCGTGCCGACTTTTTGCAGGTCTGCGACGCTGCCTTGCAGCGTCTTGCGACAGCAGCGCCTCTGCCCATGCTGGTAGGGCATCCGCAGCGTGAGCAGGAGCGCCTCTACAACAGTGCCAGTCTGCTGCGCGGGGGGCGAGTCGAGGCGGTTTATCACAAACACTGTCTGCCGAATTATGCGGTATTTGATGAAGCGCGTTACTTCACGCCGGGGGCGCAGTCGCTGGTGTTTGCCTGTGCCGGACTGCAGTATGGGGTGGCCATTTGTGAGGATGTCTGGCATGGGCCGGGAGTGGCCCACGCCGCTCAGGCCCAAGGTGCAGAACTGCTGCTGGTGCTGAATGCGTCGCCTTATCACCTGAACAAACAGCGCGCCCGGGAAGATCAGGTGGGTGCCCTGGCCGCCCAGTGTCAGCTGCCCATCGTTTATGTGAACCTGGTGGGCGGGCAGGATGAACTGGTCTTCGATGGCCAGTCCTTTGCGGTAGACCAGCATGGACTATTGGCCCTACGCACATCCCAGTGTGAGGAGATGCTGGCACTGCTGGATATCGACAAGGATCACGCCGATATCCGTATACAGGCTGCCGAGCCACTGCGACCGCTGCCGGATGAGACCGCCGAAGTCTACGATGTATTGCGTCTGGGCGTACATGATTATGTGGAAAAAAATGGCTTCCCTGGTGTGGTTCTGGGTCTGTCCGGCGGGGTGGACTCGGCGCTGACCCTGGCGATAGCGGTGGACGCCCTTGGTCCGGAACGGGTCCACGCCTTGATTATGCCTTCCCGCTATACGGCGGAGATGAGTATTGCAGACGCTGTGGCTGAGGCGCAGAGTCTGGGGGTGCGCACCGACATCGTGTCCATCGAGGGGCCGTTCAACACCTATCTGGAGACGCTGGCACCGCTTTTTGCCGGATGCGCAGCCGATACCACGGAAGAGAATTTGCAGGCACGTATTCGCGCCGCATTGCTCATGGCCTATTCCAATAAATTCGGCCATCTGCTGCTGACCACAGGTAATAAGAGCGAGATTGCCGTTGGTTACGCGACCCTGTATGGCGATATGGCTGGTGGTTTTGCGGTGATCAAGGATTGCCCGAAGACCCTGGTCTATCGTCTCGCCCATTATCGCAATAGCCTGGGTCCGGTGATTCCGGAGCGGGTGCTGACCCGGCCACCCTCGGCGGAGCTGGCGCCAGATCAGCGCGATCAGGACAGCCTGCCTCCCTATGAGGTCCTGGATGCCATTATTGCCGCTTATGTGGAAGAAGACCGCAGCGCTGCGGAGCTCGTTGCCGCCGGTTTTTCGGTAGAAACAGTGACGCGGGTGCTAAGGCTTATTGATCGTGCTGAATATAAGCGTCGTCAGGCGGCGCCAGGCGTGCGGATCAGCGCTCGCGCATTCGGCAAGGATCGGCGCTATCCTATTACCAATGGTTACCATTCCTGGGAAGCCCTATTGTCTGCAAGAGGAGTTTTGCGATGAAAAAAATTGAGGCGATCATTAAGCCCTTCAAACTGGATGATGTGCGCGAGGCCCTTCAGGAGTTGGGTCTGGCTGGCATGACGGTCACCGAGGTCAAGGGTTTTGGCCGTCAGAAGGGGCATACGGAACTCTATCGCGGTGCCGAGTATGTGGTGGATTTCCTCCCCAAGCTCAAGCTGGAGGTGGTGGTCGGTGATGATATGGCGGATCGCGCCATCGAAGTCATTGAACTGGCGGCGCGGACCGGCAAGATCGGCGATGGTAAGATTTTTGTCAGTACGGTGGATCGGGTGATACGCATCCGTACCGGAGAAGAGGGCGATGAGGCGGTCTGATGAGAATAATGGCGGGGCGCTGATCGCCCCGCCGGAGTTTCTGCTTAGGGCTTCGCACTGCTGCCGAGATCAGAAAGATACTTGCTCTTCGGATAGTTGTAGGCGAGTACGGAGGCAGTGGTCTGCGCCAGATTGAGCAGATTCAGATGCCGGTAGGAGCGCGCCAGATAATAGAGCGCCTCTTCCCGCGCGGGGCTCAACTGGTAGCGGGTGATCACTGTATTGCAGCGGTTCGCCGCAGCGACATAAGCGTGACGCACATAGTAGAATTTGCAGATATTCAGGTTGCGCTGGCCGAGGAGGTCGATGATCTTGGCCATGCGCAGGCGGGCATCAATGGCATAGGGACTGTCTGGCCAGCGTTTCGCCAGCGTGCTGAGGGTGCTGAAGGCCTCTTCGGCAGGTCGGGGGTTTTCCTCCACACCCTGAATAGCTTGGTAATAGGCGATGCCTTTCAGGTACCAGGCGTAATCCACATGAGGATTGGCCGGGTGCAGCTTGATGAAACGTTCCGCCGCCGCCACCGCCGCCTTGGAATCCCCGTGCTGATAATAGCTGTATGCCGTATTGAGTTGCGCTTGTTCGGCGTAGGGGCCGTATGGGTAGCGGGTCTCGAGATCTTCGTACTGCTTAATGGCAGACGTGTAGTCGCCGTGCTCCATGGCCTTTTGGGCGGGTTGGAACAGCGTCTCGGCAGACTCGTGGCGATCCGCAGAGCTGTCAGGTTTGTTCGGGCTGCTGGCACAACCGGCGATCAGGGCGGTACAGCACAGGGACATCAGTATGCGTTTGCTCATGAAGGACAATAGTCTATAGTGGCGAACCATGAGCGACGATAGTACGGGTATTCCCATGATTTTGCCAGAGGAGCAGGCCGGCCAACGTCTTGATGCGGTGTTGAGCCAGTTGCTGCCGGAAACCAGCCGCAGTCGTATCCAGACCTTGGTGCGGGATGGCCGGGTTCTGGTGGATGGTGTGGTCGAAAAGCCCAGCGCACGGATTCGCGGTGGTGAACAGGTAGAAATCAACTGGCCGGAGATCGAGCCCAGCACCTGGCTGGCCCAGGATCTGCCTCTGCATATTTTGTATGAAGACGCGGAGATTCTCGTTGTGCACAAACCGGCAGGGCAGCTTACTCACCCCGGTGCCGGTCATGCCGACGGCACGCTGGTCAACGGCGTGCTGGCCCATGTGCCGGATAATGCCTACCTGCCCCGCGGCGGCATTGTCCATCGGCTGGACAAGGACACTACCGGCCTGCTGGTGGTGGCAAAAAGCGAGATGGCGCGCCAGTCGCTGATCGAGCAACTCGGTGACCATAGCATGCACCGCGAATATCTCGCGCTGGTGATGGGGGCGATGACTGGTGGTGGTCGGGTGGATGCGCCCATCGGTCGCCATGCCCACGATCGCCTGCGGATGACCGTGCGCGATGACGGCCGACCGGCGCAGACTGAATATCGGCTGGTGGAGCGTTTTCCTCGTCACAGCTACCTGCGCCTGCGCCTGGCGACGGGTCGTACCCATCAGATTCGCGTGCACATGACCCATATCGGCCACCCGCTGGTGGGCGATCCGGTCTATGCGGGGCGAATGATGGTTCCGCAAGGGTTGGATGAGGTCGCGCTGGCCCATTGGCGGCAGTTCCGCCGACAGGCTTTGCATGCCTGGCGTTTACGCCTCTACCATCCGGAAAGCGGGGCGCTGATGACTTGGGAAAGCCCGCTGCCTGAAGACATGACCGAATTGCTGACGCTGCTGCGCCATGCGCGTGATGGCGACTGAAGAGGCTGGTTATTGGGTGCCGGACTGGCCCGTGCCCTACGGGGTACGCAGTGCCATCACCGTGCGTAGCGGTGGTGTTAGTCAGGGGACCTATTCATCGCTCAATCTCGGCAATCACGTGGGCGATGCGCCGGAGGCGGTGGCACGAAATCGGGAACGGCTGCGGTCCGTGCTGAAATTGCCTGGGGAGCCCTGTTGGTTGCGGCAGGTGCATGGCACGGGAGTTGCCCCCCTGATGGCTGCGCCAGCGCGCGCTTTGGAAGCGGATGGTGCAGTCACCGCCATGCCGGGCGTGG
>JAAOMR010000224.1 GCA_018853935.1 Acidithiobacillus ferrivorans
TTTGCGACGACTGGTGGTGACGGGTGATTGGAAAGAATAGGGGAGGTGACGGTCAAGGCTCTGGTGGCTGATTCCGCAAGTTATGGCGGAACGCATTGACGGGTGGTTATCGGTGGTTATAATCGAGACCATGGATAGCAAAGCCATCATCAAAAGACTGGAAGCCGATGGCTGGGCGCTGGTGCGCGTTCGCGGATCGCATCATCAGTTCAAGCATCCGGACAGGCCTGGACTGGTGACGGTCAAACATCCCGACAAGGATATTCCCATGGGCACTCTGCGTAATATCGAAAAGCAAGCTGGCTGGAGGTCATCATGAAATTCCCCGTCGTGCTCCATACCGATGACGGTGTGCGCTATGGCGTCACCGTGCCTGGATTGCCGGGCTGCTTTTCCGCGGGCGATACGCTGGATGAGGCGCTGGACAGCGTTCGCGAAGCCATTGACCTGCACCTGGAAGGCATGGCCGAAGAGGGCGAGCCGCTCCCGGAGCCGCGTTCGCTGGCCGAATATCAAGCCGATCCGGACTACGCGGGCGGCGTCTGGGCGGTGGTGGACGTGGATGCGTCTCGCGTGGAAGGCAAAACGGAGAAGGTCAACATCACTCTGCCGCGCAACCTGATTCGCCGTATCGACGAGGCGGCCAAAACCCGCGGGGCCAGCCGGTCCGGCTTTTTGGCAGAAGCCGCACGGCAGGCGCTTCGGAAGGTTTAGACCGGTCCAGAGCCCTGGTTTTGCCATAGGATTCCGAAGATGGAAGTTGACACGGCCGCATAGTACCATTGGCTGAGCCAAGCCATCACCAGGCTATTATACCTTTGGAGATGCGCGTGAAAGTTACCGATCCACAAAGCCTCAATGAGGATTACAACAAAAATTGGCTAAATTTGTGCACTCTTTGGGTATGCGGAGGTGTGAGTTGATTAGTTACAAAGGCACAGCATTGGTTACCGGTGCATCATCCGGTATCGGCGCATCATTTGCGCGCGCACTTGCCGAGCGCGGCATGGATGTTGTCCTGGTTGCCAGGTCCATGGATAAACTTGAGGCATTAGCCGTTGAACTGGCCCGCAAGTACAGCATAAGGGCCGATGCAATAAGTATTGATTTGAGTGACCCGGGCGGAGCAGATCGGCTGTTCCACGAAACCGAAGCGCGTGGAATTCAGGTGACCATGCTCATCAACAACGCGGGCTTCGCAACCTACGGTCCTTTCGAAACACTCGATCCGGTGCGCGAACAGGCGCAGATCATGGTAAACGTGTGCGCTCTGACAGGGCTGGCCCGCCTCTACCTGCCGGATCTCCTCAAAAATCCAGGATCGGCGATGATTAATGTCGCATCCACTGCCGCGTTTCAACCTCTTCCATATATGGCGGTGTATGGTGCTACCAAGGCCTTCGTCCTGTCCTTCAGTGAAGCCCTGTGGGCGCAGCTCCAGGGAACCAACGTCAGCGTTCTGGCACTCTGCCCTGGCCCGGTAAAAACCGGTTTCGCGGAAATCGTGGGTGCGGCAGAGGCGGTGGTCGGAAAGCAGGATTCGCCAGAATTTGTTGTGCGCAAGGCGCTGCGTGCGCTGGAGAATGGAAACAGCTTTACTATCCCACGCCTGAGCCAATATTTGCTATCCATCTTGTCACGGCTACTTCCGCGGCACATGGTGGCAAGCATCAGCGGGAGAGTGCTTCGGCCTCGCACCGTAACAACCTGAAAACTGAGCAACAGCTCGTTCTGCTTTCAGGTCATTCGATTGATGGACGGTGCCCAGTGGCAAGCCTGATCCCATCACGGAAATTCATAGACAGCGTGGACTGGTCATTGAACAAGAACCGGCGGATATGGATTTTGGCCATACTTTCGTGGCACTCGATCCTGATGGGCATCGGCTTCGCGTGTTCGCGCCCACGACGCCATGAGTCGCAATTGGGTTGCCGTGGCATCCGCAGATGCATGTGTACGAATTGTTGGTCTGTCCACCGAAATACTTATTATGGCATGGGCGCGTCACGTCTGCGGTTTGAGGCAGCACACGCCCTCTATTAAGTCAGCAATTCTCAATATGAAGTTTGTCGGCCTCTCCGATCTTTCGGGACAAATTTTCGAGCAGTTTTTAGGTGCTTTGCCGCAGCTTTTGCTGCGCGTTAGGAGTTAAAGGATAGAGGAAGATG
>JAAOMR010000225.1 GCA_018853935.1 Acidithiobacillus ferrivorans
CCCGCCCCTGCCCGCCCCCGTGTCTACTCTGGCGGACTGGCTGCCCGCCGCCGTCACCGCGCCCCGGCGGCAACTTGCCGCCCTCAAGGTGCAATGGGCGGCGGAGCATGATGCGTTTGCGGAATGGCTACTGGGGATATTACAAGGTCCGAAATCAAGCAACCCGCTGAACGGCAAAAGCATCAGCGTAGCCATCGTCACGAGGACCCTCGCTGCACTGCGCGGCTGGGCAGACCGCCCAGAAATTCTGCTCCCTGATGAGCTGGCCATGTGTCAACGCCTCACCGCCAGCAATTTACCGTCCTACTGCAACAAAAATCAGACCATTACTCCACCCCCCGCTGCCGAGGTACTGGATACCCTGTTCAGTGCGTTAGAGGCCATCGCTCAACAATTCACCCAACTGCACGGCGCTATCCGCAGCCACGCCGCCGCCTGGATCAACGCCCGTCTGAGCCAGCTCAAGGCCAGGAGCGGACAGGTCAGCTTTACCGACTATCAACAGCGCCTCGCCGGGGTGCTGCACGACAAAATTCAGGGACCGGCGCTCGCCGCCCGCCTGCGGCAGAAATATCCCGCCGCCCTCATCGACGAATTTCAGGATACCTCCGCCCTGCAATACCAGATTTTCGACGACATCTACCATGCCGCCGACAACGACCCCGACACCCTGCTCCTGCTCATCGGTGACCCTAAACAATCCATCTACGCCTTTCGCGGCGCCGACATCGACAGTTATCTGCAGGCACGCCGTCTGACCGAAGGCCGCCACTACGCGCTCGGCATCAATTATCGCTCCAGCCACGCACTGGTCAGCGCCCTCAACGCCCTCTATACCGCCGCCGAACACACCGACACCCAGGGCGCATTTGCCTATGCAGCGCCGGGCGCCGACAACCCGCTCCCCTACCAGCCGGTGCGGGCCCATGGCCACGAAAAGCTCTGGCAAGTGACCAAACAGCCCGCCCCAGCACTCACCTTCTGGGCAGCAACCGAGTCACTCACCAAGGACCATTACAAGGCACTGCTGAGCGAACAGACAGCAGAATGCATCGCCACCCTGCTCGCCGACCCGACCGCCGTTTTCGCCGAAGACGGGAAAGATCCAAAGCCAGTCCAGCCCAAAGACATCGCCATCCTCGTCCGTGACCGCTTTGAGGCCGCCAGCATCCGTCAGGCTCTCCACCGCCGCCAGTTGCGCAGCGTCTTTCTCTCGGAGCGGGACTCCGTCTACACCAGCCATGAGGCCCGCGACCTGCTCCTCTGGCTGGAAGCCGTCGCCGATCCTGAAGACGCCCGCCGCCTGCGCGTCGCCCTCGCCCTGCCACTACTGGGACAACCGCTCAGCATCCTGGATGCCTTCAATCAGGACGAAACGGCCTGGGAAGCGCAGTTGGAGCAGTTCCAGGATCTCTCCCGGCAATGGCGACGGCAGGGGGTGCTGGCCATGCTCCACCACAGCATCCATCAGTTTGGTATTGCCGCCCGGTTGTTGACGCAGCCTGAGGGCGAACGCCGCCTCACCAACTTGCTCCACCTCGGCGAACTGCTGCAGCAGGCCAGCGCCACCCTCGATGGCCCCGAAGCCCTCATCCGCCACCTGCACGAAGCCATTGCCGCCGGGAGTGATCAGAATGACGCCCACATCCTGCGTCTGGAGAGCGATGCCGAGCTGCTGCGCGTAGTCACCATCCACGCCGCCAAAGGCCTGCAATATCCACTGGTATTCCTGCCCTTCATCGCCACCAGCAAAGCGGCCAGGGCCAGTCCGTTCACCGTCACGCACAGCGCCGCAGGGCAGCCCGCCATCCACTGGGAAAGCGGCGACACGACAGCCGCAGAAAGGGCACGCCTGCAGGAAGATCTCCGCCTCCTCTACGTCGCCCTCACCCGCGCCGAACACGCCCTCTGGCTGGGCCTCGCGGCACCCAAGAACGCGGGAACACCGATTTTTGCAAGCAGCGCCATCGCCCACCTGCTGGGCAGCGAACGCCCCGCCCGTGACCTTGCCACGCTGCTCGAAGATTGCGCCCGACTTTCCCCCGAAATTCGCGTCGAGATGCTCACGAACAACATTCCCACGACGCTGGCCGTGCAGCACTACAACAACACCCTTAATCCGCCTGCAGAATACCCCGCCAGCTTCGAGAAGCACTGGGGCGTCGCCAGCTTCTCCCATCTGGTGCGCGATCTCGCCGCCGACCCGTCGGCGCCACTGACACCCCGGCGCGCGCAGACCGGGGCTCCCTGGCATCGCTACCCGCAAGGCAGGAATGCCGGCAGCTTTCTCCACGAGCAACTGCAACGCCTCGCCCAGAACGGCTTTGCCCAAACCGGTCAGGACCTCTTTGCCGAACAATTGCACAAGGCCTGTACCCAGGCTGGCCTGAGCGATTGGGCCGAGGAGAGCGCCGAATGGCTGCAAGCCATCATCCACAGCCCCCTCGCCCCCCTCCCGGCGACCCTCCACGACCTTACGGATTACCAAAGCGAAATGGCCTTCTGGTTTCCCAGCGACGCCCTGCGCAGCGATGACCTGGACAGGCTCTGCAAACAGCACGTTTTTCCCGGCGCAGAGCGCCCCAAACTCCCCCAGCGCGTCATCCACGGCATGATGCGCGGCTTCATGGACCTGGTTTTCAGCCATGCCGGGCGCTATTACGTCCTCGACTACAAATCCAACGTCCTCGGCGGCGGCGATGCGGAGTACCACGCCGAAGCCCTGCGCGACGCCACTCTCGGCCATCGCTATGAGTTGCAATCCAGCCTCTATCAACTAGCCCTGCACCGTCTGCTGCGCCAGCGCATGGGGAGCAGCTACCGGCCCGCAACGCAGCTCGGCGGTACCCTTTTCTTTTTCCTGCGCGGGCTGCATGGACCGGAGCAAGGCATGCTCCACCTTCCCGCCGATCTCGCCCTGCTCG
>JAAOMR010000226.1 GCA_018853935.1 Acidithiobacillus ferrivorans
TGAGATATTCCTGTTGGGCACTATACAACTCGGGAGAATAAATCTTGGCGAGCACCTGGCCGCGCTGCACGGGGTCACCCACGGCGCGGACGTTCAAGCGTGTCACCCAGCCGGAGAAACGCGGCGTGACGGAATAGACCCGGTTCTCGTCCACTGCCACGGTACCCACGGTATGGATGGCATGCCCCATTTGACGGTGCTGCACCGCCACAAGGCGCACCCCCAGGTTTTGCGCCAGGCGCGGATCGATGCTGAGGCCGGATGCCTTTTGTGCGTTCGGACTGGAGGCATACACCGGTATATAAGACATACCCATGCTGTCCTTCATCGGGTGATCCGAATGAATCTTGGGGTCCATGGGAGCAGCCCAGTAGAGGATGTGCCGTCCCTTGGGGGTACTTTCCTGAGGATGGGTTGCGGCGACGTTGGCGCTCGGTGCCGCGGCAGGGGCCCGCAACCACCACACCACCCCAGCCCCGAGGGCTACGCCAAGGACGAGTAAGCCGACACCGATGATCCAGTTGCGTGACTTCATGGTTGCATCTCTCCTTGGGTGGTGAGGAAATCCAGCTCTGCGGCGCTGAGGGCCAGGTCGCGGCGGTATTGCAGGCGGGTCAGGGCGTAGTCCAGCACTTCCTTCTGGGTGCGCAACACCGCGTTCAGTCCGGCGCGCCCCGCCGAATAGGCGGCGAGCGTTGCGGAAAAGGCATTTCGTGCGTTGGGCAGCAGGCGTTGATCGGTGCGCTCCAACTCGGTCTTGAGGGCTGCGTAGCGGGCGAAGGTGGCGCGCGCCTGCTGGGTCAGGGCCAGATGCTGATCGTCGTAGCGATATTGCGCCTGCAGGGCCTTGGCCCTGGCGGCGGCAACGTCCTGGTCCTGGCGATCCCCCGGGAATATCGGCAGGCTCAGGTTAACCCCCGCTGACAGCCAGTTGGGGCTGCCGGGGTGGAAATCCTGGCCATAACCGACGCTGACCGTGACGTCCGGCCAATAGCCGGTTTTGGCTACCTGCACGCCCATTTGCGCGGCACGGGTTTGCGCCTGGGCGGCGCGCAGGAGGGGCTGGCCGGAGAGGCGGGCTTCCGCCTGAGCCAGGGTGTGCGGGGGTGGCAGATTCGGCCATTGATGCTCTATGGACGGCGGTTCCGGCAGATTCAGGATCTGCGCGATTTGTGCCAGATCGCTTGCCCGCTCCGCCTGCAATTTGCTGATATCATTGGCCAGGTTGTCGCGCGCCAGTTGGGCACGGAGTACCTCGGCCTGTGACCCTTGAGCGGAGCGGTAGAGCGCCAGTGCCG
>JAAOMR010000227.1 GCA_018853935.1 Acidithiobacillus ferrivorans
ACCTATGCCGAAATCGCGGCGGCTACCGGCCTGACCAAGTCCGAAGTCAGCGCCGTCATTCACGCCACATTACTACTGGCGACCAAAAGCCGCACCGCCGTTCTGGTGGAAATTACCCCGCCAGGCGCGAAGGAGCGCCGCTTCGAGATCGCCAACGAGGGTTCCCAAGTGTCCCCTTCGCAGAACGGCGAGAACGCCCAAGCGTCGTTGTACGGTGTGACTACCGACGCTACGCCGTTTCGTTTCGAGCACGTCGGGGATCTGGGGCACACGGTGATGGTGGGGCCAACATGTACCGGTAAATCGCTCGCCGTTTTCACCGATGGCTCCCAAAAGGACCGGATTCTGGCGGCGGTGGCGCACGGCGCGCGCACGACGACCGAAATCACGCAACGCACCGGATTGCTGCGAGAACAGGTCCACAAGGCCGTGGGCTGGCTGGTGAAAAAGGGCGAACTGCAGGACATACCCAGCGATGAGGAACGAACGGTGGAACTCGCTCCATCTCCATGCACCCCTAGCGTCCACCCGCCCGTTCAAGGTGCGCTCGCCCGTGGATCGGAGCCTGCAGCTGCAGCCGCCAAAACCGCGCCAACTCAGGGCTCCGCCTCCCAGTGGAATGATCCGATCGGGAAAGTCTTGGAGGTCCTCTTATCCAACGACACGGTCTCCCTCACGGCCTTGTGCGCAATGACCGGGCTTACCCGAGACGAAGGCCTTCAGGCAATTGACACACTGGATGCCTCGCTACTCGAGATGAAGGGAGACGACGAATTCATCGAACGGTTCCACGGGGATGATGACGAGATCTGGTATCAATATATGACCGCCACCATGGATCCGGCTCCCCAGATGTCGGCAACGACTGCGCGTGGAACACAGGATCATCCCGCCCCTCACGCCGATGAACTTATAGACCAGTTGGAGGCAGCGGCCACAGAGGCCCTCAAGGTGCTGCGGGATGCCTTTTCACGATTGGCCGACCTGGCGCGAGAAAACGCGGCGGCCAGAGATCGGCTGACGGCGGTGCAGAAACTTCTGCATGGAGCAGTGGTATGAACAGACCAGATCGCTCAGATCCAAAAACATTAGCCTTGGTCTTTCTTAAAGCTGCAAGGGAAATTTTCCCTGTCATCGAGGTTTCTGAACCTGCCTGGCAAGAAAAAGGAGCGTGGGATAGAAAAATGGGCAAACAACGTCTCGCCTCGATTCGGCGTATGGAGACACTGATCGGCACCCCATTGGGACCAAATGGGCACTGGGCGTTAGCGTGGCCAAAGAAGTTTGGTCGGTATTATCGACCGCACAAGACAAGTGAAATCATCCTTCAGTTTGCTTGCCCCATTTGGGATCAAGAGAGAAACGATATGCTTTCTTTGATTTCTTCAGGACCGTTTGGTGGTTTGTATACAGTTTTCCTTAATCATGAGTCGCTTGTCATGAACAGTGACAAGATGCCATTCGATAGCAGTGCTACCGCTGTGTCCTGGTTGAAAGATCATAATTCTATTTCACGAGGAAATGCCTGATGCATCTTTTTAATCACAAAAGGATGTGCTTCAGGAAATCCATCATCCAAAAAGTCGCGGTTGATATTAATCACATCTGTATCGAGGAGATGGTTGATGTTCGGGATATGGGCTCTCTGTGGGTTTTTGTAGGTTGCCTTGATAATAATTGGATCACCTTGAGTTCTTATCCATATATCGTCAAAAGTACGCACACGGGAGTCGAACCAGAATCGAATCCATGTGTTCCGCAATACAACCTGCTTACCATTCCTGACGGTCTCCACAGGCGGCCATTCTCTCCATGCCAGAAATATATATGGAATATCTGTTTCTTCAAGATTTGGGCGGCTCCAAAAATCTATACCGTCAGCATGATGAACGAGTCCGATGAAATCGGCGATATCGGCATATCTATCCAACAGAAGTCTCAATTGCGACCAATGTTGTTGCCAATGTTGAAAGAACGCCACGCGAATCATGGCACCACGTTCATGATCCAGTGGAACGTCCTGAAGAAATTCATATCTGTGGTTGGCTTGATTTCGCAATGGGCAATACGGCGGATTATCATCCGGCATGTGGGCAAATACAGGGTCATATTGAGGTCTGTCTTCTCCCCTAATACTCAAAGGTTGAGCGCACCCTGGGCAACGGGGACGTGCACGGAGTCTTTCCTTCCCATGCCCGTCAAGTCTTGGGCCAAACTCTGCGATGTAACCCTGGACAGAGATAGACTTTCTTTCAATTGGATGCATTGCCTTTTTCATGGGAACAACTCCTTCTTCAGATACAGAGATTTTGAAATCGTAATGTATCCGACCTTGGAGTCTCCCGCCAAATTGCAATTACAAGGCCGCGCGGTGCGGCCCCATGGAGGCACACATGCCAATTGATTACTCACCACGCCCGCTGCCGCCCTGGCCAAGCCCGTCGTTGATTCCTTATGGCAAAGTTCATTTCCGTACTTCGCCACGTCACACAACCCGTAACAGTGGGAGGTATCCATGTCTGCAACCCTAAAGCCATTCATTATCGACACATCCGATCTGGAACCGCTCACGCCGCCTGGAACGGACCTCCGCCACGGCGCCGCATTCGAGGTGGACATCGTCAACCTTCTCCACTCGGAATTCATCCACTTGGCTACCAACGAGGAATTGGGCGCAGCCGCCAGGCTGTGTCTGCACAGCCTGTTCCAAGTGCCGGCCGGCAGTCTGCCCAATGACGAAATCATTCTGGCCAAACTCGCCGGATGCGATCATCGGGCGAAGGCCTGGCAGCGCGTTCGCGCCATGGCGCTCTACGGCTGGGCGCTGTGCTCCGACGGGCGACTCTACCACCAGGAGACCGCACGGATGGTCTTCACCTTCCTCGTGGAGGAAGACACCCAGAAATGGGCCGAGGAAGAGCGCAACGCGGCGCACGCCCGTAGGACCAGAAAAAAGCCGCGCGACGGACAAGCAGCGGAAGCATCGACGCAAACCGGAGGGCGCCGCCATGCCGTCCATTGACAAGAAATCGGGAAATTTCTTCTCCTTTTTGCCATTCGTCGCCGGCACATCGGATCTGGAACCCCTGACTCCGCCGGACACCGACATTCGCGCTGTGCCGTGGTTCAAGCTCGACATGCTCAAACTGGGGCATTCGGAGTTTTTGCATGTCGCCAATAACGAAGAGTTGGGTGCGGCCTTCAAGCTGTGGATGTTCGCCATCCATCAGGTGCCGGCCGGAAGCCTGCCCAATAACGAGGTCGTCCTGGCGCAGGCCGCCGGCTACGACCATCGCAAAAAGGCTTGGCAGCGCGTGCGTGGCATGGCGCTTTACGGCTGGGCGCTGTGCTCCGACGGGCGCTTGTACCATCAGACCGTGGCCATGACCGTCCTCGACATTCTGCAATCCCTCCAGAGCCGCCAGAGCGGCCAGAGCGGCCAGAGCGGCGGTGACGATGCCATGGAACGGCTCCGGGAGCAAAACCGGCGGCGGCAACAACGGTTCAAGGAAAAACAGCGCGAAAGCCAGATGCGGCGCGCCGGGGACTCCGAAGCGCCGGAAGTGCGGGAAGGCACTCCGGCCTCCGCAGCGCCCGTAACGGCTGCGGTAACGTTAGCGGACTCGGCAGGGATAACGTTACCGATAACGTTATCCAATAAAGAACTAGATAAAGATAAAGATCAAGAAAAACATTACGATAATAACGCGCAGGTAACGTTGCAGGCATCACTGCCGGTAACGTTACCAAATGGCGGCTTGCCTGCCGCACCAGAAGGTTTCCAAGTCGGTCAACAAGACACCATTTCCACCCGCGAAGGATTGGTCTGCAAGCGATTGCGGGAACTCGGCGTCCGCGCCGCGCCGCACATGGTGGTGGTGCAGGAGATGTGCGCCCGATTCACCGATGAGCACATCCTGGCGGCGGCTGAAATCGCTCTGGAGAGAAAAGGCGCGGGCATTCATATCGCGTACATCGCTGCCATCCTCAAGGACGACGGAAAGACGGGGAAGAAGAAACCTGGCGGCGGCAAGCAACTTCCGATCGCTCCGCCCAACCGGGAGTTGCTGCAACCGGTCGCCGTCGGCGGTTCCCATCATTTCAAGCTGTAGTAGGAGGTGATCATGTCCATGCCGAAGAAGTTCAAGAGCAAAGAACAGCCCTGCGTTCCCGTCGGTGAGATGGCAGGAGATCTCCTCGCCAAGTGGGGATTCGACCCCACCAATGTGGCGATCTTGCCCGACCGCCATCCTCAGTACCGCGAGTGCGCGCATCACGGCCGCTATCCTATTTCGATGGTGGATGAGCAGGATGTCGTCCGGTACATGGCACCGGTCTGTCGGGTATGCGCGGCGGAGCATGCCTCCCGTCGGCTCATGGAGAGCGCCGCCATTCCCCGCCGCTACATCGACTGTGATTTCAACAACTACGTGGTCGATGTCCCTGGACAGCAGACGGCCCTGGATGTCTGCTGGAACTATGCCGAGCATTTCGAGGAGCGTGCGCGCAAGGGGGCCTGCCTCATTCTCTGCGGGAATCCCGGCACAGGCAAAAACCACTTGGCGTCGGCCGTTGCTCGAACAGTGCTGTCCATGGGCCGTACCGTGCTCCATGTCACCGCCTACGACGTCATCGCCAGGATCCGTCAGACCTGGCAGCGCGGTATTGGCAATAGCACGGAGCTGGAGGTCATTCGCGGGTTTGCGGAAGCGGATTTGCTCATCATCGACGAGGTTGGGAAAACGTTCGGCAGCGATGGGGAGCGGGTACATCTCTTCGAGGTCATCGACCACCGATATCGCGACATGAAACCGACCATCATTCTGTCCAACGAGGGGGTGGAAGGCGTGGAGAAGTACTTGGGGGTGGCCGCTTTCGATCGGCTGTGCCAGAACGGCGAACTGCTGCTCTTTGATTGGCAGAGCTATCGCCGTGGTCGGACCGGGGCATGACCTATATGCAAAACCGGGAGATTGTTTAAATCGGTCAATTTTATCGTTTTGCGGAATATTCCGCTTTTTGCAAAGGAGAAAGTGTAATGGCTGGCGTGAATAAAATGATTTTGATGGGACACCTCGGGCGGGACCCGGAGATGCGCTATCAGCCAAGTGGTGGCGCCATCGCGAACTTCAGCGTCGCGACTTCTGAGACTTTCAAGGACAAGGAAGGCAACAAGCAGGAGCGCACCGAATGGCATCGAGTGGTGCTCTTCGGGCGCACCGCAGAAATTGCTGGCGAATACCTGCGCAAGGGCAGCATGGCTTATGTGGAAGGCCGTCTGCAGACGCGTAAATGGACCGACAAGGAAGGGCAGGAGCGCTACACCACGGAGATTGTTGGTGACCGTCTGCAGTTGGTTGGTGGGAGACATGATGGTGGGTCAAGTGGGTCTGAAGGTGGCGCCGAAGAGGGTGGTAGGGTAAATCCTGCCCAACATGAAAGTGCTTCATCGCATTCCGAAGACTTCGATGATCAGATCCCATTTTAGGGGCCACCCATAGTGTATATGTAAATACTAACCCAGAAAGACATGTTTTTTCTGGGTTTATAAAGCTACTAAATGAGGATTGATAAATGTCTGCAGCCCTGGGGGAAATGTCATCCATTTTGACCTGTCCTGAATCAAAAAGGAGACACCGTGTGTCATATCGCTCTCGTGATGTGAAAACGACAGAAGTTTCGGATACGCTGCTTTTTGCGCAGATAGGACGACTGCATCATGAAGAGGTGGTCTGTGATTATATGTGCACGTCACTTTTGCAAGGGGAATATGAAAAAGCTGTTGACTATGCGAAAGAAATACCTGATCTCCAATATATGATGGCTCGATGTGATCAGAATAAAGATAGAAGTCTGATATTAACGCTTGGTTGTTATGGGTTCCGTGTTGCATTGGCGCATAGAAATGTTGCGTTGCAAAATAAATTATACCAGTTCATTTATGATCATCCTGAAACACATCACTTAGTGAGCAAGGCTTTTCATAAGGAAAATGTTTTTACTGATGATTTTATTTTAGAAGAAATCAAAAGCAAGCTGGCGATGATTTTAGCATTTGAAGGTGTGGCCAGGCGATATTGGGCTGGGTATGCCATGTATTACGATCCGACAAAGAATACTGTACAGGGTTGGCTGGAGATGGCGTCTGCTCGTCGGTCATTAATTGAGATGGCCCGGTTTGATGAGATTGATAGCATAACGCAGAGCTATCATGGATGGGGTGATGATGCGGTTGTCGATGCTGTCCTGAATGAAGGGGGTCATGAGGATCCAGTTTTTGATACATTGGCAAACCGACTTGAGCAGGATGATTTAACGCCTTCTGTATTGAGTGTGGGAGATCTGGACAAGATTGGCTTGGCCTTTGGGTATCTGATTGGGAAGTATGGTTGGGAGGGGGTGGAGAAGGGGGTGGGCTCGTTGTTGCGGTACCATCGCCGCAGTGTGGTAAATATCATGGCACGGAAAGGGTTTGTAGTAGATATGGTGGCGTGTCTTATGGTGGTTCACCCGATTCTCATCCATAGCTTGTTCGTCGACGAGATTGATGGTCACTGGTTGGTTTTGGCTGGGGTGAAAGCTGCAGACTTTCTGCGTGGAATACTGCCCGGAGATGCCGGGGCTGTGGATAGCGGTGATTGGATGGTTATGGCAGCCAAAAATTATGCTGATCTTCGTGATTCTTTTGCACAGGGCGGTGATTTAAACCTGAGCAAAATACCTGTCGTAAATGGGGTTCGACAATTTAAAGACACCAAGAAGCGATTGTTTAGACGGACTATTGGTGCTTTCCTTCTCGATGCGGGTGAAAAAACTTTTCACACCGTACGAATAGCGGAATAACCGGTAATTCTCTGGGGCGCTGGTTTTGAGATATGCACTCTATTTTATGTGGTCAAATATCGTCGTTAACGATATCCATATCGGCTGATTTTAGCCCAGCGTGTGAGGCTGGGCTTTGATAGATGCGGATTTATTTGTCGCTCAATCGTTTGGGATTGGCGGTCGCTTAGTTGAGGATGGTGGACTATGCGGTTCCGATAACGCTTGTTTTTCAGTTGTTGTTGTCGGTGTCGCAAATAGATTGCCAACACCTAATATATCATCCAGTTTTTCTCTAAGTTGCTGCATGACTTCTCGGCGCTCTGCTGGTGTTTTGCCGCGGTAAGCTGCCGCAGCATCCTCACGAAGTCGCATGGTAATCATGGCCGTTAGTATGTCGTCCGATTTAGCCATCAGACTAGGCCCTCTGCAATATAGGCAAATCCACGGGCTACAGCATGTCGTCCTCCGGCTGGTGTTAGCGCTTTTGGGATGTCCGCGAACTGGGCGCCGCCGCCGGCAAGAACCACATAATCAACCATACCGCGCGCTTGCGTTTTCAAGCTCCCCACGCCCGCCGTAATGACCTGGTCAAGCATTTGTAAAGCCACTTTGCATTCTGCCTTCACGTCATGAGACTCCCCATCAAACCGTAGGATACCTCCTTTATAAAGGGATTCTTCCAGCCGTTCAAACGGTATTGCCTGGTCGAACCGTGCACGCAAGAGTTGTGAGAGCTTTTCTACGGCAACGCGGACGCCGCCAGTGCTGCGATAAGCTTGTGCATTGGGGGTTGTGCCTGTGACCAAGGCCAGATCGGTTGAATAGCGTCCGACATCCAGCACCGCCGTTCTGGTGTCGTCTTCAAGCAGGTCGGGTCGATCATGCGCGGCAGCCCATAAGGCCCCGAGCGGCTGTGGCCACACCTTGACGATTTCAGCTTTGAGGTGCCGTTTGAACATCTCAGCCACATCCTGGCGTGATGTGACGCTACTTTCTGCAGGTAGACCGGATACGACTATCAGCTTGTCTCCAGGATAAAGCTCATGGAGCACCTGCGATACGCCTGCGACGATCGCCTCATATTCCTGCGACTTTTCCCACTGAGCGTAAACAGCGGGCTCTCCGCTGCCCTGCTCAACAGCTGTGCGGCCATAGAGCCAGATCATGTCACCTACGGTTACTTTGCCGACCTCTTGGGTGGTCTCGTCGATTTCGGCCAAGCTGTCAGCCGGGATAGCGATAGCGGGAATGATGGGCAGGTCTGAAAAGTTGTCGTCCTCCTTGATGGCTATTTTGATACCACTGCGTCCAATATCAACACCAATGAAGCGGGTTTGTTGCGCCATGTGAACCTCCGGTAAGTTTGCGTGCTCGAAAACGTCAGCGATTGCGTGTACGCGGACGATTACGAAAGCGTACACTAATATGTTGGGGCTTGCAATGCCTTGACGCTTGCGCTGGTTTTCGGCAAGTAGCTGAAGATGAATCATATTTCTGAACATGTTGGATTCTCGGCAGAAGAAGAAAACGAATGCGTACACGACAACGAAAACGAAAACGCATGCGCAATCGTACGTGCCGTGCAGTCTGTTTTTTTGTCGGGGGAGGGGGGGGCGTCCTCATGCTGTTGTTGGCTTTATTACAATATGTTGATTGTAATGGTGTGTTCTCAAACCTTTCCTCCGCACAGGTCCTGCGGGCGAGAGCTTTGAGGTGTAGGGGGATGTTAAGCAAACGCAAGCGCGCGCGTAAGCGAAATCGTAAACCAAGTCAAAAGAACAAGACAATATGGTGGTTTCTTCTCAGGCGGGTCGCCTATCCTGCTGCAGGAGCTTAGGTTTGACGTGTGCCGCTCCTGCCTCGCGCGCCCAAAGAGGAAGGGCCTCATGCGGTCTGCTCCGCGGAGACACGTTATCAGGCGCAGGTGTATGCGCAGTTACGTTATATCCTTGCCGCGTCCAACTTTTGGTTCTTGCGCGCTGAATGAAACGGTTCCGGTTTTCCGGTCGACGGCGATAGTGCCGTAGGTGCCTGAAGGAATGGATGGGAACCTGGCGTTGGGATCAGCCAGTTGCAGGCGGGTGTTCTTGTCGTTACTGCGCATGATGACCGTTTTTTTGTCATCCGCGACCGAAAGGACAGTACCCATCCATTGGGTGGTGGAATCAGGATGTACGTTCTTGCTCCTGGCGAGTGTTCTTTCCTGATCTAAGACGCATGGTTCTGGTTGATGGTAATCCCAGCTTTCTCTGAGCATGGATGTAACTCTTTTAGGTAGCGATGGTGCTATTCTTTCGAGAATTGCATTTGGTGATGCTCCGTATAATTTGTGCGTCTGATCAATGAATCTATCGGCATATCCCATTATGGTGTCAGGTAACCCGTGCCATTTAACCATTTCTTTAAAGCGATCGGACAAATTTTCGACGTTGGTTTTGCTTGATATCTGAATAAGGTCTTCAAAATCTTTTTTCCTTCCTGCTTCCAGCTTGACCAGGAAAAGCGTTTCGACGTCAAGCGCTTTGATATCCCATGTAGATGTATGGGTTACGATTCGTTCTAATAAAGGTGATCGCGCCGCGATATCTCTGACTAAAAGGTTCCCCCAGAGGTTTTCCGTAGGGGTTGCGTCAATGCGGAAATCTTCGTTGCCAAATTTCCTTTTGTATTCGCTCTCCAAATCCATAATTATGTCTGCATCTAAATCTGGGGAGTAGATATCCACATCGCCGGAGGAAGCACGGATATGGTGTGCCAGCATAGAACTCCCTCCGACCAGTATGATTTGGCAGCCTTTTTTATCAGGTTCATCTTCGTGTCGTTTGACAATTTCCTTGACGACCTCTAAGGTTTCTTCCCATCCAACAGTATTACGGCTTTTAGTCTTCATTTTTCTGGCCTACATAAGATTTCAGTACCGCACTTATCAAGTCGGATAGTAATCTGTCCATATTGTATAGGACATCAGATGGTAACGATGGATTCTCTTTAAGAAGATCTGGACTTGCAGAATAGAGACCGGGCAGGTCTTCATTCGTTATGATTCCTCTGCGCAGGAGGAATTGATTAAGATCGTTTGCTCTTCGCGCACTTATTCGATTGGGTGCATATCTTGTGTCATCGCACGATTGGCATAGCGCCATCGTCATAGCCTGGCGTAATTTTCTCGGCCAATTTTTGAGAGGGGTTCGGTTGCGAACCAGTATTTCCGCCTCTCGCAGAGCATCATCGCTGGCAAATATTAAACGCTCGTGGGTGACTTTTTGTTCAGCGGTTTTTGTGGTTGACATAAGTATGCGCCTTGTTAAGAAATTCCATGGTGCGGAGCATCCCATCTATCTGATCCCGGTGGGCCTCTTCAAGTGTGCGAAACCACTTTACTCTTGGTTCTCCTGGAATGATAACTCGGGCAATAGGCACCATTGTTGCAGCTTTGGTTTGCGTTGCGGCGCCTCCATTACTGCCAACATTACCATATGTCGGTGATGTAGGCCCAGACATGGGTTTGACCGGCACTGGGGTCTCAGGACATTCAGATTCCCCGGGTAACGGTGTTCTGAACACGTTGATTAATGTGAATCAATACCATTCTTCAACTCCAGTGCGATAATCCGACTACGTCTTTTTACCTCGTCCAGCAGCCACCCTCCGAACTGCATCTTCTCGGATTTTGTCCATTGAGACGCGATCCTAAGTGCCTGTGTGATTACTTCATTTGCTGTGGGGTCCTCTAGCGGTTCTCCGTCGTGTGGCAAAAGTGGGCGTCCTTGCCCATTCAGCAGCCAGTGGACATTGATGCCAGCATTCAGCACGGCCGCCAACGCTTCCGCGCCAGGCTTTCTCTGTCCGGTTTCGTAGCCAGCCAACGTGGCTTTGGATATGCCAGCACTCTGTGCGAACTCGGTCTGCGTCATTTTAAGTAGATCTCTTGCGGTTCTCAGTCGTGCACCTATGCTTTCATCGTCGTCGATTGTCATATTAAACCTATAAAAAAGCGCCGATAGACAGTTTACATTAGTCATGCGGCGTTATATTGTAGTCGCCATGCTGTCGATTGTATCACGAATTCATTTTTTGCAACCCTATTGGCTTTATCCCCTGGATTGGTTCCCGGTGAGTTTCGTTTTCTATAGAGAGTGGGAATAGAAATGGATGTTTGTCTGAAGGAGAGCGTTGTCATGAGCAAAAGAGTCGAGATGGTGTGCAAGCCAGAACTGGCTAACCTGTTGGTGGAAACCCATTGCGCGTCCACGAAGAAGGTGGCAAGCACTATTTTAGATAGGCTGTTTGGCCATATTACCCTGGAAGCTTTCCATGGCAAGAAGGTCCGTATTCATGGCTTCGGCACCTTTTCGGTGAAGCATAAGCCAGCCAATGAAGCGCGTAATCCGGCGACCGGCGAGGCGGTGAATGTGCCCGCCAAAGATGTGCTGGTGTTCAAGGCGAGCAAGTAAAAAAGTGGAGTCCGCCGCGCTTCAACAGGGGGCACCCCTGATCATGGTCCTGCTGGATCGGGGCTATCACGGTCTGGAGGCTCCGGAATATTGGGTGACAGTCATCGATGACCCGATGGATTTCCCGGTACTGGTGGAGCAGTTGTTAAAGCGGACGGGGAGGGCGGCATGAACAGAAATGTAGCTTATTTCAGATCTGGGCTGCGTGTTTTTTGGCGGAATGAATTGCGTTTGGTTGTTCTTTCTCTGGCGTCAATAGTAGGTTCGGTAATCATGGGATTCGCGTTTATTCTGGCTCTCGTCGG
>JAAOMR010000228.1 GCA_018853935.1 Acidithiobacillus ferrivorans
TGGTGCCGTCAGTCCCAGGAGCTGATCCACATGTTCTGCCCGGCGGCTCTCGCAATACGGGAAGCAGATCTCGTCCCGCTCGCCATAGACCGGCCAGAAATAGCCCTGCTTCATCTTCCCTGGTCCTTGCAGACCGGCTTTGATGGGGGTTTCATCCATGGCCTTGACCCGGGAAGCGCGGATGGAGTCGAACTGGGCGTTGTAGATGGGTTCCAGGAGGCTCACGATCCGTTGCATCAGTTGGGTCAGCCAGACCCGGCTTAAGGTAAAACCCATATCCTGCAAGCGCTGATGCAGGCGGTATAGAGGCAAATGATAGAGGAATTTCTCGACGATCATCCCGGCCGCGAAGCTGACGTCGGCGCGGCTGCCTTCGAGTACCCCTACCGGGGCGGGCGGACAGCTGATGGTCTGGGTGTCGAGGCG
>JAAOMR010000229.1 GCA_018853935.1 Acidithiobacillus ferrivorans
CGATGATGAGGATATGAAAAGCCAGAATCGCCTGGGCCAGCCAAAGTTCGCTTTGCATGTCCGTCTCCTGCCGGGCCACGACAGGGGCATCCGGCCTGGTTACGATAGAGGATTATGCGTTTCCGAATAGGCCAAAGCAAGCTTGGCAGGGCTTGGGGGATACCGCACCAACTTATTGATTTATATGGTGCGCAGTACTGGAGTCGAACCAGTGACCTTCGGCTTCGGAGGCCGAAACAGTGCATTTTTACCCTTTGTGCATCAACACCTTGCAAGAATAATGATTGCATTTACAGCAAGTTGCATCACTTTTCGTGCATTGCCATTCCCTGATATTCCCGCTTATTCCTGTTTCAAGTATGGCGACAGGGTGGCGCGGGTATCAACGACTTACATCCGCTGAGTGACGTTTCACCACCCCATTCTTCGCATCGTTCAATCCCAAACATCCCGCGGAAGGCAAGCCGCTCGGGGCTGAATGGCCTGCCACGGGCATCCTGCCCTTGACGCCACATGCCCCCGATGGAATACTTGAACGATGAAATAGGACGTCGAATATACCGATGAGTTTGGCGATTGGTGGGGGCTCTTGACCACCATAGAACAAGAGTCCGTGCGGGCCAGTGTCATGCTTCTGGGCGATCTCGGCCCCAATCTCGGGTTTCCGCACAGCAGCGGTGTCCATGGATCCAAACACGGAAATATGCGTGAGTTGCGGGTGCAACATGCGGGCCGCCCTTATCGCATACTGTTCGCCTTCGATCCGCGCCGTTGCGCAATTTTGTTGTTGGGCGGGGACAAAACCGGTAATGATCGTTGGTATGATGAAAATGTGCCGGTTGCGGATCGGTTATATGATGAGCACTTAGTTGCTTTACGAATAGAGGAGCTGAAAGATGCCTAAACAGTTTGCAGAACTCGAAGCGAAGATGTCGCCGGATGCGAAAGCACGTTCAAATGCGCTCTACCATACGCTGCTGGCTGAAATGCCGCTCAATGAACTACGCCGGGCGCGGGGCCTGTC
>JAAOMR010000023.1 GCA_018853935.1 Acidithiobacillus ferrivorans
CCGAGTGGCTCGCCGCCGTTTGCAAGAGCGCCGCCTCCGGCAGGTCGCCTGCGGCATCCGCGAGGGTTTGCAGGGCACCGCGATCCAAGCGTCCGTGCTGGGCGAGCTCCTGCACAAAAACGGTGCCGCGCAGAATGGTGCGGCGCAGATACCAGAACCGGTCGACAATAACGCCCAGGGCGACCACAAGAAGGCCGGCCAGCACATAAAGCACACCGTCGGAGTAATTGGCGAGGTGGATGAGGTAAGCGGTATTCATCAATTAAGGCTCCTGAAATATCAGAAAGAGGCGGCGCCGAAACGGCGCACAGAGAACGGATGGTCGGTGAATGGGGAGTTTCTTCCCGTAGAGCGGGCAGTCATCCTGCGGTCCTGCAGAGAAACGTTGGGGGGAATGAACTGATAGCCGCGTCCATGGAGGGTGACGATGCAGTCATCGAAGCCCAGATAATGCAGGCAACTGCGTAACTTGTGGATGGCGCTACGCGTCTCCATGGCAAGTGTCGATCCCGCTGATGCCAGGACCTTCTGCAGGAGCTCCATCGGCAAGATCCGCTGCGGGTGGCCCCAAAACAGCAGCAACAGATCAAATAGCGCGTCTTTCAGTGCCACGGAGCGTCCCGCCGCACTCAGTGTTTTTTGGGATCGATCCAGATGCAGCGGGCCATAAGCGAGGGTGGTCGTCCCAACCTGCTCGATCAACGTCTGGATATGACGGATGACATTCACGGAGACATCGCCGAGATCCACGGCGCCCTGAATGCCCTGGAATGTTAAAAAAGAAGGCGCAGCAGATTCTGTCGGCAAGTCCACGGCCATGATGGGACAGGAAGAGTGGATCGCGGACTTGACCTGCGCGCGCCAGTCGGTCCAACGGCTTTCCGGCGGTTTGCCCGCAAGGACAAGAACCGGGGTGGGCCGTTGCGCACCCAGGGCGACGGCGCAGCGATGCAGATCGGTGACTAGAAAGATCGATCCGCTATAGATAGACAATCGATCCAGCAAGGCTTGGGTAATCAATTTGTTCCGCTCAAGCACCACCAGCGGGTGTGCCGAGCTTTGTATTACGACGTTCATGCGGCTACCTCTTATATGCGTCGGGTTATATCCGACAACATCCAAAGTGGAGATCTTTTGCCTCCTGGAATGGTGCCCATGCTAGCAGCCCAATGTGACAGCAGTGCGTCACTGACGTGACTTTTTTGTGACAATATGCACGTTCTTGGGCAGTGAAAAGCGATACCAAAAGCTGTGCATGGTTTCCAGCCAGCCTTTGTCTGCTAGCATTTGTCATAAATTGCTGCCGGTCGGTAGACACCATAAATTGCTGCCTTCTCGATCATTCCCCGCACCAAGCCGCGCTGGTATCCATCAGAAATTGATGCTTGGCCCGTCGCTCATAAATCCGGCAATTTTCTTAAAGGGTCATCGTGCAGTCGACAGGCGATGCGTGATGGTGACGGTCGTGCGGTTTTTTTCAAGGCGAGTGAGGGCGCTTTGAACGGTGTGCTCACTGTTCGTCCAGTTGAAAACTCTTCGGAAGGTTGCGCAAAAATTCCCCGGCCTGCGCGGCCTTTAGCACCTTCGTTTCCGTAGCTGAGGGCCTACCCAGGAGGATATTTCCACGCGCACCCGGAGCAGCCTGGGAAATGAGCGGACATAGGGTGTGACGGATAGCATGGGTGGTGGGATGGCTCGCGGTCCTGAACAGCTGCGTGGTGGCATAGTGCCCTGCTTATGTGGAGGGGCCAGCCATTGAAGCGGTGGGGTTTGTGCCTGGGCCGTCGTCCCCTGCCTATGGTGGTGCTCCCGCCGACGTCGGTGGGACGCATGCATGATGATATGGGTACGCGGCCGCCTTGGCCTGGCGGGGCCATTGGATAAGACGGTAGCTCGTTGCTCTTTATCCAGTCGCGTTTGCCGACGTTCATAAAAGCGTCATATTCGGGGTGTATTCTCAGAACTGGGCACGCCCGCCCGTCAATTGGCCTGGAGACTGATCATGGAACTCAACCCATTGCAAACCCGTGTGGCACAACTCTATCAGGAGGGCCTATATGCCAGTATCGGCACTTGGGAGGATGCCCAGCTCACCCACGATGCGCTGTTTTTGTTCCTGCTCCAGGAAGCGGAGGGATGCCCCGACCTGGATATTTTAGAGAGTCATGTTGCTGTGGTCAGTGAACATCTGCAGGTTTTTCTGGATGACCTGGCATCGGCAATAGCGACCGACGCAGAAGACTCCTCTGATGGCGATTAGCCATAAGTATTGCAATTCTTTATTCCACGCAGAGGAGATACACTGATGTCCGAGGAAAATCAGGAAGTCCAGCATCACCAGGTAGTGGGCGCGCCATGGGTGCCTGCGGAGGCGCGCTACTGCATGATCGCTGAAGCCGCTTATTTCATCGCCGAGCGGGGCGGTTTTGAGGGGAACTGCGAGGCGCACTGGCTGGAGGCTGAACGCGAGATCGACCAAGTGTTTTGCGCCGCCGCGACGGACTCACCATTCCTCCCTGCTTGACTGGGCTTTGGCTTTGTCACCGCAGACAAACGACCCCGTGGAATTGACCATGGCGATATTTCTCGGTGTGGTTTTGGTGGTGCTCTATGGACTGGCTGCTCTTGGGGTGGTGCTGCTGGTTTTTGGCCCGCAGAAAGCCAATGAAGGCCACATCACGAAGACAAGGTAAGCGCCGGGGTGTCCGGAAACCGCAAGAGGCATGAGTCCTCGCCCTTATGGGGCAAGGTAACGGTGAAGCAGGGTCGACCTCCATCGTCCAACCCGGTTGCGGTGTGCAGGGTGATGACCTCCCCTGGTGATAGAGCCCTTGGCGTAGGGAGAAGGAAGAGAATGGCTTAGGCCAACAGTCTCTCCGACAAGGTCCCAGCAGAGACTCCCTGGGCGTGGCGGACGAGGTTTTCCATGGCGCTTTCTGGTATTCACACCGCGATGCGCACTGTTTCCATCTGACGATTGATGACGGCCAGCTAGGCATCGGTGGGTTCATTGCCCTCGTCAGCTTCCGCAGCGGCTTATATTTATTGCTGTTTGCTCCCTGGTCTATGTGCTGACTCAAATTATATATAATTAAATGGCGCATATTGCACAGACCACAAACCAAATGTCACTGACCGGCAATATGGCGCAACTGATGTGCGGAATAATGGCGCCATATTGCCGATCCGTGACATCAAGGGCGTCGATATGCTGTTGCAGAGACGGAATGGTGGCTACAAGGTTAGATAGTGGGTTTAATGGCTTCAATAGTTGCCGAAACCACATAATCTGTAATATCCATTCCGGGTGCCCACTCACCAATGAAGGATTTACTCTCCTCTTTGGGAACCACGCGAATATCCCTGAACCCACCCGCCTGCAGCATGGCTTCGATTTCTGTGACCTCGGACGCGCCCCCTATGCAGCCAGTATAAAGAGATATATCCTGCCGGACTGCTTCTGGTAACGCGGCGAAAGCGACGATATCGGAAATTGCCAGCCGCCCACCAGGCTTCAGGACGCGATAGGCTTCCGCAAACACTCTGGGTTTATCCGGCGACAAATTAATGACGCAATTCGAGATGATCACGTCCACGATTCCATCTGCCACCGGTAAATTTTCGATTTCTCCAAGGCGGAATTCTACATTCTGATAGCCGCCTTTTTCGGTATTAGCCCTGGCTTTGGATGTCATCTCCGAGGTCATATCAACGCCAATGACGTGACCCGCATCGCCAACTTGCCGCGAGGCGAGGAAACAGTCGAATCCGCCGCCGCTGCCAAGGTCGAGTACAACCTCTCCCGGCTTCAGTGCGGCAATAGCCTGGGGGTTTCCGCATCCCAGCCCCATATTCGCACCCCGAGGTGCAGATTTAAGGTCCTCGGCGGCATATCCGAGTTCCTGGGACACGGTCTCCACACTTTTGCCTGTGGATGGGGTACTGCAGCATATCGGGCCGCAATCGCTGCCTGCTCCGCTGGTTTCCGCTACGCGGCCATATTGCCGACGTACGGCTTCACGAACCTCATCCTTTTTCAGGGTATTCATAACGCTTCTCCTGTCATCAAAGATGGTGGCGCTCTATTGCGCCATATCCTAAAGACGGAGTGCCAACGCAAAAGACGCAAGCTTTGGCGTCAGCCGCAGCACCTGCTGGGGGTCTTGTCACGCGAGGCTCGTAGCCAATGATGCCGCCTCGTCCGATTTCGATGTCGCAGCACTCAAGAAAACGCTGGCGCAGTTTCTCCTTGCCTCGCTGTACTCTCGATTTCGCCCCGGAGAGAGATATGCCCAGACGATTGGCGACCTCTCTTTGGGGCAAACCTTCTATTTCCGATAGCACAAGAGCCGTTCGGTAAATTTCCGGCAGGTCAGCGATAAACGGCTGAAGACAGACTGCCAGCTCGGCCGCGTAATTATGTTCCAGCTCGGGCGCCATCAGTGTATCAGGAAGTTCATCCCACGGTTTCCGCGCGCGGTAATAATCGGTTATAGCGTTCTCTGCGATACGGAATAACCAAGCTGTGATGCTCCCACGGGATTTGACGGTATGCAGATATGCGTTGGCCTTGAGAAACACATTTTGTAAAACGTCATCCACAGCGTCGCGCTCGTTCATGTGTTTGGCAATGTAGCCATGCAATCGGGTTTTGTGTTCTCGCCAAAGATCAGCTAGCTCCAGTTGGTTCCCATAACCTATTAAATCTGCAATCTTCGCCGAAGGTTCGGTGGTCCTCGCCTTTGCTGATATTGGGGGAGATTTCGGGGTTTGCTCGTCGCTCATCTCTATGCCTTCCAGATTAGGCGCCTTCCAAACGAAATTCTTGGCCGGAGTTTTGGGGGCTGGGGACTCATTGTTGTCCTCACCCCGGTTCGTACACCAATCGCACCCGGGAAGCAGGATAGATAACCGTTGAGAACTCTATGCCCACACCTTCCGGGTCGATGTTCACGTTCTCGCAGATAAAAACGGGATCGGACTTGTCTATGGCCAGCAACTGCCGTTCCCTGGCTTGGGGCAACACGGCCGAGACGGAGGATTTCAGTCGCGTGTAATCACTCACGCCCCGTTTTTTGAGCGACACAGTGATCCCCAACCCCTGTTGCAGATCATCTACCAAGGCTAACAGTCGCTCACCAAAAAACAGGTGACGCGCGATGGATACGGGATGCTCGCCAAGTTTGCCCAGCGTTTCAACCATCGCCACGTTTGGATAGTCGGGAAACACTTCGTAGCGGAGAATACGCGGTAATTCGGGTAGATCCTGCAGGGGTATGATGGCCGCTTCCAGCACCTCAGAAGAGCCTGGCCGATTGTACTTCTTGATCCATTCAGAGAATCTCGGGCGTTCTTCCAGCTGGTAATCAAAGACTGTAGCCGCTACAAAAGAACCGCGGCCATGGGCAATACGCAGTCTTCCAATCGCGGCGAGTTCCTGCAGTGCTCGCCGAATCGTATGCCGGTTAACGCCATAGGTCGATGCCAAAGCCCCTTCGCTGGGCAGTTTCTCGCCGGGCCGCACCTCGCCTCTGTCCATCCGATGCTGGATGTCATCGACGATCTGCTTCCAGACAGTGATGCCAGGTGCATAAGGCACTTTGGTGATATCAGTCATACTTTCGTGGTAAAGCGAAGAATGGTCGTCCGGAACTGAGTGGCGGCCTCCACCAGGGTGCCATCGTTCTGTATGGTGGTCATCGGTACGTCCTCTGGTAACAAAACTTTTCGTGACAGTCGCTCCTCGATATCGTTTGACATCTCCCGATCTCTCAAACGCAGACGTTCTCGGATGTGACTATCCGAAGCGTTAATGAACACCACATGGCTAGGGTATTGAACAGAGATGGCCGGGATAACGGTACGCGATACATTCGCTATGATGACCTGCACTGTGCCATCGGGCAAGAGCTCTTCCCGGGGCAGCCCGTACATCAGACCGTGGGCCGCCCAGTCAAACGCCAAACCACCCTCGGCTTTCAGTTTCTCAAACGTGGGCACGCTGACCAACTGTTCGCCGGGACTCTGCGCGTCACGGGTGACCACACGGCGGGCGAAGTGAATCCGCGCGTCAGAGGTCAGCAAGGGACGGCAGGCATTGATTATCGAGTCCTTTCCCGCACCGGAGGGCCCCGCGACCAGTATAAGGGTGTTAGGCATAGGTGCCACTGCCGCCAGCGAGAGGAATACGGGCGACCAAAATAAAATCCTGCTGTGGCTCTGGTTCCACAAAGATTCCCACCGCACTGACCCGGCGGGGGCGCGTCGCACTCTCTGCAAAAAAATCGCGGGCCATCCTGAAGATATGGTCATCGGGTTGCCGATCGCTGAGGGTCATGTGAAAAACCCATTGCGAAAAAACATAGGGGTATCCCCAGCGCTCCAGATTGGCGAGGTTCTGAGCGGTGAGTTCTGAAGACGCCCGGATCTGCTCCTCCGCTGCCGCCGTGTAGGGCACCCGAAAACCGTCCAAATCCTGCACACACCGATCGGCCAGATCCGCGAGGCGCGGACAAGGTGTGCCGAGACGGAGCGCCACAAAGCCGTCCTCCAGGGTCAGCCACAATGGTGGTAGAGAAAATGGGGCGACCGTGGACAGGGATGCTTTAACGGCGTCTATCATCTCCGCCAACGGCTTTCGAATCGGCATGGGCGCCTTGAGCGTCGCGTGAAAACCATATCGGCTGGCTTTTCGGGTGGCCTGCGCCAAGCCGGGGACCAGTGGCCGCTCAAGAATTTCACCGGATTCGGGATCGCGTCCCAACCAACGGGTACCCGCCGTCCACAGGGTGTCCTGACGATCTGGTACGTAATAAATCGCGACCCTCACGATCTCCTCACGCGATCCGCTGACCAGACTTCCAGACCGATCGGATGATCGGGTGTCCATCCACAAGCCGGATGCGGACCAGATCACCGCGCAGATCGACACGAATGGCGCCACGATCCGCTAGCCCCAGCATGCGCGCCGGGGCCGCAGTGATCATCAGCACCGCTTCGGGCAGCGCGAGAAGACCATTATCCACCAATCGGAAAGCCGCTTCACACAGCGCATTGGGCACATAGTCCGAGGCCAGGACATCCACACACCGAGCTTTGACCAGATCGCTGACGGCCACGTTACCGGAATGAGATCCACCGCGCACCACGTTGGGGGCTCCTACCACAATCGCCATACCCTGTTGACGCGCCGTTCGCGCCGCCTCCATGGACACCGGGAACTCAGCGACTTTGATGCCATCCTGGGCGTTGCGAAGGACCTCCGCCTCGGTGCGGTCATCATGACTCGCCAGAACCAGGGGCGAGTATTTGAGTTGCTCCAACAGATAGCTGCGGTTTTTCTCGCTGTGGGTATGACGTCGCGTCTGAGCTTCGCGGATCATGCCCTCCAGTTCCTCGGACGAATATCCCTCGTCGCGCCGACTTTTTCGAAACTTGTCCAGATTGGCGTACTGTCCGACACCGGGGGTGTGATCCATCAGGCTCACCATTTGGAGCTTGGCATGGTCCATGACCGCCTCAAAAAGTTCCTGCATATTAGGCGCCGAGAGTTCGCAACGCAGATGGAGCACATGATCGGCGCGCAGTGACCCGCTAGCATCCAGGGCCGCCAAGTCTACCACCGCATTTTTCAGGGTTTGGATGCGCCCGCTTTCAAAGCCGGCATCGCCCACGCACAAGGCATTGGTGACGGTGGTGATGCCCATTGCCGCGCACTGGGCATCATGGGCCAGAAACGCCGAACGGGAAGGCCAGCGGACCTGGCTGCGCGGTTGCACCTGGCGCTCCAGATTGTCCGTATGCACATCCACAAAGCCTGGCAGAAGAAAATCGCCGGTGCAGTCCTCGGTGCCCGGGATGGGGGACGCTTCCGCAAGGACATCCGCAATGTTGCCTCCCGCATCCAGGAGCACCGCGCCATGCAATATGACATCCTCCAACACGATTCGCGCGTTGCTGAAACCTTGCATCATCTGTCGTTCTCCGTTAGAGAAGTTATTGGGATTTGGCGATCGGCCACGCGCGCGGTCATGTCCGGGTCATGGAAGATGCTGATAATGGCACGACCCGCGCGTTTCGCTTCCTGGATCAGGGACAGCACTACCGCAGCATTTTCGGCATCGAGAGAAGCCGTCGGCTCATCCAACAGCCACACCGGATGGTCATTGACCAGGGCGCGCGCCAGATTGACCCGCTGTTGCTCGCCCCCGGAGAAGGTCGCCGGAGGTAAGTCGTGCAAACGCAAAGGAAGCTTCAACGTCAACAAGATGGCTTCGGCGCGAGCGTCCGCGTCTGCCGAACGCACGCCCTGATCCTTCAGCACATTGGCCACGATCGCGCGCGTGGACACCCTTGGAATTACCCGCAGAAACTGACTCACATAGGCTATGCTGTGCCGACGGATCACCAGCAATTGTTGCGGCGGCACTTGGGTTAGATCCACCAGTTCGCCGTCGTGCATGACCGTCACCGAACCGCTTTCGGCGCGATAATTCCCATAAATGGTGCGCAGTAAAGTGGATTTTCCGGCGCCAGAGGGCCCAACGAGCGCGACACATTCGCCCGCCGCTACGGAAAAAGAGATATTACGGAGCACAGCCAGTTGCAATCCGCCCCGTAGGTGCAGAGTGAAGGTCTTGCGGAGGTCTTTCACTTCGAGCAGATTCATGCAGGCAACACCGAACTGACCAGGAGTTGGGTGTAAGGATGCTGGGGATCATCAAGGACCTGATCCGTCACTCCTGTCTCGATAATGCGTCCGCGCTGCATAACGGCAATACGCCCGGCCAACAGCCGGGCCACCGCCAGATCATGGGTCACCAAAATCACCGCCATTCTCTGCTCCGACACCAGATTACGCAGTAAATCCAGCAAACCCGCCTGCACCGAGACATCCAGCCCACTGGTCGGTTCGTCCATAAAAAGTAGATAGGGATGGCTGATCAGGGTTCTGGCGATCTGCAGTCGTTGCTGCATCCCGCCCGAGAAGGTTCCCGGCAAATCGTCGATGCGTTTGGAATCAATTTCCACTTTTTGCAACCAGAACAGGGCCTTTTCGCGTAGCGTGCCATAATGCTTTTCACCGGCGGCCATGAGCCTTTCGACGATATTGCCACCCGCCGTAATCTCCATGCGCAACGCGTCGCGGGGATTCTGGTGGACATAGCCCCAGGCAGAACGATGCAGATGCCGCAATTGCTGACGCGGAAGCGCCTGCACGCAACGGTCTAACTCCCCGTTCTCACCGAAACGGACCTCGCCAGCGTCCGGGGCCAGCACCCCATAAAGGGTGTTCAGCAGGGTTGTTTTGCCGGAACCGCTCTCCCCGACAATGGCCAGCACCTCGCCGGGATGAATCTCCAAAGACACGGATTCCAGGGCACGCAGTGCGCCAAAGGACAGGGTCAGATCGCGCGCTATCAGTATGGGAGCGGGACTGTAATTCATCGACGTTGCTCGCAGAAATCAGTATCTGAGCAGATGAACTGACGGTTGCCTGCGTCATCGATCACGATCTCATCCTTGTAAGACTCCACCGCGCCGCAGAGCGCGCAGGGCTGCCGGGTATTGACCGGATCAAAGGGGTAGTCGGTGAAGTCGAGCGGTATAACCCGCGTGTACGGGGGGATCGCATAAAGGCGCTTTTCCCGGCCCGCGCCAAATAGCTGTAGCGCCGGACTCATATGCATTTTTGGCACATCATAGGCGGGGATCGGGGACGGCGACGTAAGATAGCGATCATGGACGATGACCGGATATTCGTAACCGATGGCGATGCGGCCATAGCGAGTGATCTGATCATAGAGCTTCAGATACATAAGGCTGTAATCGGCCATGGCGTGCAGGGCGACGGTTTCGGAAACCCGGGGCTCCAGCTTGAACAGGGGTTCCGGCATCGGCACCTGATAGACCAATATCTGTCCCGCATGCAGGGGTGTTTCCGGGATCCGGTGACGGGTCTGAATCAAGGTTGCTTCCCTGGCCGAGGTGGTGGTCCGCACTCCCGTGGTACTCCGGAAGAAGCTGCGGATGGAGACCGCATTGGTCGTATCATCGGAACCCTGATCGATCACTTTGAGTACATCCTCAGGGCCAATAACGGCGGCCGTCACCTGGATGCCGCCGGTCCCCCAACCGTAAGGCAAAGGCATTTCCCGGGAGGCGAAAGGAATTTGGTGACCGGGGATGGCCACGGCTTTGAGCAGGGTTCGCCGTATTTTCTTCTTCGTCCCCTCATCGAGATAGGCGAAATTATAGTAGATCGTCATACCCCATCTGCCCCGTCTTTTGCCGCAGTTTTGCGCAGATGCCGCAAGGTCTGAATCTCGCTCTGGAAATCCACGTAGTGCGGGAGTTTCAGGTGCTCGACGAAGCCCGTCGCCTCGACGTTATCGCAGTGACTAAGGACGAATTGCTCGTCCTGCGCCGGAGAAAGCGTTTCTTCACCCAACTCACCGGCCCGTAGCGCCCGATCCACCAGAGCCATGGCGATGGCCTTACGCTCACTATGGCCGAAGACTAGGCCGTAACCGCGGGTAAAGGCGGCATCTTCCGGATTCTTGGCCTGAAACTGATTGATCATCTGGCACTCGGTGACGGTAATGGTCCCGATTCCGATGGAAAACCCCAATTCCGGCGGGGTGATCTCCACAGTCACCTCCCCCATGCGCAACTCTGCGATAAAGGGGTGATTTTGGCCGTAGCCCCTTTGGGTGGAATAGGCCATGGAGAGCAGGAACCCTTCATCGCCGCGGGCCAAGGACTGTAAGCGTTGCGCACGGCTGGTCGGGAAAAGCAGGGGGTGCTGCGTGATGTCTTGCTGCGTGTTCTCTGCCGATGGCTCACAGGCTGCGGCTGGCTCCATCAAACCTTCTTTTTCCAACAGGTCCATCACGCTGGTCATAAGCTTCGGCGGGACTTCGGCCTTGCCGGACTCGACTTCAGACGCTGTCTCCAGGCGATCAAAATAGCCGAAGAGCCGGTGAGAATAGTCATAAGTCTGACCCAGTTGTTGGCCGCCGGGCAAATCCTTGAAGGCTGCGGAGATACGTCGCTGCACCCGCATGGTGTTCATCGCGAGCGGCGTGGAATCCAGGAATCGGGTTAGGGTGGCGCGATAGGCACGCAGTAAAAATATCGCCTCGACCATGTCGCCCTGCGCCTGTAGCATGGCACGGGCCGCCAAGTTCTCGTCGTAGAGGGAGGCCTCGGCCATGACACGATCCACGCCCAGATGCATTTGCTCACGTATTTGCCGGGGAGCGATTTCGGGAGCGTCGGGATCACCCCGCATCCGTTTGCGCACGAGGCGATGGGCGGCCCGAATGGCGGCGGAACCTCCTTTGGCTGCCACGTAGGACATCGCTTAGGCCTCCTCTATTTCTGTAGTTCTCGGCAGGCAGAGAAAATCCCGGCCACTGCACAATATCAGATCGATGCCCCGGGGATAGAGGGCATGATTATGTTGCGAGAAGGGTAAAAATCTGGCACTAATCTCAGGTGCAATCGCTCGCGTGCTCTGAATACCCGGTCCTCTCAGGATCAGGTTCGGCCCGCCTTGCAGGGTGGAGATCTCGATGATCAGTGTGGCACTATCCTCTGGTTCCTCCTCAGTCCCGATGGGGAAAACGTGTTCCTCCCAAGACCAATTCGTCGCGACAGCAAAGACAGCATCTTTGGGAGGGACCACCGGGGCATAACAGCGTGTTCTCAGCCAATGTTCCGCTGCGGCATCGGGGTACGCCAGGGCAACCGGGGTATCCGCATCCAGCAGGGTATGTAAAATGGTCGTGCAGGCAGGCCGGAAAGGCGACTCCTCAGCCGAGTCCGGCAGCGTCATGCGTTGTCCCGGGCAGGACATGGCTTCCAGGAGCATCCGAAAGGTCAATTGGCAATCCAATGTCATCATGACCGCATGGTTTCCATTGTGAAGAACTGCACACGACTACTTTGATTTTCCTGCTTTGTCTGCGCTTCGCGGGTTGTACGAAGGATCATGAGCGGGGCGATGATTCGGTCCCATAAGGACGATTGTCGCTCCGGATGTTGAAGCAGGGCATCCAGTTTGGCGGCGATTTCCGCATGGGCAAGACTGTCGCCGAGGACATAGGCCAAACCCATGTAGCCTTGATCGTCCTGCACCGTGCAGCGGGTGACCGTACATTCTCCTAAAGGAAAGGGATCACCCAGACCGCCCATGCGTCCATGGGCCATGATTAAGCCGACTTCCGGCGAATTGATAGAAGTAAACTCCGGCCAGCGTTCGACACGCGCCGCAGCATCCGCCAAGTCGGAGAATATTGCATGAGCGATCTCCGATATCCAGCGAGCGCGCATGCTTACCAGCTTGGTGGGGTTAGCCGATGCTTCATCGAATCTCATCTGAACCATTCCGATATATCTAGATGTCTATACAATATAGGTGCGAATACGCCGCGTCAAGTATCCGCATCTGGGACCCTCTTTTGCATTCCTTGAGCGCTAATCCACTATGGCCACAGCCGCACGGATAGTCGGCCCCGCTACTTCTGAAACTTCCTCTAGACTACGGATACCAGGCTCCATATCACGCCCCAGCAACAAGGTCACCAGTAAACCCAGCAGCGCCGTGGTTGCCAGAATCAGCATCAGCCAACCATTACCTACCGCCGCATGTACGCTGGGCAGCAGAAAAACGGAGGTCGCCGCCGCCACGCGGGAACAGGCTGTCGCCAGGCCATGGGCTGAGGCGCGTAGATCCGTTGGGAAAATCTCTACCGGCAGGAGCCAAGTCGTGGTGGATGGCCCGAAGTTGTTAAAGAAGGTGTACCCGAAGATGGTGACAATGAGCAGCCAGATTGGGGGCTGCATGTAGAGTGCCACCAGACCTAAGATGCCCAGGAAAAAGGCATTCAGCGCAAAACCCGCAATTTGCGGAAAGACTCTACCAATCCGCCGCGTGGTCATCGCTAGGGACGCGATACCGCTCAGACCGATGAGATCGAAAAGCACATTCCACAGCAAGGCATCCGTGTGGGAGTGGATGCCGAAGCTCCCCAGCAATATGGGCAGATAGATGACCAAGCCGAACGTACTGATATCCATCATCATCCAGGGAATGACCACCAGCAACGTGCGTCCTAACCACTGCGGAGCAAACAGGGTGGCCCAGGCGCGCATTTGGACGGGTTCTGGTGTCTGTCTTTGAAGTGCCTCCCGCAGGCTCTGCGCATCCACATTCGGTGACATGCTCTGGAGCACTTGGATTGCCTTATCCGGTCGATTATGCGCGATATACCAGCGCGGAGTCTCAGGAAGGTTGCGCCGCAACCAGAGTACTGCCAAAGCCGGAAGCGCCCCACTGATGAACATCCAGCGCCAGGCATCTGGACCAGTCGGCAACAGTGCTAATCCGACCACGGCGGAGCTTGTGGTACCAACCATGAATAAACCAAATGCCCAGGAAAGCCCGGATCCACGCTGAGCTTTGGGCATGAATTCCGCGATGTAGCTCGAACTCAAGGGATAATCCATACCTACACCGATGCCCAGAAGAACACGGAAAATGATCAGGGAGGTCACATCCCAAGCAACACCAGAGAGCAAAGCCGCTATAAAAAATGCTGCCACGTCAATCAGGTAAAGCACTTTGCGACCGAAAAGATCCGCAATGCGCCCACCAACCAAGCCACCGAGTGCCGCGCCAGCCAGCGTCGCCGCGCCTAGCAAGCCGGTAGTCACCGCCGACAGATGCCAATCGGGCTTCAGCAAAAGCAGGGCAACAGCGATGATGGACAAATCATAGCCATCAAGAAAAATGCCCAAACCAGCGGCCAGAACGATTCGGCGGTGTTGTTTGTTGATCTTCAGGTCATCGAATAACGCATGGATTATGTGCATAGGGATTTCCTTAATCGCTGAAGGGGATGCGGCAGTCGCTACATGGCGGAAACGTGGACGCTGCGTATGATATAGGCCATGACATCCTGGAAATTCGGTAGCGGTTTTTCGGGGTCTTTGGCGTAATCGTCCCAGCGGCGCAGGCGAATGGCATCGGCACTAAAACGTATTTTCTCAAAGGCCGCGCACTCTCCTGCGGACATCGCGCCACCTTGGAGTTCCAGGCTTCGTTGAGAGACCAAGGAGAGGGATGCGTGATAGCTCGGCTCGGTAGCGCACAAGTAACGTTTTGCGGCAACATGCCTGCGAATCGGTTCCGTTACCGAGGGCGGAAACCACTGCCCCAACCAGTTGGCTCCGATCTCCTCGTGTTGGGCATCGGTGTTACTCTGAAATTTGTCTCGCCCATTCAGATCGATGAGGTGGCCAATATCATGGAGGAATGCGGCGCTTACCAGACGCTCCTCCGCGCTCGCCACAATGGCGTTCTGCGCACATTGCAGCGCGTGCCGCGTCTGCGATACGGCTTCGTAACCGTCGTACCATTGCTGGTTGCCAGGACCCTCGAAAAGGGTGCAAATGTAATCGGCAATAGCCTTGCGCGCGGCGGCGTCATTTTCAATAGCAGATGCTTCCATGTCAGCCTCCAAAAAACCAAAAGTGTGGAAACGCCGCGCCCCCGAAAGTCGTCCGGGACCGTGGGCGCGACCTTTTTTCTTAACTCCCGTGAGCGGAGAGATGCACCGACACATCGAACGTCATGAGATGTTTGGGCATTTTTTTGGTAAAGGGTGGGAAGCTGGTGTCCTCCACGGTCTTCAAGGCTGCGCGATTAATGGCACCAATACCGCTGCTCTGGACAACCTGCGCAGAAAGCAGATGACCTGACGGCGTTAGGCGAAAAGAAATCACGGCGGTTCCTCCGACATGCATCATCCGGACGGAATCTGGCACGTGCGCATTTGCCTGCACCCGTGTACGCAGCATGGACGCGTAGGTGTCTATGGCCGACTGACGCGCCGCCGGACTTGGTGTGGGTGGCAGTGGTGGCGCGGGCGGTGTCACCGGCGGCGTGTATACCGGCGCCTGCGGTGCGGGCGTTTTGGCGAGCAGCGGTTTGGGCGGCAGCGGGCGATGTACTACTGGATGCGGGATCGGCCTGGGTATGGGTTTGGGCATGGGTTTCGGAATCGGCTTTGGATGCACTACGGGTTTCGGTGGCGGGGGCACCGGTTTGGGCTTGGGTGGTGCCGGTTTGATCATGTGAATCGCCATAATCTTTGGCTTTGGTTTGACCATCACCGGCTGCGATAGGTTGGAATAAATCAATCCCCCGATCATCAGCGCTTCGAGGACTACGCCAATTATCAGCGCCCGTCCGAAGTGATCCTTCCTGAATTTCGGGGACTGAACCGGGGAGGAGAGGGAGGATGCATTCATACGTTCTCAATATCCTTGCATAAACCGGGCGTGGCACGGAACATCCTGGTGCCTTTCGTTGCTCTACTGTTCAAGGGAGCTTTCCTTCATTGGCCTCATAGCTGGCGATGGTCACCCCATGGGCTTGGGCATAGCGATGTAAGTAGGTCATAAAATGGTCGTAGCTCTTGACCCCCTTGCTGGCGATCCACTCCTGCTTCAATTGCTCGGGACCACTGACCTTGAGCAGCGAAGTGGGGGTGTAAGCATGTTGCTGACTGACGGGTGCAAGATGCTGGCCGTGGGGATCCATATGCGCCTTGAGCCAGGCGGGGGTAAGGATATGGCCCGTAGCGCCCGCCTCCCGGCGCAGGAGGAAACGATCCGTACACTTGCCCATGTTGAAGGCCACTGGCACACGGATGGGCAGTACGGATGGCGTCGGCGCGAAGTCGGGATGGTCGGTCCAGATGCCTGAGAGGACCGCTGCGTTTTCATCCCACTGGGACATGGGCGGCAGTCCCAGTGTTGCCTCGATGGTCTTGACGATGTTGACCTGGGAGTAGAGGTGGGTTTCCAAAGCCCCTTTTTTGACCCAGGGACTCATGGCCAGTGCCAGCGTCCGATGCGCATTGATGTGATCCGCCCCCGACTGGGCATCATCCTCCGTCAGAAAGACCACCATGTGTTTCCATTCGGGGGTGGTGGACAGATAATGGATGAACTTCGCCGTCGCGTAGTCGTTGTTGGCGACGAAGTAATTAGGCGTGTAATAACAGGGAGCCAGTCCTGCGGTGTGGTCATCCGGCAACCAGATGTACACAAAATGCGGGAACTTCGCCTCGGGATGCTGCTTGAGCCAGTCGATGGCCAGCCTGGTGCGGTCGGTATCAAGGATCATTCGATCCCAGGAAGGATAGCTCTTGGCGACGTGCGACTTGAGGGCAGAGCGGATCACCCCATCACGGGCACGGGTGATGTCTTCTCCGAAGTCCTCGAATGACACGCGGTGTTGCAGGAGATCGTTGAAGAGATACAGCCGTTCCGGATAACTGATCCACGGATTGGTGAAGTCGCCCAACTTTTCGTAATAGTGGTAGGGATTGTGGGCACCTGGAGCATTGGGTTTCAGGGAGGAGGCGGAGGCATCATTGGGAATGGCATTCCATCGCAGCCCGCGGTTGGAATAGTACTCAGGCCATAACCGCTGGACGACATCGGAGTCGGAGGCGCCATCCACCCATTGATGTCCCTGGGCGGTGACTTCTCCATCGGCCATGAAGTTGACGAAGAGCGCATACAGATGGGCTAGGTTGTAGAGGTTCGGGAGATCTTTCTGGCTGTAGAGATCAAAATGGGGGTCGGCCCATTTGCCAGCGGCTTTGTAGTCTCCTAGATCTTCGTCGAAGGTCTTATTCTCCCGCAGGATGAAGACCACGTAGTGGATATGTTTTTTGAGGAATGCGGTGGTTTGGACGTCCTGCATGTGCCGCGCCGTGCGCTGCGCCAGGGTGAATCCATCGTTGTGGAGGGATTCCTGGGTCCACTGAGCAAGATGCGTGGGGAGTTCGGACAAATCCACCTTTTGCAGGACCCCATGCATCATGTTGCCGATGTACTGCCACTGCAGGTTGGGGCCCGAGCCCAGCCCCTTGGCGCAGGCTACATAGAGGGCGCCATCGGTTATCGTGACAGCGGTGGGGTACCATGCGGTGGGGATCAGTCCTAAGCGTTTGCCGGTATGAACGTCGTAGACCGCCACATCGTTATTGCCCGCATTGGCAACGAAGAGTTTGCCGTCGGCAACAGCGAGACCATCGGGATAACTGCCGGGCGGGGCGTTGTGGTAGGGACTGTCATTGATGACGCGCAAAGGCCGCAGTGTCTGGGTGTCTACTTCCACGACCTTGTCCACGTTGGCGTCGGCGACAAAGACGTCGGGGCTACCAGATACCGCTGCAATAGCGGTGGGATGTACGCCCGCAGCGACTGTGGCGGGACCTTCGGCGGGGCCGGTGGCGATGTGGCCAAGCACGTGAAAAGTCTTACGATCGACTACCGTGACCCCATTGCCGCCCCAGTCGCTCACAACGAGTCGCTGCCCCTGATCCGCGAGCATAACCGAAAAGGGAAAAGCGCTCACGTTAATGTAATCGGTCTTGCCCGTGGTGATATTGATGCGGGCAAGGCTGTTGGACAGCATACCCGTGACGTAAAAGTGATGATTCGACGGACCCACCACCACGGAGTCCGGATAAAAAAGAGGTTTCTTTTGGTGATTGCCCTGGTACTGGTAGGGGTATTGATTCCTGGGGAAGGATTGCCATTCCAACGTGTACTGATGGGTGACTTCTACCTCGCCATGCACCGAGCGTAGCGCCACCACATCGTCGGAGTCGCCACCCGTCGCATAGAAGAGGCCATCAGGCCCGGCGGTCAATCCCTGGAACAGATCGCAGTGGGACAGTAACGCGGTGGGAATGGCGCGCGGGTTGCTCTCCGCCACGAGCGTGGCTTTAGCCTGGGCGATCTTTTGCGCGGCATCCTCCTTAGGCACGTAGACCACGCCAGCAGATCCAGCATACAGCGGATTCTCCGCAGTCCCGCTTCCGCCTGGAGTGGCTAGCGCAACGGGCTTGGGTGGCGCGACCTTGGAGAACGCCGCCAGACGATCTAGGCGTTTGAGGGTCTGTGCGTCATAAAAAGTGAGGGTCTGAAAAGGGGTGGCGCCATTGGCAAGCACCGCGACCTGATGCCCTTGCACGGCAAGCACCGTCGGAAAGTTCGGAGTGCCATTCAGCATGCCTACAGGAGTCACGAACCTTCCTGTCGGCAAGATGGCTATGGGAGATTTCGTGGCAGCTTTTTTCATGGATGCCAGTTCAGCCTGATAATCCGCTTGGCTATTGAAAAAGGGGCTTGCCATGGCCTGATCATTTATCATCATGAAAGCCACGATGGATGGCACAAGAATGCCGCACAGTCCGAGACTCTTCAATCCATATAGTCCTTTTTTTGGTGATATCAACAATCTAATATCAAGAAGAAAATAATTGGTTATTGACATGTAGATTCTCCGCAAACACATTGTCACGATAATCGCTTATGATAGACGTCCTTCCCGCCATCGGCCTATGGCTGCCGCTCTTGAGAGCAGGAAGGATTAGACTTCCACACAGCAAAGCATCGCCTTTTCAAGCCATTGAGATGGCAAAAGGCAAGTGCCACTTTATTTTCATCCTCCCTTGGAAAGGGGCTTTAGCCTAACAGCGCGTTGATCAAGCTAAAATTTTGCGGAAACGGCAACATAATACTGACGTGGAGCGCCGGGATCAGCAAGAATGGTTCCAGCGCTATTGCCACCGAAATAACCTCCACTAGTAATATACTCAATGGGATTGTATTTCCGCCCAAGTAAATTGGTAATACCTGCAGAAAGAGAGACGTTCTTAAGGGTGGGAACATAACGATTAAATATTTCTGTTTTTAACGTTATCCCAGCATTGAGGACATTGTATCCACCCTGCGTTTGATAAGAGGGTGCCCCCGTGAGATTGTTAAATAAGTACTGTGAACTCGTATATTGATCAACTAGATTTGGCGAAATCAAAATACCGTCCAAGTAGGTTCTGTAATATGCCCCAGCAGTAAACGTCATATTTGGGCTATAAGAAGCCGGGAGTCCAGATGAAGTTATGCCGCCACCGGAGGGGGTGTATGAATTGTAATAATCGTGACTAAGACCCAAATTAGCATACATATGCCAGTGCCAATTTGGGCTATCTGCCACGGTAAGGTTTACGCCATTAAGTGTTGAATTCGCACCTGCAAATCTTTCCGTGCCATTTGCTAGCGTAATCGGAATAGTTTCATTGCTAAGATGGTCATTGTAATAGTTTACATTGAATGTGAAATCGTGTAGGAACAGCCAACTTTTCACCAAGAACTTGGCGCCGATCTCATAATCCGTACTTTTGACCGGCTGAAGCGTGCTATAGTTAACAATGTTTCCATTGTATGCCCCAAATGCTCCATTGTTGGCATTTTGGTACGTTATCGCATAATTTGCATACGCAGCTCCCCATTTCACAGGGGCATAATGTAAACCAATGGATGGCTCAAGCTTGGTAAATGTCTTAGAACCATTTGGAGTAGCCGAAAAGTTCACGGCGCTGGGGGCGACATAAGGAATCCCTTCAGTGCCATTGTTGTAGAATTGCGTGGCAAACTCTACAGCAGATAAGCCTGGCGTAATGTTTAGTCCGGATATGGGCTTGATGGTATCCTGAATGAAGCCAGCTAAATATGTGGTATCTGTTGTGGTGCTATTATACTGCACCGTTGGGTTAGTGAAACTGGCAATAGCTGTCTGTGGAATACTATTATTTTGCGGGTTAGCCTGCAGAGAGTTTTCTTGCTGTTGTATCCAATAACCTCCAGCTTTTACGGTGTTATATGGCAGCTTCCAATCAAAATATAGTTTGTCTCCGAATGTGTCACTATTAGGATAATAATACTCGTTGGTGTTCCCTGGGGCGCTCCCGGGCTCGAGCTGGAAATTATTAATTCTGTTGTGTATCCGATGCCCATGTCGATACCACAGCATCTCATGCAATCCTACATCCCTATCCAGTTTCAGATGCAACTTAGAGTAAAGCATGTAATCTTGAACAGTGAGCTGCTTGAACCAAAGGGATTCCGGCAATGAAGAATAGTACCCACTCGTGGCCTGACTATACAGCGGGGCATTCGCATTCAGGCCTTGCGTGGTGATTCCCTGTATCGGAGAAACTGGAATAAAGTTCGGTCTAAATTCATTTGCACTATTGATGTAGCCACCGACGCTAAAGGTACCAGATTTGAAGCTTTTAACCACCTTACCAAAATAGGCGAATGCCCTACTTGGTGCATTAAATGATCCTGTACGGAACGTGTTATTTTGAGTATATCCTCCAGCCAACACGGCAGACCAACCATTATATGCGCCTGTTTTTACGTTGAAGTGTAACCCATACGTTCCATTGCTGCCAAAAAATGTTCCGGCCTCGGCACTTGGTTTCAAGGACGGTTGTACGGGCACAAAATTAATCGTTCCACCAAGGCTATCAAACCATCTCGATGCTGGATTCCCTGGGCCGTATATCACATTAATACCGCTGATCATTTGCAATATTGGAATTTCATTCGAGTCCCATGAGCCATTATTGGACACAAGATCATTCATGGGGATACCATCAAAAAGTACCGTAATCCCATTCCGCTCCGGGTTCCCAGCAACGGAGGCCCAACCTACCTTCGCTCCGCGGACGGAGATAGCATATCTTCCTGTCGACGCAACACCGGCGTAACCGCGTACAGTTATGCCTGGAGCTGTAGAAAGCGCTTGAGCAGCTCCTGATGCGGGACCAAGAGCTTGCATCTGTTTTTTTGATATTACTGTTTCTGACTGTGTCGATTGGAATATCTTCTTTTTAGTCAGTTTTTCATTGGTTGAGGCCAGCAGTTTTCCTGATTCCGTTAGTATGCCTGATGACGCATTGACCTTGCCAACATTCACGGCGTCGTTTGTCGCGACTGAAGTGGTTGGTGAGGTGACCCCAGCTTGGGCGGCAGCTATGACAGTAATATTTAGTGCGCCCGTGGCGGCAATAGCCACTAGCAGGGGCTTTAACGGCAGTTTCTTGAGCATGTCATCTTCTCCATTATTTCAGTGGGGTTTTGCGGCAATACCAATATCACTGACCCCTGCTTTCTGGCAGGCATCCATGACGTGAACGAAGTCTTGAAACGGTACGGCTTTATCAGCGGCGATGGTGATCTGGGTCTTGCCGGGGTTGCCGTCACGGGCGAGCAGTTGCCTGAGACCGGCAAGATCATAGTGGTGCCCCTTGACCGCCACCGTCCCATCTTTCTCGATGTTGATGGTGTAATGCGGGTGCGGCAGCAGTTTCGCCTGACTGACTGGATGCCGGGAGTTGGAGGTTCAGCCTCTTGTCCGGAATCATCTGAATGGTGATCATGATTAAAAACACCAGCAGGAAGAGCATGATGTCGATCATCGGGATGATCTCGACCTGGCCTTTCCTCTGTTCGAAATAGCGCCGTTCCATCAGCCCGCCCTCGCCACGGCCGCTGCCATCTTCGGGCTGGCCGCTTGTAAGAGGCTCTCCATATTGTCGGGCATGGGGTGACCGTCCATGCGGTTGAGCAGCATGGTCTTAACCGAGTCCATCGCTAGCAGAATCTGCCGCACCTGATTGTTGAAAGCGTTAAAGGCGATCAATCCGAGAATGGCGATGAAGAGACCCGTGGCAGTGGTGACCAGGGCGTCAGCAACCCCTCCGGTCACCGCCGTCGGCGCATGGCCGGGGGCTGCGAGCACGGAAAACGCATGGAACATACCGATAATGGTTCCGAGGAGACCCAGTAGTGGCGCCAGAGTGATGATGGTGTCGAGCACCCAGAGCCTACGGTCCAGTTGCGGCGCCATAATCAGGATGCTCTCCTCCAGGCGACTGGCGAGAGGATCCCCCTGCACTTGGCCAACATGAATCACCGCCGTCTTCAGCAGGGCGGCTTCGGGCAAATCACCTGCCTCATCCGCAAGGCTCTGCAGAGTTTCCCGATCCAGGCATCCGTGCTGGGCGATCTCTCGAACGAATATCGAGCCGTGCAGAATCGTACGCCGCAGATACCAGAACCGGTCGACAATAACGCCAAGGGCGATCACAAGAAGGCCGGCCAGTACATAAAGCACGCCGTCAGAGTAATTGGCGAGATGGATGAGGTAAGCGGTATTCATCAATAAGACTCCTGAAATATCAGAAAGCAGCGGTGTCGAAGCGCGGCGCCGAGAGCGGATGCTTGGTGAGCAGAGGGTTTCTTCCCGTAGGGCGGGCAGCCATCCTGCGGCCACACACAGAAATATCGGGAGGGGTAAACAGATAGCCGCGGTCGCGAATGTTGATGATGCAGTCATCGAAACCCAGATAATGCAGACGGCTGCGCAGGTCACGTATGGCCATATGCGCCTCCCTGACGAGGGCCGATCCCGCTGACGCCAGGACCTTCTGCAGGAGCTCCATCGGCAAGATCCGCTGCGGGTGGCTCCAAAACAGCAGCAACAGATCAAATAGCGCGTCTTTCAGTGCCACGGAGCGTCCCGCCGCACTCAGTGTTTTTTGGGATCGATCCAGATGCAGCGGGCCATAAGCGAGGGTGGTCGTCCCAACCTGCTCGATCAACGTCTGGATATGACGGATGACATTCACGGAGACATCGCCGAGATCCACGGCGCCCTGAATGCCCTGGAATGTTAAAAAAGAAGGCGCAGCAGATTCTGTCGGCAAGTCCACGGCCATGATGGGACAGGAAGCGTGGGTTGCGGACTTGACCTGCGCGCGCCAGTCGGTCCAACGGCTTTCTGGCGGCTTGCCCGCAAGGACAAGAACCGGGGTGGGCCGTTGCGTACCCAGGGCGACGGCGCAGCGATGCAGATCGGTGACCAGAAAGATCGATCCGCTATAGATAGACAATCGATCCAGCAAGGCTTGGGTAATCAATTTGTTCCGCTCAAGCACCACCAGCGGGTGTGCCGAGCCTTGTATTACGGCGTTCATGCGGCTACCTCGACATCAATGGTAGAGGTCTAGAGGTCTATTCAAACCCTAGAATAGTGCCTATGCTAGCAGCCCAATGTGACAGCAGTGCGTCACTGAGGTGACTTTTTTGTGATATTCTGCACGTTCCTAGGCGGTGAAAAGCGATACCCAAAGCTGGGCACGGTTTCCAGCCAGCCTTTGGCCCCGACACTTTCCAGAATCTTGCGTAAACGATGAATTTTTACCACCTGGGTATTGGGGGCGAGATATGCGCCTTTACCCTCTGACAGGATGTCGGCGATCTGATCGTTGGAAACGACTTCGTCCGGATGGAGGGCGAAATAGTGGAGCAAGTAAAAGAGCCGCCGCGGCAAACGTATTTCCTGCCCCAGTATCCAAACCCGCAGTGACACGAGATCGATGCAGAGGGTTTCCATTTCGCCCACCTGGATAGGGCGGCGCGTGCGCTCGCAATTTTTGAGCACGTTGCGGACCTGAGCGGTCAGCGGTTCAGACCCCAAACTGGAGGGAATATATGCCTGCGCACCCGTCTCCAGCGCTGCCACGGCATCCATTCTTTCGTGGTCTTCTGAGCCATTGCCGACGACCAGGAAGGGTAAATCGTCCTGATGTGGTGCGAGCCGCAGTCGCTGTAACCAGTCGCCCATCGCGGCGGACCATCCGAGCAGGACCAACACCTCCGGATCCCAGTGTCGCATCCACTGTTCGGCTTCGGCTTGCTCTGTGACGGTATGCACCTGGGCGCCGGTGCGCTCCAGAGCGACTTTGACGGAAATGGTTGGTCTGTCATCGTTAGTCTGCGCATTCACCAGCAGAAGAACGCGTGGGTAATGCGGCGAGGGAGAGTGGTTTGGTAATTTTGCCCGCGTCTGAGCACACATCACCGCCCGTAGCACATGCACGTGTACACCAATACTATCCAATAATATCCAGAACATATCAGATGTTTCCTATCGCCAGGTCAGGACTGCGGGCTGCTCTCTACCAGATGCTCGGAGTGGTTGGCGGGTCCGACGACATCGTGGGCGGCGGCGCCCTCTCCGCTCAGCGCCTCGAGTGTTTTACCGCTCGGTTCCGGAAGGGTGAGCTTGGTGAGGATGACACCGAGAACGGCGATACCCGCCGAGAAGAGCATCGCCCCTTTGATACCGCCCTCGGCACTGATGAAGGGGAAGACAAAGGTGCCAACAAAGGCCCCGAATTTGCCGATACCCGCCGCCATGCCGTGACCGGTGGTGCGAATACTGGTAGGGAATACTTCGGCGGGGATCACGAAGGTGGTGCAGTTGGGTCCAAACTCAATAAAAAAGAAACTGATCCCATAGACGAGAAGGAATGGTGCCACTTCATGGGTAATCCCAGGCACCAGTGCCATGGTGGCGAAAGCCACAGCCATCACGGCAAAGCCAATCCACTGCAACCGTCGATGACCGATGGCGTCCATGAAGAAAATAGAGGCCAGATAGCCTGGAATGGCAAATGCCACAAAAATGATGAGCGCCCAGGCACTCCCAGTCATGGTCGAGGAGGAGGGCGCCAGCATCCTGATGATTTCCGGGGTGGAAATAGCATTTCCATAGAACGCATAGTCGTTCAGAAACCAGGCTCCACCGGTGCCGAGAATGAGCAACAAATATTTTGGGCTGGACAGCATCTGGCCCAGGCTGATGCGACTGGGCTTGGTTTTTTGCTCCACCTCGGCCTTTAGTTGGCCGGTTGAATAGATCGCCATGTCCTTGGCCGCATCGTCTACATCACCACGCACCAAAGCCTTATAGCGGGGGGACTCTGGCATGGTCCGGCGTAAGTATAATACGGCCAAGGGCGGCAAGGCGCCCACCGCGAACATGATCCGCCAGATGGAGTCCGGTGGCAGACCCGATGCTTCGAGCGTCAGGGCGACTACAGGACCGAAGGCAAGACCGAGCCCCTGCATGCCGAAGACCAGCGAGGTCAGGGCGCCGCGTTTTTTGGCATTGGCATACTCGGACATGAGGACGGCGCTCATGGGGTAGTCTCCGCCGATGCCGATGCCGAGAATGACGCGGAACGCCAAGAGCCAAGCGAAAGACGGCGCGAAGGCACAAGCCAAGCCGCCGATGACCATCAGCAGTGCTTCCAGTCCGTAAATCCGTTTGCGGCCTACCACGTCGGCCAGGCGTCCAAAGATAAATGCGCCGAGGAATGCGGCGATCAGCGAAATACTGCCGAGAAAGGCAATCTGCGTATCGTTTAAGTGCCACTCCGGTTTAATAAAAACGAGTGCGGACCCGATAATGAACAGATCATAAGCGTCAGTAAAAAATCCCATCCCTGCGGTGAATGCGGCGCGCAGGTGAAAAAAACTGATAGGGGCGTTGTTGAGGGAATCGATGACACTGAGTTGGGGTACGTGCGTGCCCGTGGACTGACTCATGCAGATCTCCTTATGGGGCTGATATTGCGGCTCCAATAAGGATAACTGGCTTATGTGACACCAGTGCGAAGATTTCGTGACGTTTTTATGACAATTTACGCCCACTCTATGCCGATTTTACCTGCCTTCGGATATTTCTCGCACGATGCAAAACCCCGACACCGACGAGTAGGCCGAGTGTAGTGACGGCCCACAGGCTCCACGATGCCGCATTTTGCCGTGTGCTGCCTTTCTATGGGATCAAGACCCGCTTACCGGCGCCAGCCGCGATGCCAACCATATCCCCAGGGATGGTAATATCCGCCACGTGGCACGATCACACATCCGGAGAGCAGGGAAAGCGCCAGGATCGTCACGATGACTCGGGCGAAAAGGGAAAAACGTCCGTAGCGTTTATTCATTACGCACCTTCCTCTCCTGAGATATTGGGGTCGACTACGAGACCATCTTACCAGAGCCTTCATAAGCTTTGCACTGGCCTGGTTCGCCAGGATCACGACCGGCTCCGGTGCAAGCCCGCGGAATATGTCGAAGCCGACGAAACCGGTTTCACAAAACCGTCACATTCAAATGGTAGCATGGGCTCGGGCAATGCCGCCCAATGATGGTCGACGGGCAGGAGGATGGTATGGAACGCAATGCGGTGGAAGAGCAAGTAGCCCAACATTACGCCGGTGGTATCTATGCGCCCGATCGCGCTCCGGAGGACGCGGCTATTCAGGGCGATACGCTGTTCATGTTCCTGATGGGCGAAGCGGGACAGTGTGAAGATATGGAGGCTTGGATGGTGCGGATAGCCGATGCCATGGATCGGATTCAGGAATTGATGGAGGTTCTGGAAGCCCCGGCCGAAGAAGAGTGAGAGTCCGGCGCGGCCTGACGGAGGATCGGCGCAGCACCACTGAGACCTGAAAGACCTTGCAGCGGTGCCGGGCTTGCGAACGGAGACCACGTAAAGAGCGGGATGGCCGGGCCATCGCTGCAGCCCTCCCGCCAACCAGACATGGAGGAATACCGTGGAACTCAATGCGATACAAAAACGCATTGCCAAGCTGTATGAGAAGGGAGCCTTTCATCCCGGTCGCTTTCAGGTGGATACCGACAAGCACCGTGAAGCGATGTTTCTCTGGCTCCTGCAGCAGGCAGAATCCTGTATGTATCTCAACGACTTGAAGAAGCGCATCTGGCAGATCTCGGAAGAGTTGCTGAACCTTGTGGAATTGCTGGATCAGGCCGGCCAACCTGTGGAAGGCGGTATGTACTGTGAATCGGCCGGGGCATAAAGGGCGGAAAAAGGTCGTCCGTCTGGTCATTTGGATACCCGATTCGGTCATGGAAGCCTTGGCCTGGCAGGCGGCGACCGAAGGAGCGTCGGTAGACACCTGGACAGGCCACCTTCTGGCAGAAGCCGTTGGGGACTTTTGGGAGAACCACGAGGCGGCGATGGCGGGCGACGGTCGGGTACTGCATGCGACGGCGACGTGGAATGCGCAGAAGGGTCTTGTTTCCCTGACGTGGGCGCCCATGGAATGGCTACACCAGGCGCATCACGGGCCGTCGCAAAGCGCACCGGATTGTCCATGAAAGTCGCTCTGGTTACGGACGCCTGGTTCCCGCAAGTGAACGGGGTGGTGACGACCTTGAACCAGACGGCAACCCAGTTGCGCTATTTGGGCCATGAGGTGCGGATGGTCACCAGCGAAGGGAGGGCCAGTATCCCTTGCCCAACCTATCCTGAAATCCGCTTGACCCTCTCGCCCAAACGCCGTATCGGCAGGACCCTCAACGCGTTTTTGCCGGATGCCGTGCATATCGCCACCGAAGGCCCCCTGGGTCTGGCCGCCCGCAATTGGTGCCGACAACAGGATTGGATCTTTACCACGTCCTTTCACACCCGCTTTCCCGAATATGTCGCCGCCCGATTCCCTGTCCCCGTGTCTTGGGGGTACGCCTACCTGCGCTGGTTCCATGGGGCGGCGGATCATATCATGGTCTCCAATGCGGCCCTGGCCCAGGAGCTGCGGGAGCGCGGACTGGGCCGACTGTGCTTGTGGCCACGCGGCGTGGATGGAGAACTCTTTCGACCTTTGCCGGAGGAGGAACGTCTCGCCTATCTGCCCGGTCCCCGTCCGGCCTTCGTGAATTTCGGTCGAGTGGCGGTGGAAAAAAATGTCGAGGCGTTCCTCAGTCTGGATTTACCCGGCAGCAAGCATGTGATCGGTGATGGGCCCCTCCGCGCGAATTTGCAAAGACGCTACCCCGAGGTGCATTTTCTCGGATTGATGCGGGGGGAGACGCTGGCGCGCCACTTGGCTTCCGCTGACGTGATGGTCTTTCCCAGCCGCACCGACACCCTGGGACTGGTCCTCTACGAGGCCAACGCCTGCGGCGTGCCGGTCGCCGCTTATCCGGTGGTGGGTCCCCAGACCGTGGTCGAGAATGGGATCAACGGTTATCTGGATGAGGATTTGGGCAAGGCCGCCCTGGCCGCCTTGTCCGTTTCCCGTGATGCCTGCCGGACTGCGGCGCTGGCCCACGACTGGCGCCGCTGCACGGAGATATTTGCGTCCCTGCTGGTACCTGCGCGCCCCGATTCACTGAATGCTTTCCCTCGGCAAGACGTCGTATAGGAAGGAAAACGCAATGCGGATCGTGATTCTGGGTGGCGATGGCTTTTGCGGCTGGCCCACCAGCCTGTACCTCTCCCATAGGGGCCACGAGGTTCACATCCTCGACAGTTTCGTCCGCCGACGGCAGGATCGCGAACTCTGAGTGGAATCCCTGACGCCTATCCGGCCCCTGGAGGAACGTTTGCAGGTATGGCAAACCCTCAGCGGGCAGCGGATTGGGTTCACCGCCATGGACATTGCCAAGGATTATGAGCGACTCCTGGATTTCTTCGGGCGTTGGCGCCCCCAGGCCATTGTCCATTTCGCGGAGCAGCGCTCCGCCCCGTATTCCATGAAATCTTCCTGGCACAAGCGCTATACGGTGGACAACAACCTCAACGCCACCCACAACGTGCTGTGCGCCCTGGTGGAATGCGGGCTGGAAGCCCACTGTCACCTGGTACATCTCGGGACCATGGGAGTCTACGGTTACAAAACCTCCCGCTTCCAGTTGCCCGAGGGCTACCAAAAGGTAAAACTGGTCTCGCCGGACTGCGAGGAAAGCGAAGAAACAGAAATTCTTTATCCTGCGGATCCCGGCTCCATCTATCACATGACCAAGACCCAGGATCAGCTCTTTTTTTACTACTACAACAAAAACGACGGATTGCGAATCACTGACTTGCACCAAGGTGTCGTCTGGGGGACGGAGACGGCGGAGACACAGTTGGACGAACGGCTCATCAATCGCTTCGACTATGACGGAGACTTCGGCACGGTGCTCAACCGCTTCCTCATGCAGGCGGCGGTGGGCCATCCCCTGACGGTCCATGGTACCGGCGGGCAAACCCGGGCCTTCATCCACATCCGCGATACCGTCCGCTGCATCGAATTGGCCGTCGATCATCCTCCGGCGCCTGGTGAGCGGGTCCGGGTCTTCAATCAGACCACCGAGACCCACCGTGTTCGGGATTTGGCGCGATTGATCCATACCCTGACCGACATCCCTGTGGAATTTGTGGATAATCCCCGCAACGAGCAGGCCGAGAATGAATTGCGGGTGGCAAACCAGGGCCTGCGGAATCTGGGACTGGAGCCCGTCACTCTCTCAGCAGGACTCCTGGAGGAAATCCGGGGCATCGCCCACAAGTACCGTGACCGTTGTGACCCCGCCAAGATTCTCTGCCGGTCTCATTGGCGGCGGCCACCGGAGCCCGATTCTTAGGTCACCGAACCCCGCGGACTTTCAATCTTTAACGAACCTACGGAGAAGTATTTTCACAACCGCGCCTTTGGCGGCCTGGGAGCGATGGAGAAGCAGTTGGTGACGGGTCTCCGTGCCCTTGGGCAAATCATAAATGAAATCCATCGCTGGATGGGAGTACACAATTAACATCCATTACATCTGCGAATTAGATTTACTCAACGCACCTAATGCTGGTGTCCAGGGTCGGTTGTCGTTAGGACGAGGCGGGAGAAGGCGTCCTTTTAGAATATTGGTCACGCTTTCCGGCTCAACGGTCTGCAAGACCGGCCAGCGCCTTGGGATGGGCGTACCAGCGCAGCATACCGCTCAAAGCGCTGTCCTCATCCAGGTCCACCGCCAGCGCCGCTGCGGTCTTGATCGGCAGCACGGCACCAGTGAGTCGTTCTGCCCAGCTTCCCAGATGGGGCTGATGGCCGACCAGGATCAAGGCCTTGGGCTGGGGATCCAGATCCCGCCAATCGCTGGCGAGAACCTCCAGATCGCCCGCCGCTATGGCGTCGTGCTCCCGAATCTTTTTAACCTTAAAGGCATCGGCTAGGATATCGGCGGTCT
>JAAOMR010000230.1 GCA_018853935.1 Acidithiobacillus ferrivorans
GAGGAGAAACAACGGGACAGGCCATACGTTCTCACTGGAATGACATTAACCCAAACTCTTATACGTTAAACAGATAGATTTGTCCAGCGCTCACCGTCCACCTCAAAAACCGAATCATTCACACTGCAACGCTACCCAATAAAAAAGGGCTCAGGGCCATATTGAGAATTGCTGGGCTGTGATGGTCTTACCCAAACCCATTTCGTCACCAATGTATGCCTTGTGTTTAGCATGTCCCGTAATGAACTCGACGCCAGCCTCCTGATAAGGCCGAAGTCTTGCAGACGGCATCTGGCCCCCAAATCCAGGGCGCAGCTTGAACGCCTCGGTGGCGACAAAAGACTGACTGGCCTCAATGGCAGCGGCTCTATTCTGCTGAACCCGCCGCAGTATTGCCTCCACTTCGCCAAAACGGCCGGCGTTGGCGCGGATGATTTCGATGTTCTTATCAGTCGCTGGGACCAGCCACGAGCGGGTGTTGCCATCGTATTGCCGTCCAGGAAGCTGATTTTTTACAAAGGCCAGATCGTCCACACTGTACGGAAACGACATGCGTATCCGGCGATCCTGGGTTTCTTGCATCTGAATAGCCATAGCACTCACCTCATCTCAATTGCGTCATTGCCCCTATGGAACGCTCGCTAAAAAGTCTTACGAATAGTACAAATATTGAAGCACAACTAATCCGGCAAAGATATTCAAAAAAAACGAAGGCAGCATTAAAATTGCCAGTGCAGACAACCCAGCACCCCGCGGTTCATTGAAAAGGTCAACATTATTGATGCGAACGCCTGAGAGCAACAAGCAGAAGAGTAGGACTGCAATCTGAGTCGCAAACCATGTGGTAAACCACAAAAAGTTAGAGCCCATACTGAACAAGTGGGACACCGCGCCACTTGTTTGAAAATCTCTACAGAAAGCCAGACCGGCAGCAATCATAAATAAATTGGTGAAACTCAATCCTGCGTAAAATGCAAAAACGAGTCTCTTAAGTCCATATTGCATGTGCCGGTCCTGACCCCTTATTTCGTATTGCATGTCCTGCCTCCTTGTCAATGACGCATAGCTTACTACCGGAATCCAGAAACTGGGCGCCGCCGAATAAAAATGGCCGCCAAACAAACACTTTTACACGAAACCAAGGAGTGGACGGAACCTGATGGCGGGGACATCCGTTCTCCGTGTCATGTTGTTCATGGTATCCGAGTATAGCCCTTGGGGTAACGGATTTAACTCGCCTCAAACAAAAGTACGACAAAGGCCACGTCCAGCAGCAGGCTACACAGCGTTCCAAGCAGCGGGTGACCCATAACAAGAAGGCCCGTGAACAGGACCACGTTTGCAATGAGTGAATACGCCGCCAGCATGTTGAGGTCCGCCAACGGCTCGAAATGGTGCCCTGCTGGCCGCAACAGCCCTGCAGGCGGCGACAGTACAGTACGTAGGTTCATTTTGCTGTCCTTTATCAGTAGGAATCGGGGATGAACACGGGGTAAATCTTGAAGCCCAGCAGTCGTAGCGGCAGGGCAATCAACAAGAGCAACGTGCCGGTGAAGTAGAAGAAAATCCAATACAGGATGTGGCCTATGATTCCCAGGTGACCACAAAAGCTGTATTCCCCAACCCGCACAGCCAGAATACCCGCATATCCCATCTGGAACAGGGCAAGGGTGATTCCAAAAACAAAATACCAATTCATGACACACCTCCTGAAGAGTAAGGGGGCCAAAGCACCGACCCCGGATACTTACTGCACTTGGCGGGAGGCGTTAAGTCAGGATCCACTGGATCAGCGCAGACCGGCTGGTGGATGAGGGCAAACTGTTCATCACCCGAAGCGCCGCATCCCCCAAGGCAATCCCAAAGGGTTCATAGGGCACCTTGGGGCGTTGACGGGCACGCCGTAGCCCCGCGCGCGTGAGTGTGTCAATGTCCGTCTCCACCAGCGCCGCGTTTACCGCGGCATAGCGTGCATCCGGGCTATTGGCATACTGAGGGTCCATTTCAGACCGCAACAGTTTTGGATAAATGTAGCTTTTCATAACTCAGTCCTCAGTTATAGGGGTTGGCAAAGGTGGGCGCCGCAGCGGAAGCCGCAGCCGTAGGGGCTATTTCAGTAATACCTTTCTTGTACGGTCCGGGGAACACCAGGTCCTTCGTGACCACGACATTGAAGGCATATCCCGGGCGAATCGTCAGCGTGGGCGCAATGTTGGATGACTTCTGCATCATCTGTGCTTCCGCCTGTCCGAAGGTCTGCGCCAGGGATTGCTCCCCGTCGGTCAGCGCCGTGTTTCCCGTCATAGCCCCAGTCGTTGTCATGGCACTGGTCGGGGAGGCCACAGCCATACCCACCTGAATCAAAGAAAGCAGCAGTGCGTTCTTGAAGATTTTCCAGGTATGGTCATCCACCTGATCATGGAAGCCTGCATACCCACTGGAATCTGCACCAGGCATGCCCCCGATCTGCATGTACGTGCCGTTCGGGAACTCGATGCGCGTCCAGCCCACACCGACACGGGTCGCACCGGCAATGACCTTGCTGTCGTAAGTGCCGACCAGCTTTGACCCTGCCGGAATCATCACAGAAGCACCAGAAACACTGTTGTACACCGGATTATTGACGACCGCCGTAATTTCACCGGGCAAGTCAGACTTGATGCCCGTTTCCATGGTTGCCGGAATCACCGTGCCCTGAAGCAGTTCATACGGGCTGGCTTCCTTGCGGACCAGATGCGTGCTGTACACGTTGGACTTAGGCTTCTGGAGCGTGGCTGCTCCCGGCGGGGTAGCCGTGGCTGTTGCGGGAGGAGTACCTGCTCCCGTAGCGCCCGCCGCATTCCACGACACCGCCGCGCCTTGACCACCCCCGGACATGGCAGCCTGGAAAGCCAGTTGCTGTGCGGTAGGTTGAGCAGGTTGGGCTGGTTGAGCTGGTTGCTGTGAACCCTGCTGAACGTGCATCCCACCGGGGGTCGTCGCCACGCTGGCCGTCGATGCCGTGACACTGGTCACAGAGGCAACCGGTGCCGCAATCCGTTTCGGCACGGCAAGGTTCCCCGGCTTGGAGGCCGGTTTCACTGTAGCGTCAGCACTGCCAGAACCACCCGTGCTGAGGTCATACGCCAAATAGGCGCCCCCACTGATGACCAGCGCGGCAATGACCCCTGCTGCAAGGATGTTCTTCTTGCGCAGCACGGTAGCCATAGCCGCACCCTTGGATCTCAGGCTGCCAGTGACCACTGGACCACTCGGTGCAGCCTCGTCATCTGCTTCCGGCCGTGCCCCCTTGCCTATATTGAACCTGTCTTTGAATCCCATATCAAAACCCCTTAGTGGCTGCTGCGCTCACGGGTAATTTTCACGACCTTGCCGCTCGACCCTTTGCCAGCAATCAACAGAATCTTGTCGGGTACAGAGTCGACGATATAATAGTTGTCCCGGAACTGCGCATTGATGATGGCAGGCTTTCCAGCACTGTTTTCAGCGAGTATCGACGGGACACCGCCAGCACTGCCCTGGCCTTTCTTGAACTGAATGTACACGTGGCCGTTATCGGAAAAGACCCGCTGTGGCGTGATGGATCCGCAGCTACTGTCCGAGAACCAGCCACCACCCGAACAATGTATTTTCCAGTTGAAATCCATATTAGCTGCGGTAAGGCTGGGCAAAGAGGCCACCGTCTCGTTAGCAGCCTTCTGCTTTGCAGCACTGGCTGCATCCGCCTGCTGGTTCCAGGTGGTGACATCATTGCCGGGGTAATAAAAACTCAGCAGAGGCGTGTACTGCCTCTGGTCAGAGGTCAGCTCAATGACATAGTTCATGGGCTTGCCGCTGGCTGAAGTCGCCGGTATCACCATGTCCGTATGCAAGCCCTCAAACTTTGGCATGATCGTTACTTCCGGCTGGTTGCCCGCCATCACCGCGTGGATCACCCACTCAGATGCAGGGGCGCCGGTCGCCATGGTGGGATGACAGCCAGGCTGCAGCAGGATAACGCTCGTGTGCAAAGGGGCCGTCACCAGCGTCGGAAGGCTATTCCCATAGGCGTAGAGGATCTCCCCGCCGGATCCGGCGATGGGTGGCAAAGTCTGCAGCTGACCGGCTTGATAGGCGGATACCAGTGACTTCTGCATAGCTTGCAGGGACCGATTCTGTATCCGGCCAGAGGGGGGCGCTGAAATCGTCTTTTGCCAGACTTGCGTCGATGATTCGGGCAGGGCACCCGTGGCCTGGGCATTGTCGTTCATTTCCGCCTGGGGAGTGACATTGGCACCAATAGCTGGAACGTCCGGCTGCTGGGCGGTAGGCGGCACCAGTACCCCGGCGAAAGCGAGCCCAGGCCACAGCAGAGCAGCAGCTACACTGTTCCGAATACGATAGTTTTTCATCTGTGTGTCCCTCACGGTATCTGATTCCAGTTGAAGTTGGTGATGTAGATGCCGAATGGGTTTCCGTTCAGCTGCTGCGGGTTACTGGAGGTGTTTGTAACGGCATACGTGAGCGTGCCCTGCCAGTGATCTTCGCCCCGAATAGCGCCACCCTTGCCGTATTGTGTCTCTGTCCACTGCACCTGGAAGGTACCGCCCTTATCGGTGAGTTTGCCAAGGGGCAAAGCGCTGGTGATCGTGATGGTTCGGCCACCCTTTTTATTGACATAGTCGGCATACGGATTGTGTCGGCTGAAGTAGCTGTCAAGGGGTGCCTGTGCCCCACTGGATATGTAATGAAAGCTGTCCTGATACACCTGCTTTTCGGGGGCCACTGCAGGCAACCGCTCCCGCACCAGGCGCAACCAGTGGGTAAGCACGTGGCGAACGATGGGCTGCTGGTAGGTTCCCGCACTCACGGCCTGTGCCAAATGCACCGACTCACCGAGCTTGTTCACCTCAACCACGTAGGGCACGATATGCACCCGGTCGGCCTCATACACCATTGCCGCACCGAACAGACCAGCAATGCCTAGTGCCCCAAAAGCCACCATGCGCCAGTTTTTCGCGGAAGCAATATAGTCCCCGTAGCGTTCCAGCCATTCTCGCCTTGCGGCGAGGTAGCGTTCTTTGTTGTCCGTATCAGCCATAATTCAAATCCTCTGCTTCAGTGTAAGGGTATAGCGGGACCGCCAGTTAGATAGACCGCCACCTTCAGTCCGCTAGATGCTTGACGCCCAACCCTGGCGCCGAAACCCCGGAAGAGGATGGTTTACCGGGGTTTATTGCGTCATGTGTGCTGTGGAGTGCATCGTGTGTCTGCTGTGTGACACCTTTTGCCAGGTCCAACAGCGTCGGTGCCGGGACAGGCTTGTTGCCCGGACTTTCGCCACCCGGCGGCGAGTTTGGCGCAGCTGGGCGATGATCAACGGTCTGACCGGATGCAGGGGTCGAAGATGCAGGCGCCGGTCCAGATACTGGCCCTGCAGGCTGCGACAGGGTTGAACCGCTGCCTGTAGGTGCCGTTGATGCTGGGCCACCTGATGATGCAGGTGCAGAAGCCCCGCTGGCGGCAGCATTGGAAGCTGCAGGGGGTGTTGGTGCCGAACCGGATGCAGGGCCGCCTGAAGAGCCCTGTGCCGGTGCAGATGCTTGTGGCGAGGCACCCGTACTGTTGCCGCCAGCAGGGCCGGCGTCCGGCGGCATAACCCCGGAAGGCTTTGCCGGTTCTGGTGCTGCAGGGGCCGGTACGTTGCCCGCACTCCCCATAGCCCCCGCTTCGGAAGATCCTGCAGCACCCCCGGCGCCGCTTGCGCCCAGGGTGCCCGCGCCAGAAGACCCTGCAGCACCTTTAGCGGCACCCATGGCACCGGCACCCATCGTACCCGCAGCACCCGCCGCAAGCGCAGCACCCCCGGTAGCCACAGCCGCCGCCGCAATCATACCTTTCTTAACGGCCCCATAGAGTTCATCACCAGACAATGTTGATTGGCCGGACAGGATGCTGTTTGCAAAACCGGGCAGCTTTTTGGTGAGCCAGGCCACCAGAAGGGCGAGGATGAGTACAACGCCATACGAGTGAAGGCTGGCGTTGCCGTTAATCAGCGTGGTTTTGATCAGCGGGTTGACCTGCCACTCGATAAAAGAGGCCCACAGCGTGATCACCATCAACCGGACACCAACGGCTACCGCATATTGCATGTAGGACTCGACAAACCTGGCTGTCCATCGCGCACCACCAAAACCCAGCATGATGACCCCAACCGAAAACACAATCATGCCCTCAAGCTGCACGGCCACCAGTTCGAGGACAACATAGATAAACGCAAAAAGCAAAATCAGTCCGACAATGGCGCCGATCAGAAAGTCTATGCTTGTCAGTGTGCCTAGCTCGGCAGATGCTGCCTTGCCGACCGCCGTAAGTGCACCGCTGAGGTTCCCACTCCATACGTCCGCCCATACGCTGGCACTATCGTGCGCCGCAGCCATCGGACCCGCATTAACACAAATCACAAAGGCCCGCAGGCCAGTCATGGCAATGTCACTGACGGTTGTGATGGGCTCGCCACCAGCAGTGACGGCAACATTCTTGAAGCCGTTAAGGATCCAAGGCACCCATTGCGAGGCACTTTCCAGCACGGTGTAAAAGAAGCCTATGGTCAGCAACTTTTTGATGAAAGACGTGAATATCTCGTGAACGTCTTTGCCACCGATCATCCACGTGACCACCAGCCAGGTTAGTTCTATGCCAAACAAGGCACCGAAAAGGCCCAGGGCGTCGGTAAATATTGAGCTGTACCATCCATTGGTCACACTCCTGAAAGTGCTAATGATGTTGCTGAGGCCGACACTCTGGGCCTGTGCCATGGCGGGCATGAGCAGTAGCACAAAAAGCAGTTGCAAACGGGGTTTCATGTTTTTCATATCGAAAGTTCCTCGAAAATAAGGGGCCTTATGAAGGGTCCCCTTGGTATAGCGTCTCGGATATGTAGATACGTTAACTTAAGGCGTGTAATCGGCCAGTGATTTCGAGTTGCTGGTCAAGGGGCCGCCACTATCCATCGCCGCCAGCGCGTTTTTGCTCATCTGGGCGCTGGTCAGTTTCTTTGGTACATCGTGATGCGCAGCGCATCCGGTCAGGGTGACAGTGGCAATAATGGCGGCAATTTTAACGAGATGTTTCATGAGCATGTTCCTTTGTTGATTGGCAGATACTTACTGCGCAGGCTGGGAGGCGTTATGGTGCCCACCTTACGGGGTGTAGGCTGCAAGCGAGGGTGCATTGCTGGTCAGTGGGCCACCGCTGTCCATAGCCGCCAGAGCATTGGCACTCATCTGATGAGCAGCAGTCTGCTTCGCCAACTGCGCCTTTTTCCATGCAGCGTTCATATTCTGTTCAGCGGCCGCCGTCTGTTGCAATTGGGTCAGATCGGACACCTCTGCCTGCCCCACGGTTACCCCTGCCTGCATAATCGCGTTCCGGCTAGTCGGGTTGCTCATCGCCTGCTGCACCTGCGCCATTGCCTGCTGCTGCGTCATAAAGTTGGATGGGTTCAGGTTGGCCGTTTGCAGCGCTGAGTTGATGGCGTTATTCAGGCCGCTGGTGATGGTGCCGTACTGCTGAGAATACTGCGACGTGATCTGCGGGTTGAATGTACCGTTTATGTTCTGGAACTGGCTGGCGATATTTTGCCCGGCATATCCAAGCTGTTGTGTCTGCTGCGCCAGGCCATACAATTGTGCGATAGGTGCGGTGATCTGGGTATACATGGACTGTGGCAGCGTCGCCATGTTCTGAACCATGTTCTCATACCGCTGGACATTGCTGACAAGGGTTTGTGCCTGGGTCATTTGAGTCTGTATGGCCGTGATTTCCTGCACGAGCTGTTCTGGCATAGTGGCGCCGCCGGTCATTGTCCCGGCAAAAGCGGGTTCGCACCCCGCGATGGACGCCAGGGCAACGGCCAGGATAAGACTTTTTACGGTTTTTACGCCCGTTACGTTTTTTACGTTTTGCATGTCACTGAACCTCATTCATGATCTGTTGAACCTGTTTCTGGTATAGCGCAAGTGGTGCTGAGATGGGCTGCATGTACCCGGCCAAGGGTTGCATGTCTGATGCCAGCGCGGAAACCAGGCTCATGCGGACGCTGTAGTCTGTGCTGCCAAGCATCCCTCCACCGGGAAGCGTGTAGGTGCTGCCCCCTTCGATAGGCTGCAGCTGGGAAGCCAGAGCCGGTTCATCGGTTACTGCCTGTTGCGCGGCAGACAGAACAGGGGCCGCCGTCGGGAGCATGGGGATGGACCCCGTACCCGTCGGGCAAATGTCAACGAGACGCGCCAAAGGACTTGATGGCGGGACCGCCCAGCCGATAGGCGCGCCGTCGTCAGGGCCTACGATGTACTGGACAGCCGCGAGATTTGGCACATTGCCGACCCCCGCTTGCCAATGTTGGATCGGCAACTGATGCAGGGCTGTTGATGGTCCAGTAGCACCCGATACTTGATTCCCAACAGTAGTCAGCAAGCCATCCAGCGTATTCATGGATTGCATCAAGGGGCCGTTCTGTTGCGACAACTGGTTCGTCACTACGCTGTTGCCAGCCTGGACCTGCTGGACCATGTAGTTTGCCAGTTGTGCCTGAAAATCCACCGTAATGGCCTGCATGGAATAAGCTTCCACTTCCGCATCGCCGAAGATGTTCAGGCCCCCGGGAATGAGGCCACTGGTCACCTGGTCCCAATGGGTGTTGTGGCACTGTTCAATGCCACCGAACGGGCCTACCACCGTGGGTCCCTGCCCTGCCCACTCCTGTGCGGCGTATGGGGCCAGTGCTGCATAGCTCTGTGAGGTCGACTCTATTTGAGCCCAGGTAGCGCTCATCTGCTGCAATGCAGAAGCATCCGCCCGCATCTGTGACAAGGGGTCCGCAGACGCCATGCCGGGAAGGATGGCAAGCATTGCGGCAAAAAGCAGTTTCTTTTTCATATCAGATTCTCCTGAAGAGGGCTGCGCCACGTATTTGCGCCACGGCCCTCTGGTGTTTACTTACCCGCGCTTTCCGCCTTAACCCACTGCCCAGCCGCCTTGAGGTTGCCGAGCAGTGCCTTGCGTGTGGGTTTCGTCATAAGCTGATTCGCCATATGCGAAAAAGATGCCTTAACGTGCATCTGCGCGGCGGTGTTCTGCAACGCAAAATCAAGGCGCTGCACACGCGGCGTCATCTTCGCAAGGGGTATCCCGTGCCGGATCGCGGCGGTGTCGGCATGGATGGCCTGCGCTTCCTGGTGCAACTGAGCTTGCACGGGCAAGTTACTCGCGGGTCCACCAGCAAAAGCCAGAGTGGGGACAGCCATCAAAACCAATACAGCCATTACTTTCTTCATAGTCAGTTCCTTTCCGGTTAGTGATACATCTTCTGCATCTGGTATAGCGCTTCGGCTAACAAGATAATTACAGCCCAAACTTGTCAAACTGCGTCCTGGCATAATCCACCCAGCCATCCTTGATGTTGTTCGGCAGGCGTTCCTTCAGCCATTCCAAAGGCCAGCGGCGCCCGTGTATCCCCTTCAGTTCCGCCACCCGTTTGATGTCCCGTGGGTCAGACACACCCGCGAATGCCAGGGTCAACGCACCCAAGTCAAACGACACCCGACGATGACCGGCGGCAGAGAAGACGTAGTAATCCTGCTTTGGAGTAGAGGTCTGCAACATCTCGATTTGCCGGTCTTCAAGGCCGAAATCGACATACATCGGGCGCAGATTCTGGGAGCCCGCCTGGTCGTTCGGCAGAAATATCTTGGTCGGGCAGGATTCCATAATGACCGGTAGGAGTGGGCTGCTTTTAAGATCCGCCAGGGATTGTGTAGCAAACACCACGCAAGCGTTTTTCTTCCGCAGCACCTTCAGCCATTCCCGGATTTTCGCCAGGAACTGCGGGTTATCCAGCATCACCCAGGCCTCATCCAATGTGATCAGCGTCGGGCGACCATCCAGCATCTGTTCAATGCGGTGGAACAGGTACAGCAGGGTCGGCACCGTGACCAGCTTGGCCGACTCGCCAGACTGCAGCAGGTTTTCAAGCTCGAAAGTGATGAATCGGCTGGTCAAATCCAGACTGTCGTGCCTTGCGTCCAGCAGGGTCCCCGCGCGTCCCGTCCCCGCATAAAAGCCGATGGCCGCCTTAAGGTTGGCCTGCTGAATCAATGATTGCACGTCGGTAATCGACCTGCCTTCTTCGCCCGCCAGTCCATCAACGGCCTTATGAATCACGTCCCGTTCCGTGGGGGTAATGGTCAGCCCTTGCAGCACTGCCAGCGATTCTAGCCAGTTTTCCGCGAAAGTCCGCTCGATAGCGGATTCCGCGATCCGGTCCAGAGGGGCAAAGGTCAGATCTGACATCTCACCCGCAATGTCGTAATGCTGCCCGCCGACAGCCTCTGTCAGGGCATACATGGACCGCCCTTTGTCAAAGCTGATCACCCGGGCGTCCTTATAGCGCAGCCATTGAGCGGCCAGCAGGGCGAGAAGTGCCGATTTGCCACCCCCCGTTGGCCCCGCTATCAAAGTGTGCCCCAGGTCACCAACATGCAAATTGAACCTGAAGGGGGTGGCCCCGGTAGTCTTCGCATACGTCAATGCGGGGGCTTTTTTGCCCTCAACCTGCATCAGCGGCGACGGGCACTTGAGGCTACCCGGCCAGACCGATGTCTTAGCACTCAGGTCAGCGTAATTCAGGCTGTGCATCAGCGGCTTGCGCACGTTTTCCCAGGTGTGTCCGGGGATGGACCCCAAATACGCCTCCACCGCATTGGTGGATTCCTTGAATGCCACGAAGCCGCTGTTGTTCAGATAAGCCTCGGTAATCCGGACCCGCTCGGACAACGTATTGAGATTGCTATCCATGAGAATTATGGTGGCCGTGAAGAACCCAAAGCGCACCACGCCACCACTGGCTTCCGCCGCCGCCGACTGGGCATCCTCTGCCATATTCGAGGCATCAGCATTGGCGTTTTGCTCGGGAAGATGCCCCTTATCCAGTGCGGCACCCGCGTAATCCCGTGCGTTGAACCGTGCACCAAACCAGTGCTGGCGGTACGCTTCAATGTGCTTGCGGGCATCCTTCTGGTCCAGATACACAAACCGGGTCGTGTAGCGCAACGGAAACGGCAGGTTATGCAGCGCTTCCAGTATGTCCGGCTGGGTAGACTGTGGGTAGCCCACAAAGGTCAGCACGCGGATGTGCTTATCATCAATCTTCGGTTCAAGCCCGGCCACAAATTCGTGATGGCCGATGACCGTGTCCAGGTACACCGGAAAGTCTGGTGCGTTCACGGGATACGGCTTGCCAGTGATGCATTCGTGAATGTGCGTCAGCAGGGCGGTATCATCGAGTGGGGATACTTTCAACCGGTCATTCAGCATGCCCGCCGCGCCCTCGACCAGATCCACGAATTTGCGTATCACCGCCTCAAAAGACTTTTTCTGGGGTGCATTGCGACTTTCGATGAACAACTGACCGGCCGCAACTTCTGAATCCGGGGGCGTCTGCCAGCTGAACACCAGGTAGTATCTGGACAAAAAATGAGCGTCTTCCCTTGCGAACTGCTGGCGGCGTTCATCATCGATGATCTGCGACACAGGATCCGCAAAGTGATTGTCTGCGGGGTCGATGTAGCCATCCGCATGGTCCCGAATCGCTGTGATATGCGTTGCCCATCCTGCCCCCAGACGCGCCAGAGCGGCATTAAGGGTGGCAGAGAGACGATTGACCGAGGAGTGAGACATGCTTTCCAGATCAGGACCTGAAAACTGCACCCCCGCCATCAGTGAGCCATCCTTTTGCAAAGCAATGGCGCACGGCTTGCCGAGAATCGTTACGGAATCGACAAGGCACGCGAGGTTCAGCAGGTCGGGAAAGGCCTTATTCTTATCCCGAAATTCCTTAATGTTGAGCATGCTTCTTCCCCTTGATCAAAGACTGAAAAGCGAATATCAGGTATTCAATAGGTGCCTGGCGGGTAACATGCGCTTCCGCAGGTCGTGCCTCTATGGATGCCGCTGTGGCATAAAAATGCTGGTACTTAAGATTGCGCCCGTTTACCTGCAAGGATTGTGGATCCCGTTTTGCCAAGGCTACGAGCACCCCTTGCACAAGAGTGGAAATGACGACGGCAGCGATGATTCCAGGAAGTGTCCGGGTGATCATGACCAGTGCGAATGCGGCGCCGAAGTTGTAAATAACCGCTTGCCGTTCGCCACCCATCAACAATCGGGGGCGAATCAGCGCGGCGTGTAACACCACTGAACGGGTGCCGTCTTGCTGCTGCATGACTGCTTACAGCCCAAACGCATGCAGGGCGGTTACCATCAAGGGCAGATGCGCGCCGATGGTGGCGGAAGAAACGCCCGTTTGCGAAACAACCCAGGACGAGTTTTTGATGATGAAACCACCGCCAGCAGCAACACCCAGACCAACGGTGGCCTTCCCGTAGTCATGCTTGAATGCATGAATACCCGCATAGCCCACGCCACCCAGAATACCGATGGACGCCACACCCGGCATCATGTTGGTGCTCAAAAAGTTCGTGATGGCGGAAAAGGGTCCACCAGACGCAGCGAAAGCAGCAACAGTGCCCATCAGGGTCAATCCCATCCCGGCGGTGGTACGGATTACAGCAGACTTAAAAGCAAACGTTTTCTTCATGATACGATCCTCGTGTGGAATACAGAAGGGATGCTCCCTGCAAGGGTATAGCGCCCCCGTAGATGAGATAACTTTACTGCTTCGACTTCTGGTTTATCGCGGCAATAGCACCACTGCCATTGATGTTGAGTGTGCCTGGCACATAGCTCTCACCGATGTACCAGAGGAACTCGTATGCCGGACACGGTTTGCCGAAAGGCACACTGGTGCCCACCAGGGCATAGTCCGGACCCTTATGTGTAAAAGGAGCGGATATTTGCAGGGCTACGCTCTTCACCGCGGCAAATTCAGACGTCTCGTCAGCCACCGGCACGATCACCTGCTTTTTCAGAAAAGGCGGTAGGCCTGCAGGCATCTCGAAGACGGAACCTTTGACGACGGCTGGCCTTGCAGGCGGCCCAGCTCTCTGCGAAGGGGTTGCACCCGCTGGTGTGGCGAAGCGAACGATCGGCGCTGGTTGTTCAATATGTCCTTGTGCATACCACATGTCAGTTTTCCTCGTCTAAAAACAAGATATCAGAGATTCGGCGCCCCACTTTAGCGGCGGGATCACGGGTGATCTGGATAACCACATCCACAGCTTCGCGGATTAGAGCCTGTTGAGACGGCACCCCAGCCTCTTGGCACAACTGATCCAGTCTGGTCAGCGCCGCCAGGGGGTTGTTCGCATGCAAGGTGGCGAGTCCACCGGGATGTCCGGTCCCCCAGGCTTTAAGCAGAGCCAGCGCAGCACCATCCCGCACCTCACCCACGAGTATGCGATCCGGGCGGTAGCGTAATGTGAGTTTCAGCAGGCGTGTCATATCAATGCCAGTGTCCGGGTCGGTCAACATGGATACCGTGTTTGGGGCGTTGCACACAATTTCACGAGTATCCTCGATGACGACGATACGCTGGTCTAAACCGGCAATCCTAGAAATATAATCAGAACAAGCATTTACTGCTGTTGTCTTGCCAGAGCCGGTCCCACCACTTACCAGTATGTTTTTCCGGCCCTCGATCGCCTCAATAATCCGGTCGTACTGCTCCACAGTCAGAATTTCGCTGTCGCGGTAATTTTCCAGTGTGTAGACCAACCTGGCGGGCAACCGTATGGAAAAAGTAGGCTGCGGCATCAGCGGTGGGATTGCACCGGCAAAGCGTGCCCGTAAAAATTCATCAGGCATGGCCCCTTCAACAATGGGTCGCTCACGGGTGACAGTCGTACCCCGATAGTCCGCCATCAGGGATAGGAAGTTCAGCGTCTTGGATACGGACAAGTTGGTCAGATGTGTAATACCGGACCCGTGACGCTCCACCAGCACCTTGCCATCGTCATTCAGCATGATCTCAACAGCGTTTGGATCGTCAAAAACGGCGCAAATCTCACTGCCCAGGATCCGGCGCATCTGTTCAATGAGCCGGTCGTGCCGTTCCTGTTGGGCCTTGTCCATGTCTGCCATTACTTAATCCTCTTGCAGCTTTTTCGTAAGCAGAGCCGCAATCTTGGCGATGGCACGGGGTCGGTCACCCTCAAAGCCACCGTGGGCCACTTGCTTAATGAAATTGTCATAGCGGGTCAGTGCCGATGAGCGCACAGCCTCGGATTCGTCGGCGGCCGGTTCTGGCAAATGGATCAGCATCATCTTGACGAACAGGTCCAGCATGGCCGCCACGGTGTCCAGTTCCGCCTGTACAGCTTCCACATCACCCCGTGCGGCCAATACCGTAGCGGCAATCCTCTTCTCAAAGCCTGCAAGCTCTGAACTATCGTCTTCAGAATGGGACAGCCCACGCAGAGCGTAGTCGGTGACAAGGGCCGCTTTCGACACCTTGCGTTCGGCTGCTTCCCGCTCAATGCGTTCCGCATACGGGCCGACGAGCTTTACGTTCGCGAATACAGGTTTAGTCATGTTGCAAATTCCTTTTTCTAAGTCTCTGTCGTATTGGTATAGCGCCCCGGATACCGGGATAGCAATATTAGGCAAGCCCTTTGCCTTTGTTCAGTGAAGCCTTCTTTTCCTGCTCCAGCTTCTTAGCCTTCTGCAAGGTTGCCGCCTGCAAGGCCATCTGTCGCTCCAGCAACTGCCGATTCCATACGGCCTGAAAGCCTACGGTGGCATTGGCGTCCGGCTGTTTCCCCGCTTCCAGAGCATCGTCCAGTGCCTGTTCCGGGATTTTCACAGACTTATAGTGCTGATCTGGGATGGACAGGTCATACTCCTGCACTTTCGTAAAATTGACCGTCTTACCCTCTTTGTTCGTAAACGACTTACCAGAAATGGCAACCAGGCTGCGCGGCTGCAGCTGCTGTTCCGCGCGCTGCTTTTCGATGGCGTTGTTCTGGTAAAGGATGTGCACTCGGCTGTCCACACCCTCAATCAAGATGTAACTGCGGTCAAATTGCTCATCGCTGCCGGTACCCAGAACACGGCCCACCAGGTGGTCACCAGGCTGGATTTTTGTGACTACTGGCGGGCAACGGGGATCGGTCATAAGCGCCCTGCCCTGAGCCACCATTGCCGTTCTGCGCTGCAGCACTTGCAAGTCTTTGAGGGCCTTGTCCCATCCCGGATCCAGCGCCCAGGTCATTGCGCCAACCTTCTCGGCAACACCCAGCTTTTCCAAGGTTTCCAGGCGGCGAATGCGCAAGCGTTGAGCTACGAAGTCCGTATGCTTGGCATCAGGCATCAGGCGACTTTCGGTAACATAGGTTAGATCGGGGTCAGAACCTTTTGCCTGTCGCTGCTGAATGTCCTTATCGATGCCAGTGAACTGCCTGGCGTCGATTTCCTTCTCTTTCGACTTCTGGATCTCCAGTTCAGACTTGTAGCCCAGGCGTTCCGTTGCAATCTGTTCAGCTATTTTGCGCATGCCCTGGCGGATTAGGTCTGGCGATATCTGCAAGTTATCTTTGCCGCGCAAGACCACGTGCGTGTGCGGGTGACCCGTGTTGTGGTGATCGATGGCCGCCCATTCCAAATCTTTCCCGACATGCTGCTGCAGGCGAGCCATGAACTCGCGGGTGTACTCTTTCATCTGCAGGCGGTCACCATCTTCCGGGGAAACGACAATCTTGAACAACCTCTGATCACCTTCCATCTGCCACTTGTGCATCTCGGAAGAGAGGGACACCTCATCTCCAGCAGCGTTAAAGCCCTTCCCGAGTTCGCCTTCCTTCTGTGCGCCCTCTCTTTCCAGGTATTTCCCGTGCGCCGCCCACTGACCGGCTTTTTTATTGGCGACATAACTCACCTTGACCGTGCAGCGCCGGGACGCCGACCGCAGGGCGAGGCCCCTGGGGGAGGGGCGCACGGGATGCGCATGGCTGATCAGAGGCTTCTTGCCGTCAGCATGACCCTTGCCGTCAGCATGACCCTTGCCACCACTGCCCTTTTCTCGCTGCACCCGGCTGAACACCTTTGACGCTCGGGGACGGTGAATGGTCAGTCCATCCACGTGATGGTGGTCCAGGGGCAGATTACGGAAAAAAATGTCGCTCCCGGTCTGGGCTGGTTTTATACGGGATTGCGCGGTGAGCATCTGGATGAATCGGACGTCATTCGACGCAATATTCTCGCCAGCGTCTACAGTGCTCGCAACGGATATCAGCTGGCCCCAAGCTTTGCCCCAGCACAAAATCCTGGTGGTTCCACGCTGAACGTAGAACAGAAACCGTTACCCGGATATCACATGGTCGGTGGCAATCTGATGTTCG
>JAAOMR010000231.1 GCA_018853935.1 Acidithiobacillus ferrivorans
TGACCTCTCTGCCCTCAAAGTCTACGGTCAGGGTGCCTTCTTCCACGTCCACACCTTGCACAAATCCGATGTCGCCATTGAAAACCTCTTTTTCATAATCGTTCTGGATCTGCATGACCTTGTCGCCGGGCGCGAAACGGCGGCCGAACTTTTCGATGGTTGGTGTGCTTTCACCGTTGAGAGCCGTTTGGAGCGCTTCATTGAGCGCGCGGGCACCCAGCGCACTGCGGTTCATGGGGCGAAGCACCTGGATATCATGCAGCGGGTCCAGGCCGAAGCGACGTGGGATATGGGCGGTGACCAGTTTGACGAGCTTTTCTGCAGCTTCCGCTGGATCATCCGCTGCGATGAAATAAAAATCGCTGAGTCCCTCCGGGTTTCGCAGGTCCGGCGTGTGCCCTGCATTGATCTGATAGGCCGCCTGAATGATCCGGCTTTGCGCGGCCTGGCGAAAGACTTCCGTCAGATGGACTTCGGGGATGGTTTTGGCAGCAATGAGATCAGCCAGCACCTGTCCTGGGCCTACGGAGGGCAACTGATCGGGATCACCCACCATCAGCAGTCCCGCCTGGGATGGCAGGGCTTTGAGGACGGCATGCATCAAGGGAACGTCGATCATGGAGCATTCATCCAGGACCAGCAGATCGATATCGAGGGGATAATCCTCTTTGCGTTTGAACCCACCGCCCTGGGGATCTATTTCGAGGAGCCGGTGGATGGTCTTGGCCTCTTTGGCGGTGGTTTCACTCATGCGTTTGGCCGCACGTCCGGTGGGGGCGGCCAGTGCGATGCGCAGTTTCTTGGCGTCGAGGATATTCAGGATTGCATTCACGAGCGTGGTCTTTCCCACACCGGGACCGCCGGTAATCAGTGCCACTTTTTCCTGCAACACCATACGGATGGCTGATTGCTGACTGTCCGCGAGAGCGATGTTCAGCCGCTTCTGCACCCAATCAATAGCCGCATCGGCCGCAATGCCCGCCCATGGGGCTTTGCCAGTACGTAGATGTTTCAGGAGGCTGGCGATGCCCTGTTCATTGCGGTAAAGGGGGGCCAGGAAGACACAATCGGCGTCCTGCACCTGATCTGCGATGATCGCCCCTTCCCGTAATTCTTCCTGAATGGCGCTTTCGATGGCGCCTGTCGGGACTTCCAGCAACTTTTCGGCCAGAGGGATCAGTGCCTCATGTGGTAATCCGCAGTGCCCCTCGTCGCGTGCCTCCATGAGGGCATAGGAAATGCCTGCCCGAACCCGAATGGGAGCATGGGGTTCAATACCCATTTTCATGGCGATGGCGTCAGCGGTTTTGAAGCCTATGCCATGAATATCCCGGGCCAGCCGATAGGGGTTTTCCGTCATGACCCGAACAGCATCGGTGCCGTAGGTTTTGAAGATGCGCACCGCCCGGGCGGTACCCACACCATGGGTGTGCAGAAACAGCATGATCTCACGAATCACTTTCTGGTCCGCCCAGGCGCTGACCATGCGTTCCCGGCGAATAGGGCCAATACCTTCCACTTCCGCCAGGCGTTCCGGTGTTTCTTCGATAACGGTGAATACCTGATCCCCAAAAGCTTTAACGAGCTTTTTGGCATAGACGGGACCAATGCCCCGGATCATGCCGGAGCCCAGATACTTTTCGATGCCATCCAGGCTGGTCGGCGCGGAGATTTTCAGAA
>JAAOMR010000232.1 GCA_018853935.1 Acidithiobacillus ferrivorans
GGCCGTCCCCCCGCCTTCACCAGCGCATCCGCCGCCGCCCAGATTTCTTCCTGTGATGCCATGCCGAAATCCTCTTGTATGTAATATGATATATAATATTACATACTATTATTTATTACAATCGGCAGCGCTTACCCACCAGTCACAGTGACTTACCAGACAGGCCAATCCGCGCTGCAATTTCCCGGAGCAGCCCCAGGGCAATGGCGTTGCCTTCCTCATCACGGGCTTTGCGATAAGCGATTGCCAGTTGTTCAATCAGGGCAGTATCACTAAGCTGGGATTCATCCCCATAGCCCCAAACCAGGCCCCGGTCCCGCGCCCGCTTCCACCGCATCCGTTCCGCACTGGTCGTTGCCATAAAACCCCCTTCGCAATGGTCACTGTGACATATCGTAAAGCGGTAGAACCGATCCCGTCAATCGCGGCCAGCCGCTTCCAACCCCCATCAACAGTCCCACCAAGGACTCCATTTTGCATCACACAACCCCAACATGACCCTGATGGGGTCCCCTCAGAATTCGGAATTTAAAGCACGTTAGCGCCCAGAGAGCGTGTTCAGCGTGAAACTGTCCGAAACGGCTCCATTTCGGATGGGAGTTAAAACCGTGTACGAAAGCAATGAAAACGGTGTTCTGGACACATGCCATCATTCGGACACCGTTTTCGGTCGTGGTTGTCGCGGCGTAAAGCTGCGATGTTGGGATCGAGACACCCCGTAACGGCTATTGCCAGGGAGACCATGTGACACAGCCAGCAAATATAGGTGGTTGCAGGTACTCACTAGAGCCTAACGTGCTTTAGATTCCGTTTTCTCAAGGGACCCCCTGATGCCCTATCCAGTAAGCGACAAAGAGGGTAACCAGAATGACCAGCAGGAATTTCCACTTGTTCACCCGGATATCCCCTCTCCGCCAGATAACCGCCTATTCAAACAATTCGGCATGGGTGCCCGTCCGGACAAAAACCACCATCCCCGATTGCCCTGCGGCTTCCACGTCGTAGATCAACAGAAAATCCCCACCGATATGACACTCCCGATATCCCAACCAGTCCCCGGTCAGCGCATGATCCAGACATTCCGCACCCAGCGGGGCATCCCGCGCAATCAACAGCAGCATCACCGCCTTGAGCCGGTGCATATCATACCGACCAGACCGGGAGAGCCTTTCCCAGTCCTTGAGAAAAGACTTGGTGTAATCCGCCGCCCGGGGCGGCGGTGCCCGTTTACTGGCCGCCGTTTTTTTCGAGTGCGCCAAAAAGCGTGTCCACCGTCTCGAAACGCACCTGGTGCGCCGCCATCATCGCCCGGGATTCCGCCATGGCCTCCCGGGTTTCGGCGTTGGGTACCTGCAGCGCAAAGGGTAGCCCCTGATCCGCGACGACCCGGGTTAAAAAAACCCGCACAGCATCCGAGACAGACAGCCCCATGGCTGACAGGGCTTCCGTGGCCTGCACCTTGAGCTGCTCATTGACTCGCACATGCACCATCGCCGTTGTCGTCATGGGAACCTCCTGAAAAATTGAGATACATTGTATCGCACATACACGGCCACCACAAAACCCCTACACCACCCGCAGTTCCGCCACCCCGCAGCCCTGCGCCTTCAACCACCGCGCCAGACTGTCGAGACTCGCCCAGGTGCGGACTTCGGTGCGAGCTGACTTGATGGTGGCCTCATCCATCCCCAGCTTGAGCACCACGGCCCAGCGCTCCCTGCCGTTCCACGGCGCCGGCTGAATGGTGATTTTACGCACGGAGCCGGCATTGACGAGGATGCGGAAGGTTTCTTCGGTGATGCGCTGCATGGCTGACCTGCTTTTTGGGGATACAAAAAGGCCAAAGTGTAGCACCAAGACACACGAACATGCACCCACACCCGCCCAAAATACCCTCCAAAACTTCACATAACGGCCATTAGATGATTGAGGCTATCGTGCCACAAACGCTTACGACCTACGGCTTGATACAGTAGAGATATCCCCGCTGGCGTCGCTGTTTATCCACATCGGCAGCGATGG
>JAAOMR010000233.1 GCA_018853935.1 Acidithiobacillus ferrivorans
CAGATAGGATCGGATCGTGCAGAAGGCGGCTGCCCCATCAAAGGTCCGGAAACAGCCGGAGATCTTCTGTTTAACCTTGGGCATCCGCACCGCCTGTTCTGCGATGTTGTTGGTGAAGGGCACCCCCGGATCCGAGAGGAAACGCAGGACATCCTCACGATATTCACGCAGGCGTCGCAACAGATTGGTCGGATAAGATTGCCTCCGATGCGCGGAACCATCCTTGCGCTTCTTGATCGGGTGGACCTT
>JAAOMR010000234.1 GCA_018853935.1 Acidithiobacillus ferrivorans
CAGTTCCCGGGCGATGATGGCGGCATGGCAGGTACGCCCGCCGCGATTGGTGACGATGGCTGCCGCCTCTTTCATGATGGGCTCCCAGTCGGGGGTGGTGGTTTCCGCCACCAGAATCTCCCCGGGCTTGAACGCCGCCAGATGTTTCACATCGCTGATAATATGCACCGGACCGGAAGCAATCTTGCCGCCGACGGCACGCCCCTGCACCAGTACGGTGCCTTGATCATTGAGGATGTACTCTTCGAGTACTTGCCCCTGTTTCTGCGAGGCCACGGTTTCTGGCCGCGCCTGGACCATATAAAGCTGGCCATCAGTACCATCTTTTGCCCACTCCATGTCCATGGGTCGACTTGCATGCATTTTCTGGCTGTAATGCTGTTCGACCTTGATGGCGTAATCGGCCAGGGTCAGCACGTCCGCATCGCTGAGGCAGAAGCTCTCCTGCTCGTGGCGATGGGTGGCCACATTGCGGGTGCTGTGCCGGGTGTCCCCTTCGGTATAGATCATCTTGATTTTCTTGCTGCCCAACACCCGCCGCAAAACCGCCTTTTTGCCACGTAGAAAAGCGGGTTTGAAGACATAGAATTCGTCGGGGTCCACGGCGCCCTGCACCACGTTCTCACCCAGCCCCCAGGATGCGGTGATGAATACCACGTCGCGGAAGCCTGTCTCGGTGTCCAGCGAAAACATCACGCCGCTGGTCGCCTTGTCCGACCGCACCATCTTCATGATAGCGACGGAAAGGGCGACCTTGAAATGATCAAAGCCCTGATTCACCCGATAGTGAATGGCGCGGTCGGTAAACAGGCTGGCAAAACAGCGGCGGCAGGCGTCCAGCAGGGCGGCCTCGCCGGAAATGTTGAGGTAGGTATCTTGCTGACCGGCGAAACTCGCAGTGGGCAAGTCTTCGGCGGTCGCCGAGGAACGGACCGCTACCGAAAGTGCTTCTCCATATTCCGTACGCAGTTCGGCGTAAGCCGTCAGAATCTCTGTCTGTAAGTCTGCGGGTAACGGCGCGCTATAGATGATTTCGCGCGCCCGTGCGCCGCGTTCGGCCAGATCGGTGACGTTGGTCGGGTCTAATCCATCCAGCGCAGCATGCAGTGCTGGCCAGGCGTCGGCCTGATCCAGCAGGTAACGATAGGCTTCGCCGGTGATGGCGAAACCATTGGGGACCTTCACGCCTTGTGGACTCAGTTCTCGGTACATTTCCCCTAACGAGGCATTTTTGCCTCCTACCAGAGGCACGTCTTCAATGCGTATATCTTTGAAAAAACGAATATAACGACCAGACATAACCTTCTCCTCTGCTGTAAATCCGATTGCCACCTCTCCATTAAACATAGTAGACGTGTCGGGGTCCAGCAAGCCTTGGCAGCGCCTGAACGAGGGCTCAGATATTGCCGGATGGCTTCTGGGGCAGGGTGGACGGTTTGGTATCTTTTATCGGCTCAAAGGCTTTCCAGGATACCCGCAACTCTGGCAGAGGTCGATTCAGAAAATGTTCCAGGCGCTCGATTTCCGGGGCATAAAGTTCCTGCAGAAAACGGCGTGCTGCGTTGTCCATGGGTGGCTTGCGACCGGCGCGCAGGAAAATGTGACGCCAGATATATTCGCCCCAGCTATGCGGGAAAAGATGCTCGCCGATAAAACGGCTCATACGTCCGCTGGCAAGGCGCCGGGCCCAGTTGCCGCGCGGCAGACGGTGCGCGTTGTGGGCCGTTTCCAAATCAATGGCGCGCATCGCCGCACGATCAATGTCCAGAAAATCGGCAATGCCCTCCAGCACCGTCAGCGGGTTTTTTTTGAGGTCTTCCAGGAGGCAAACGTGCACATGCTCGGCTCCAAAACGCTGCTGATAACGGATGATCTGCGCCGTATAACGCCCGAGTTCCACATAGAGTTGGGAGATGCCCCAGCCTTTGTCAGAACGGGTCCAGTCCCGCTGCAACGCCTCCATGAAAGGCAGGTCGAGGACCCCTTCATTGAAATCCATGAGGTATTGCGCATAGGCCCGTTGTACCGGGTCACGCAGGATGATAATGATTCGTGCATCGGGCTGCACGGCATGGATACGCTCCGGGGCCTCTTCGCACCAGAGATAAGAAGGGCTGGCATCCCCGATACGGGGAAACTGATTCGCGCCCCGGTAGAGGTGCTGATATTGCTCGATATTGGCTACGTACTGAATCAGATGGGCTTGTTCCGGAGATGGATGGGGCCGGGTGAAAAAATGCGGTTCTTTCATCGTCGGCAAAAAAACCTGGGGATGTTGCCGCAAGTAGGCATAGAGCGAAGTCGTGCCGCTTTTTACCGCACCAACGATATAGAAATTGGGCCATATACCTTGGGACATTATGCGGTTCCTTTATTGTTCCACGCTATAAAAGTCGTGAAAGCCCATCTGCTTAAGCTCGGCAATGACTTTGACGGCGGTGATGCCATCCGGCAGCGGGCCGATCTGCACCTTGTAATACGGCTGCCCTTGCACCAGTCCCGGTACGATGAGCACACCGTGAATGCCGGCCTTAAGCAGACGGCCACGCTCGCGAGTGGCGTTGTTGATCTGCCGGAAAGCCCCGGTTTGCAGGAAGCTTTGTGACGGCACAGATATCTCCGGGGCCGTGGGCAGGGATGCCACCGTGCTCGTGCCCCCCGCTGTGCTTGCTGGAGGAGTGGCGGCAGGCGCCAGAGCGACGATTCGTACCGGTGCGGTCCCTTGTCCGGCCATCCCCAGGGCGTTGGCCGCTCCATAAGAGAGATCCATTACCCGACCATCCACAAAGGGGCCGCGATCATTGACCAGCACGACAATGCTGCGCCCATTGCTGAGGTTGGTGACCCGGGCGCAGGTGGGTAATGGCAGGTCCCTGCTGGCGGCACTGAAGGCGCGGGGCCGGAAGGGGGTGCCCATGGCGGTGGTGGAACCGGACTCCCAGCCGTACCAGGAGGCCATACCGCGCACTGCGTACCCCGTGGAACTGCTCAGTGGCGCGTAGTGGCGACCATGAATATGATAGGGACGGTTATAGGCAGCGCGCAGATTAGGGGCGGGCGTGGCGCAGGCCGCAGAGGAAGACGGCGAAGCGCCGGCGGCAGGGGGAGGGGGCGCGACCCCCGCACAGCCGCCCAGTGCCAGAGTCCCCATACCTGCCGCCGTGTAGAGGATATGCCGCACGCGCCTAATGGCCATCCGTAGCCGCCAGCAGATGCACCATGATCTCCGCATAGATCTGGGACAAATGTTCCAGATCGGCAACGGCGACACACTCGTTGATCTTGTGGATGGTGGCATTGACGGGTCCCAGCTCTACGACCTGCCCGCCCAGTTGGGCGATGAAGCGTCCGTCCGAGGTGCCACCGCCAGTAGAGAGCTGGGCTTCATGCCGTTCTACGGTTTGCAAGGCCTTTTGGGTGGCGGCTACCAGGGGACCGGGTGCAGTAAAGAAGGGTGGACCGGACAATTGCCAGTCAATAGTGTAGCGCATGGCGGAGGCATCAAGCGTTTTGTGGACCGCTGCCCGCAAAGATTCCGGCGTGGACTCCGTGGAAAAACGGAAATTAAAATCCGCCTGCAACTGGCCGGGAATGACGTTGTTAGCCCCGGTACCCGCATGGATATTGGAGAACTGCAGACGAGTGGGCGGGAAAAAATCATTCCCCGCATCCCAAGTCTGATCCACGAGATCCGCGAGTGGGCGAAAAGCGCGATGGATGGGATTATCGGCCTTGTCAGGGTAGGCTACATGACCCTGTATACCCTGCACGGTCAGACGTCCGTTCAGCGAGCCGCGTCGGCCATTTTTGATAACATCGCCCAGCATGTTTTCGGAAGAGGGCTCCCCCACCACGCACCAGTCGATGATCTCCCCATGTTCCCGTAACCAGTCCACCACATGCCGTGTGCCATGGGTGGCGATGCCTTCTTCATCGGAAGTGATCAGAAAGGCCAGACGCCCGGAATGCCCCGGATGCAGGGCGACAAAGCGTTCTGCGGCGACGATCATGGCGGCAAGACTGCCCTTCATATCGGCGGCGCCACGACCGTAGAGCATGCCATCGCGGATGGTCGGCTGAAAGGGGTCGCTCTGCCATTCTGCAAGCGGGCCGCTGGGGACCACATCCGTATGTCCCGCAAAACAAAGACGCGGACCGGCGTTGCCGCGCTCCGCCCAGAAGTTCTCCACCCCCCCGGCGGGCAGGCGTGTCACCCGGAAACCGATAGCCTCCAGTCGGGCGATCATCAGATCCTGACAGCCCGCATCCTCCGGCGTGACGGAGGGACGGGAAATCAGTTTTTCTGCCAGTTCCAGTACCGCGCTTTTGCCCATGGGGGCGCTCCTTCAGATGTCGCGGAGAATGGCGTTGATGCCGACTTTGCCCAGGGTTTTGGCGTCCACCTGCTTGACGATGACGGCGCAGTAGAGGCTGTAGCTGCCATCTTTGGAAGGCAAGCTGCCGGAAACCACCACCGAACCGGCGGGCACCCGTCCGTAGCTAATCTCGCCGGTTGCGCGATCATAAATGCGCGTGCTGGAGCCGATGAAGACGCCCATGGAGATGACCGAGCCCTCCTCAACAATCACGCCTTCCACCACTTCCGAGCGGGCACCGATGAAGCAGTTGTCCTCGATGATGGTGGGGTTGGCCTGCAAGGGCTCGAGCACGCCACCGATGCCAACTCCGCCGGAGAGATGCACATTCTTGCCGATCTGGGCACAGGAGCCGACGGTAGCCCAGGTATCCACCATGGTGCCTTCATCCACATAGGCACCGATGTTGACGAACGAGGGCATCAGCACGCAGTTGCGGCCGATAAAGGCCCCGCGCCGCGCTGTGGCGGG
>JAAOMR010000235.1 GCA_018853935.1 Acidithiobacillus ferrivorans
ACCACCTCCGGCAGCCGCCGCTATGTCCAGCTTGTCGAGTCCTACCGGGATGATGCCGGAAAGGTCAAAAAGCGTACCGTCGCCACACTTGGGCGGCTGGATCTGGTCGATAGCCAGTTGAATGCCGTGATTCAGGGCCTGATGAAGGTCAGCGGCCAGGTGCCCACCCCGGCGCCAACGATTTCTTCTCCACCATCCATCGCTTTTGAAACAGCGCGTGCTTTTGGCGATGTCTGGGCCTTGACCGAA
>JAAOMR010000236.1 GCA_018853935.1 Acidithiobacillus ferrivorans
CGTGATTCAGGGCCTGATGAAGGTCAGCGGCCAGGTGCCCACCCCGGCGCCAACGATTTCTTCTCCACCATCCATCGCTTTTGAAACAGCGCGTGCTTTTGGCGATGTCTGGGCCTTGACCGAACTCTGGAAGGAGCTGGGGTTCAGCGCCCTACGTCAGGTGTTCCGCAAGACCCGCCATACGACCGATGTGGAAGCTCTGATCCGGGTGATGGTCCTCAACCGGCTCTGCGATCCCGAATCGAAACTGGGCGTACTGCGCTGGTTGGAAACCGTCGCCTTGCCGGATGTCACCGTGACAGCGATTACCCACCAGCAACTCC
>JAAOMR010000237.1 GCA_018853935.1 Acidithiobacillus ferrivorans
AGCCGCTGACGCAACCCGCCACCCAGCCCATCATCACCGTCATGGCCAATCACCACTGGATCTCCGAGTGGAAACTCACCCCGGGGGTCGCCAATTACCAAACCACTATCCCTTTCTCGGCATTGGCCGGCGGTGAAAATCACATCACCTTTCAGATTGCGGGAGGTAGGGTATCCATTTTCCCTGATTCCACCCTGCAGTTGCCCACCACGCACCGTTATACGGTATTGCCTGATCTCGCCCTCTTTCAGCACACCGGCTTTCCCCTGGTGGTCCATGGGGCGGGACGCCATCTTTCCGTGTGGTATAGCGAAAGAACCCTGGCGAACTGGTCGGCCGGCCTGACCTTGTTCGGACGGCTGGTCCAGTCCGCACATTCGCCCCTGCCCGGCGCGCAGGCCACCTTTTCGAGGCCCGTTACGGGTAACGTTCTGGCCATCGGGACGCCAGCCTCTATCCCGGCATCTTGGCTTTCTGCCAGCCCCGTGCGCCTGCTGCAGAATGGTATCCAGTGGCAGTTGGCGAACCGCCATGGCCAAGAAAAACCTTGGATGGGCGCCACCCAGTTGCCGGCCACCGCCTATCTGGTGGAAGCACGCACGCCCTATAAGGGGCATGTGGCGGTCACCTTTCTCGCTACCAACCCACAACACCTGCAAGCTGCGGCCTGGAATCTGACGGCAGCGCCCAACTGGAACAAGCTACAGGGGGATTTCGCCCGGCAGAAC
>JAAOMR010000238.1 GCA_018853935.1 Acidithiobacillus ferrivorans
GTGAGGGTCGGCTCCAGATCATCCATCTGCCGTGACAGCACCGATTCGACCACTTCTGCTGACACCGGGCGCTCGCCCGCCTGGTAACCGGCTTCGAGTGCCAGAGTCAGGTGCAATTGAATTTGCAGCGGTGTACGCAGCTTGGTGGCCAGCAGATCAACGGCATCTTCCGTAAGAATGGTGTCGATCTCTGCGCCCTCCACGGCGCTGGCATTGAGCAACCAGTGAATATATTCCCGCTGACTGCCGGCGATACCGTCCAGGGAGAACACATCCGTGCGATA
>JAAOMR010000239.1 GCA_018853935.1 Acidithiobacillus ferrivorans
CGGCATCTTCCGTAAGAATGGTGTCGATCTCTGCGCCCTCCACGGCGCTGGCATTGAGCAACCAGTGAATATATTCCCGCTGACTGCCGGCGATACCGTCCAGGGAGAACACATCCGTGCGATATCCGATTTCTTCCATAACCGGTCGACGGAGATCGTTCCGGAGTTTCGGGTGGCCGGCAAGGACCACCGAGAGGCGGCCGTCACCATCTTCCACGAGTTCCATCAGGCGTTTTAACCCGGTCAGGGTATGTCCATTCAGGTCGTGGGCTTCATCCACAAAAAGGGCAACCGGACGCTTATTTTTGCGTACCAGCTCACGCAAGTCGCGCTCCCGCTTCTCCCCCTGTGCAGGAATACGCACTTGTTTTTCCGTAGACAGGTCGTAAAACAGGGCGGCGATGAAGGTGGCCAGCTTGCTATTGTGCTTCTCAA
>JAAOMR010000024.1 GCA_018853935.1 Acidithiobacillus ferrivorans
ATGCACGTGGGGGTTGAAGGACGCACCATGAAGCAACGCTCTGATCCACCCAGTATTCCCCATGCACGTGGGGGTTGAAGCTGGATATCCAGAGACTTTATTTCTGCGGTGAAGTATTCCCCATGCACGTGGGGGTTGAAGGAACAGGTGCGACAAAACGGACAAGCGGCGCTTGTATTCCCCATGCACGTGGGGGTTGAAGGGTACGGACGGCAGGAGGGCGGGGTGCTCATCCCGTATTCCCCATGCACGTGGGGGTTGAAGGCACTACCTGAACAGCGGCAACAACCGCTTCTGGTATTCCCCATACACGTGGGGGTTCACGACCACAAAACAGGTGGCCCCGTGCATGCGGGGATGCAAAATTAAAAAAACTTCGGTTTCCAGTAAATCCATATCCTAGTGGTTACCGCCACCACTAGGACACCCCCATGTCAGTTCCTTCCACAGCACTCCCATTCCAGCTTCAACATCCACAATACCAGCCAGATCCAACTCACGTTCTGGATATGCTCCACACCTTTCCAATGTGGCAACAAAATCTACCGGTGACCGCCCTTCCAGCCTCACCAGCCGTCATCAATGCCTTGCAACTGAACAACATTAATCTGGTGGCGGACATGATTCCGTACGGCGCATACGGCATGGCACTGCAACCGCGCATGGGCCCCAAAACTATTGCGTCGCTTTCTCAGAGCTTGATCGAATTGCGAGAACACAAAGACGACACATTCCTGGACGTGGAACAATCGGCGGTGCATCTTTTTCGAAAAGACAGCTTCGACCAGCCAGCGATAACCACAGCCACCACTTTCGTGGAAGCCCTACCACTCATGCTGCAGGGATTGCCTGTGCGCTATGCGGAGATACTGTTTCGTCGTATCGGAATCTATGAAGACCCAGCCACCCTCGATACTTTAGCCAAAGAGCAATCCATTTCTCGCGAGCGTATCCGCCAATTAGACGCGAAGGGCTTCCGGATCATGCGGGGATCAACCCTATGGGCGTCATTTCACTCTGGGTACAAAACCATTGTCAGGTTGCTAAAAACACAAGACGAACCTCTTACTCTGGCTGTACTCGAACTAAAAGCGCCGTGGTTCTCTGGTATCTCCAAAAATCCGTATTGGCTGGAGTACATCTTGCGACATGGATTCCAACCACAATGCGCTTATGTAACCCAGTGCAATTCCAATCCGGTGATCATCGACATCCCCCAGGCAACCTGTTCGGCGGTTATCCGCGCGGTGCGGACTGCCAGTGGGAAGAAGCGCCCAACTACAAACACTCTGCGCCGACGCATCGGTTTGCTTGTTCCATCTTCAGGGCCGGCTACTTGCGCATTGCTTCTGCAGCAAGCCAAGGAGAATGCCACTAGACGCAGGCCGTCGGTTGCGCCAGATGCACGCCGCATCGGTTGATGGCCTATGGCCGCTCCTGTATGCTACTTGTTCTTCTGCCAGTCTTCTCCGAAGATTAAACGCTCCTTGGCAAGAGCTCTCACCAACAGACTCGTTCTTGCACCCCTGTGTGCAGAATTTGGCAACTCTCTGTTATGCCCTCACCACTTCTTTTCGAAGTCTGCGCTGCCTCGTTCCAGGCCGCTAACCATGCCCATCGTTCGGCCTGAATTGACGGTCGTCTACTGGATGGTTCATATCCCATATTAGTTGTTGACACCTTAAAGTAGTTTATCTTTCCACTGCCAATATCAGGAGATCAAAACATGAGCATGACCGTAATATTTAAACTGAATACCATTTACGCTTCAGGGAAAAAAGAAGCCGTGGCAATGGCTCTTAGCAAGTACGAAGCTGAGAAAAAGGAAGTACCCAGCCACGACCCCAATTCTTCACTGAAAATCGTCTATCAACCGAAACCCAAGGTGTATCTCCCATACCCGACTTACTCTGGTGAAGCTTTGGTATATGCTGGGGACCGAGAGTACTTCTTGGTTGGTGGAGCGTTCGACGCAGTGGTCAGCATATTTGGTAATAAGGAAGCTGCCACCAGGAAACTTGTAAGCTATTCGCGGATTCAAGAGGGGGGTGGTCTTGAATGGTGGGAAAGTTACGACCTTATCTGCTGAGGCCCAAGCCCGCCCACCAGTGCCCCGTACGGCTTCATAACGGGGCAACAAAACCAACTCACCCTGTCGGGGACTCCCCCGATAAGGGCAGGTCTCCGGTTTCCATATACACGTACAAATCAGGAGTTACACCATGAGAGCAAACCATTTTGTTGACATGTCCAAAAAATGCACAACAGACGCGCAGGCGGCAATGTTATGCACTGAACTCCAGAGCGCCTTTTTCGCTACGCCGGCGTTTGTAAATTTTTCAGCTGACAACGAATCGTCTTACATGGAAGGCGACACCCCTTCCATGCATTTCGAAATGAATGACATAATCAGCAATTTTTATATTCTGACTGTGAAACCATCCATTCGCGATTCTCAACTCACCATAGGCATTATGCTGCAGCACATGCTGGATGGAATGGGTATGCAGAGCACGTCCTACGACACGATATGTGAGGACACGATTGAGGTAGATGAAGACAGCAATGTTACCATCGAAGTACTCTCTGATCGTGCCCGTCGCATGGCGATACATTTCCACGCCAAGCTCATTGAAGAGGTCGGGATTTCGCCAGAAGGTGCGAAAGAGGCTGCTGAAAATGCCTGGCCAGTAAAAACTTCGTCAGAAGTATAAGTACCGCAACACCACATCAAACTCACCCTGTCGGGGACTCCCCCGATAGGGGCAGGTCTCCGACTTTTTTCGTTAGGAGATTTCTTATGAACAAGACCGACGCACAAAAAATTATCCAGTCTGTTGCAACCGAAAACCTGCCCAAAAATACCAGACGGTACAAATGGATCTTTCTGGACGGTGGGCTGGGCGAAAATGCTCTTGGATATACCGTGGACCGCCAACCAGTTGAAGGCAAGATTGTTTACACGGATGGTGAGATCGTTGTACTTAAACACGGTGCGAAAGCTATTTTCACCGCTGTAGACCACTCTATTTTGCCAGAATCCACCATTTTCAATATTGGCGACAATGTTCGCATCACGCCTTATTCACGCAGGAGGTTCGACGGGACATTTTTGTACGAACCCGTCAAAAGCGCCGATGGCGTCGTGACTTTCCATATCGGGGAGTCGGTCAGTTACTTGCCACTGGACAGGGGCACCATCACCTCGCAGTACCTGCTGGATATGATTGATTTGCTGGAACGTGGGAAAACCAGCAGCTACCGCACCATAGCTCAAGTGCTGATCGACGCTGGTGCCACGCTGGAACCATTGCAGGTTAACGACGATCCAGACCCGGAAAACATTATCAAAAGTCCACCGGCAATCACTTTCCGTATCCAATGCGCCAAGTTGAGCGGTTACCTCAACATCTTTTACGATCGAGCCATGGATTACTACGGCATCCACGTTTTGGATTCCTGTAGCACCATTGTGGACACAATCAGTGATATTGATTTCACCTCCATGGCCGAAGTGATCGAGAACCTTGTGGATGACGGAACCTGGCGCATGGCAAAAGTGGAAACCATTCATAAAGTACGGCTTGCTAAAAAAGCCTCCTGATCTTTTCTGGTACTTCCTCTGCGACGTCTTCATTTTGAGTCGTCGCATGCCCGCCAGAAGGCTTTAGTTTAACAACAAAAGCCGAATCATCTTGAACGTGGTGAACCCGTGTTCATTTTTTGCAACCAATCATAAGGATCTACTATGGAAATTACCCCTGAAGTAATAACTGTACTCCGCAACGCAAGCATTATCGGCAACGAACTTACCATCCACCAGTCTCTGGATCGTGTCCTTTACCTGAAAGTCAACAAGGTACTGACCATCCATGGCGCAAAATGGGATCGAAAACGCCGCGCGCATGTGCTCTCGGACACTCTGCGTAGCGAACTGGTGCTCGCCATTGAAACCGGCAGCACAGAGCGGAAGAAGACCATACAGCAGGAAATCGGTTTTTTTCAAACCCCAGAACACCTGGCTGACCTACTCTGCACCTCAGTGCCATCCATTTTCGGGATGCACGTACTGGAGCCCAGCGCCGGACTAGGCCGAATCGCCGATGCTGCGATCAAAGCGTGTGCCGGCATGGTGACCTGCGTCGAAAATTACCCCGCAAATGCGCAAGCCCTGCGGGACAAATTCGATCACATGGACGACGAAGTGGCCATCCACGAAGCGGATTTTCTGGCACTTTCACCTGAAGTCTTGGGTTTGTTTGATGTCGCGCTGATGAATCCGCCATTCGCGAAACATCAGGATATCACCCATGTGGAACACGCGATGAAGTTTTTGCGGCCAGGAGGGTTCTTGTCCGCCATCATGGGCGCCGGAGTAATCTCCAATAGTGACCGCAAAAGCCAGAGCTTCCGCGCTATGGTGCAAGATCATGGCGGGGACTGGGAACTGCTGCCGAATGACGCATTCAAGGAATCAGGAACCAGCGTAAAAACCGTCATGCTCACCCTCCACTGCTAAGTACATCAGGAGAACACGTATGGACAAAAATATTACCGCAATCCTGGAAGCGGCCGCTTCGCATCCTATTGCTAATGCCACACTCGAAATGGCGTTGACGAACTCCAACCACTGTACAAAACGCAAAGTAGTTGGTGTATTCGCTGGAATCGTCTTCGACGACGGCAATGGACTGGAATTTCCATGGCTTCTTCTCGACTGTGATAAACCGCGTGAACGCATATCTATCCCCGTAATGGCGAGCGATCTCGAACGCGATTTGCCTGACGATATCCTGGTCGGCGACCGTATCAGCGTGCGCATCAGCCGCCAGTTTGGCGGTGCAACAGGCGACCGGTTTGCAAGTCTGGAACCGCGCCACAACCTTTCTCACCCGTAACAACGCCCCACAGCCCTCATCAAGCTGTGGGTTTTTTTGTGCCCGCAACCCAGTGCTGTGGGCCCACACCGAATATCATTTCCGTGCAAATACGGTGCTGGTGCTATACTGCATCCATCGAACAACAGACAGGAGTTCCCCTCATGGGTATCAAGGTTATCGACGGCGGTAAGGGCACCATGGACAAACCACTCGGACTGCGGCACACCCGCATTGACGCTGACCCGGAAATGAACACTCCCCGCATGCGCGCCATTATGGACCGGGCCGCTTCCGAAGTAACGGCAGCCGATAAAGCCAATGCCAAGCACCAGGCGCCGTTAATACTGAAGGCCATACTCGGCGACGAGTCTGCCCAGGACGAACTGAACAAAATTTGGGAGCCGCAGACACAACGGTTCCATGCAGCCAACGGCAAGCCACAACTGCACATCGTGCGCTAACACTTCCGCAACCTCCAAACTTCCCCAGGTGCTCCCGGAAGGTTGCACCTGTTTTCTTGTCCACAGGGATACTATTGCCCATGCTGAAAAAACTGACCAACGGCTACCGCCGATTCCGCCAAGGCATGTACCGAACATCACCCAGGCATAAATGGATATTGACCATCCTGGCGACCATAGGGGTTATTGCCATCCTGGCATACAGCTTCGGGCGCGACTACGAAGCAGGGGCCATGGGCTACCCGAAAGCCACCAGCACCGTCACCATGACGCAATTCATGGGTATGGTCGGGCACCAGTGGACGGGTAAACTCCTGATTTTTACAGACCAGAAAGCGTTTTTTGAAGGCAGCCAACCCGGGAACCCTAAAGAAACACTCCAGATCACCGCCTTCATGGACCAGATCACCAAGGCCGATTACCGGCTTATCCAGCAGGATAAGGCCATCCAGACGCAGGGTGGCGTTTCATGGTCTTTGCATAACCCGATACCCGGTAAAACAGCGGTGGTCGCCACCGACATCGCCCAACTGGGATCGGCGGCGCTCACCTTCCTGTTCTACGGCTTTTTCATGATGATGATGTACCGACAGACCAGCATGATGGGCGGGCAAACGCGATTCAACACATTTCACGGGGACACCGGCGTCCGCTTCGATCAGGTGGCTGGCATGGATGCCGTCAAACAGGAAATCTCTGAAGTGGTGGACTACCTGCGCGATAAGAGCGCCTTCACACGCGTCGGAGCGCGCGCGCCGCGCGGAGTTTTGCTGTATGGGCCACCGGGCAACGGTAAAACCATGCTGGCCAAGGCCGTTGCCGGCGAGTGCGGCGTGCCGTTCATCGAACAGAACGGCGGTAATGTCATGGGCAAGTTTCTGGGAGAGAGTTCAGACGGGATAAAGAAACTGTTCAAGCACGCCCGTCAGATGGCCACTCAACACGGCGGGTGCATCATTTTCATGGATGAGATCGAAGCCATAGGCTCGTCACGATGGAGCACACAAACCGTCAGCCACGACGAGAAACATGGGGCACTGGATACGCTGCTGGCAGAAATGGACGGCTTCGGAGATAACACAGGGATCGTCCTGATCGGGGCAACCAACCGCCTCGACGTGCTGGACCCCGCTTTGCTGCGCCCGGGCCGGTTTGACCGCAAGGTGTATGTACCGTCACCCGGAAAGCAGGGACGCGCTGCCATCCTGAGGCAATATATCACCTCAATTCCGGCACAGAACGTGGATGTGGACCGGCTGGCAGCCATGTCCCCCGGGTTTTCAGGCGCGGATATCGCCCACTGGATTAACGAGGCGGCCATTCAGGCAGCCAGACGTAACGCCGCAGAAGTGACTATAGCGGACTTCCTGAAAGCGCGGGACATTATTGTTGCGGGTCCGGAAAACACGGGTATCGATCTCAGTCAGCAGGAGCGTGGGGTCATCGCATGGCATGAGGCCGGCCATGCCGAGGTTCGTCATGCGACCGACGGCTGGGTCGACAGAGTGAGCATCCTCCCGCGCGGGCAGGCTTTGGGCGTTACGTTCTCGACACCAGGAGAGATCGTTCTGCATACTCAGGATAGCGTCCGGCAAGAATTGATGGTGCTACTGGCTGGACGGGCCGCAGAAGATCTGTTTGTCGGCAAGATATCCGCCGGTGCCGCCAATGATCTGGAACGGGCCTCCGCCATTGCCTTCGAGGCCGTCACCAAACTGGGTCTCGGCGATCGGGGGTTGTTTGTCCCGCAGACAGAGGCCGGGCGACATGAGGCAGAACAGTCGGCCGCCAACCTGATTCGCGATAGCTACGAACAGGCAAGCACGATTCTGCGGGAAAACCGCCAGCGGGTGCAGGGATTGCATGACGCGCTCATGACACATAACGATGTGGACTATCAGGAATTTATCCAAGTTGACGGAAAAGGCAAAGAGGAAAACTTCTCTGCAGCAGAAATTCTTGTCTCAGCGTGTGCGCCGTCATAATAAGTCGATCTGTCCAAGAACCACGGCTGGCGCTTTTCGTAGTGCTTCTGGTACAGGACCAAAGTTTGACTCCGACAGCAGTCCGCCGGACAAGATGCGACACAGTAGTTCCGCCTGTTTAGGATAAGTGGCCATGGTCTCCTCAAGTATCCATAGGAGTAGTAAGAGCTCCTCATTCAACTCTGCGTCCCATCGGTGCGGTTGAATAGCGTCCAGAGACGACGAGCGTTTGCCGCGCGGAGACGACTTACGGTACCCCAACCAGGATTGCAAGACCTTGAGCCCGGAAACTTCAAAACCCCACAACGCCGGCGCCACCGGCCCAAACACACCATCTCCGACAGCCAACAGTTGGCTTTCCTCATTATAGGAAAAGCTTTCAGGCAACGACTCGCCAACTGAACGCAAACATCGGGCAACCCCGCTAATCCTGGGGAAATCATCACCGAAACGTTCCCCAAAGCTATGGAGAAAAATAAGGCGCTTGCCCAGGCGAATAGCCTCCTGCAATATCCCTGGGTCGCGAGAAATGGGCACGCGCACCTCCTTATTCTTTAACTCCTGTTGAAAAAGTTCAGCGAATGCTGGTTGCGCTAACACCGCATAGAGATATTGAGCCCATCCTGTCGGGCTAACACACAGGCCTGTTGTTGTTTCCAACTGAGTAAGTAACTCCGGATGGAGATTGGCAACAGTAGCATCCGCGTTTCGAAAAAGTGGAATAATATCCTTGGCACCACGACCAGAAAAGTAATCCATATCAGGGACGTATGGTGTCATGGTAAGGGTTGGACCGAACCCTGATACTTTTGTTAGTAATCCCGCAAAGAATACCTGGTCTTGAGACAAGGAATGCCAGAGAGCAGGCCTGAGAAAATCGCCAACACGACTGTCTGCAATGGCATACTGTCTGTCAAAAGACCGATAGCCATAACGCACAATCAGAGACGAATCGAGCGCGGCGTCTTTTGGTAAACTCAAAATAGAAGGCCGCTCATCTCCATAAAGGCCAGTAACCGATTTTGCTATTTTCCGGTCTCTGGTTTCTTTGAAGGCTTCCTCGCGGGGGGCGCTACTCAACATCGATTGCCAACGTTCAGACAGCACTGCGTGGTTTTGCCCAATAGGCCAGGTGCGTTTAAATTGGCTCCCTGAATGCTGCCATGGCATCAAATCGGTAAGTCGGGGCCAACGAAGATAAGCGGATTCCTCGATTGGGACGAATGAGTCGTTCCAACCAGAAGGACAATCGGCAAATTTAAGCTGATCAAAACTGCTTACGCAGCTCAAAAACTCCAGTTTTTCTTCCCGTGTTCCGGAACAACGAGCATAATGCACCTGCGCTGCGTGTGCAGGTGTCGGTCCACCGTATCGCACTGCAATAGTGATAGCCACTGGCGTTTGTATGGCAAACACGTTCTCGTCCCGCATGGCGCCACGGTTATCACCGCCAAGATCTATGATCCAAATCTCATCACATACTTGTCGCATATGTTGCCGCATACCTAAAAATGCATCGCCGTCCAGAAACGAACTGGCAGTAACAAAACTTACAATACCTGGACCATTGGCCAGGTCTTGCTCAAAAACCTTCCATAAACCCCACCGCCAAAAATACACATAAAGATTATAGAGATTCTTTAGGGCTGCCCCTTTTCCGGCAGCTCTGACCGGTGCTACAAAATCAGCCAAAATTGCTTCGTTGGAATTTCCGCTCTCCCCCCATCGTACCCACCCACCGGTCATGGCATGATTGTCGATTGATGCGGCGGCATGTCGGTCATAGGGCGGATTCCCAATGCACACTAAAACGTGCACCGTTTCTTTAACCCTTTTGGCCCTTCGGTGCTCAATACCCAGTGGACGGTAAAAAAGAGGGAATTCTGGAATATTTTCATATGGAGATTCAAGCGTGTTGCTGAGCATAATCTGGACGCCGTCGCCAGGCAGTTCCGCCCCGAACTGATGCAGCATGCGCGTCAGCCGCAATGAGGCGACTGCATAGGGCCCGACCATGATCTCAAAACCATAGAGGTTCCCTCCCAGCAAGGCCGCCCGTGCAGAAACGGAACCCCGCCCTTCTTCTCTTTCAATACATTCCAGAGCGTGTTCGATAATGCCAAGAAGATAAGTCCCTGTTCCTACAGCAGGATCAAGCACATTAACACCGCCAGACGCAAAGCCACGGGTTTTTCTCATTTTGTGGCGCAGAACGGAATCGACCAACCGAACCTGCGCCTGCACAACTTCTACAGGCGTATAGTAGGCACCCGCATCCTTCCGTAATTCGGGATCGTAAATGGCCAGAAAATCTTCGTAGAAATGCAACCAAGGATCTCTTCTTCCCCCACTCATGGTGCCTGTTGGCACCTTGGCAATTACCCGTTGCAACAAGCCCAGCGACACCCCAAGGTGAGCACCTACCAACGGATCAGTAAGCACCTGTAGCGCCCTCGCCAGTAGGGAATTCGCGTGCGTTAAGCTCGCAATGGATTCGTCCAGAAAGAGCGTGTCAGACCCATTAGACCGGGCGAGTAACAATGTAAACGTAACCGTTTGTGCGTAAGCATCTGAAAAGTGCGCGTCATCAGCGCCGGGAAACAAGTAGTTCCTCCAATCCCTGGCCGCCGCTTGCACGACTTCAATATTGCTCCGCATGGCGTAGAGAACATCATCGCGCAACATGCGTGTCAGTGGAGCAAGAAATTCCGCCAACTGCCCGGCGCTAGAGGGTACCAGCGGTTCCCACATCAGGTAATCTCTGAACAGAGACGCGATCTGAACAGCTTCATTTTCTGATACAGTCTGGTGAATCGATGAGCGCGGGTCCCACTGCAGACGCACTATTTTTTGCTGAACACCGCGCCGGTAGAGCGCGAATTCTCGCCCATCGCTATACAGGATGTTGGGCAGCTTGCTGAACCTCTCCCATTGTTTGCGGTCATGGCCGGAGTAAGATGTTACGTCAGCGCCCTTCCCTGGTGCCTTGAGTTCCACATAGCCGCAAAGCAGATGTTCAATAGCCACACCGAAATCTGGTCTGCCGCCGTTGTCCCCCAGGCTGGTTTCCCCTACAACGGTAACCCGCCTGCCAGCTACTACGTGCCCAGCCGCAATCAGGAGGCCCTCAAAAGGCGCGCGCAGATGATCTTCCGGCCCACCAACAATATGAGAGGCGAATTTTTCGCGTATTGTATCCACAAAGGTTTGTAATTCAGTAAACATGGACCATTGCCATTCTCATTCCCCGCGCTGCTCGATTATGATACCAGAAAACCAATCACGATAACCCACAAAGGAACCCATGTCCGAACCTGCATACAGTGCCGATAACTTCTCTGTCCTCAAAGGCCTCGAACCGGTCAAGCTGCGCCCTGGCATGTACACCCGCACCACCAGCCCGGTGCATATTATTCAGGAAGCCATCGACAATGCGGCCGATGAAGCTTTGGCAGGCCACGCCTCCAAAATCACGGTCACACTGGATCCGGACGGAAGCGTCACGGTAGAAGACAATGGCCGCGGCATCCCGGTCGGTATCCCACCGGGCGAATCCAGGCCCGCCGCCGAACTCGCCTTCACCACTCTGCACGCTGGTGGCAAATTCAACAAAACGGACACGGGGTCCGCCTATCGGTTCTCCGGGGGACTGCACGGGGTGGGTGTGGCAGTTACCAACGCCTTGTCCAAAAAGGTGGCCGTGGATATTCGTACCCGCGATCCGGACGGCGCTGGCAACGGCCGGTACCGCATCACGTTTGCCGACGGTAACGTGATCGAGCCGCTTACCCGCGTGGAAGACTGCGGCCCACGCACGCACGGTACCCGCATTCAGGTGTGGCCAGACCCGAAGTATTTCGACACACCAAAGATCAGCATCAGAGAAATTACGCACCTACTGCGTTCCAAGGCTATTCTTCTGCCGGGCCTGCAGGTCACCTTTATCTCTCCGGAACAGGAACCCATAGTCTGGCAATATGCGGAAGGGTTACAGGATTACCTGGCGGAAACCATCGCTGACTCCGCAGCGGCAACGCCCGTGTTCTCCGGTACGTCTTATCAGGATGGCGACCACGGGACATTCTCCAAGGGGGAGGGCGCCGCATGGGCCATGGCCTGGTGCGCAGAATCCTTCCCAACCCCAGAAACCTACGTCAACCTGATCCCAACGCTCGACGGCGGCACTCATGAATCAGGGCTGCGTGCCGGCGTGTTCGAGGCGATACGCAGTTTTATGGAACACCACAGTCTCATGCCAGCCAAATTAAAGTTGGTGCAGGATGACGTGACCGGGAAAATGGCCTTCGTCCTTTCCGCCCGTATGCTGGATCCACAGTTCCAGGGACAAACCAAAGACCGGCTCACCAGCCGCGACGCCCACAAACTGCTATCACTGAGCATCAGGGATCCACTCGAGCTCTGGCTCAACAGCCATCCCGACGCAGGCCGCGCCATAGCCGACCTGGCGGTCCAAAACGCTCAGGCACGCACCCGCGCCGCACAAAAGGTCGAGCGCAAAAAAGGCTCCGGTCTCGCGACGCTCCCCGGCAAGCTGACAGATTGTGAAAGTGAGGATATTCAGCGCAACGAGTTGTTTCTGGTTGAAGGAGACTCGGCGGGCGGGTCGGCGAAGATGGCACGCGACAAAGAATTCCAGGCCATCCTTCCACTGCGCGGCAAGGTACTCAACACCTGGGAGGTGGACCGAGATCTGATCTTCAAAAATAATGAAGTCCACAACATGGCGGTAGCGCTCGGAATTGACCCGCATAATGTTGACGCCAACCCAGATACGGTATTGGCGGGCTTGCGATACGGTAAAATCATCATCCTGGCCGACGCCGACGTGGACGGCAGCCATATCCAGGTGCTGCTCCTTACCCTGTTCCTGCGTCACTTCCCCGCGCTGATGATGCGTGGTCATGTGCAAGTTGCC
>JAAOMR010000240.1 GCA_018853935.1 Acidithiobacillus ferrivorans
GACGTTTCTGGCCGGTTGCTTCACGTTCAGCGCGGCGGGCCATTTTCTCGTCGTAAAGGATTTTTTCCTTTTCATAACGGGATTGAACCCGTTCGGCAATCTTGGCCTTGGCGGCGGCCATCACGACCAGCCGGTCTTCGCGGCGACGTATTTCCTCCGGCAGATTCACGCCATCAGGAATGACTGCCTGATCCGCTTGCTCTGCCAGCGCGAACAATTCCTGCACTTCGGCCTTCAGTTGCCGCTCCATCTGTTCGATATGTCCGTGGGACAGGGCTTGATGTTTGGAGGCATTGGCGTGGATCTTGGTGCCATCCAGGCAAACCCGGCCAACCTTCAGCAGCTTCATTTCTTGTGCCAGTTCCAGCACCTGTACGAACAGGTTTTGCAGCTCACCCAGGAAACGGCGGCGGAAGTTCGCCAGCGTGTCGTGATCGGGATGGCCGCCTGCAGCGAGATA
>JAAOMR010000241.1 GCA_018853935.1 Acidithiobacillus ferrivorans
GTATAATTATTTATAATTCAATATGATGAGTGAACGATGGCCCACTTTATCGACCCCGACCGCAAGACCAGTTATCTCCTGCCTCCGTCCATGGAGGACTGGTTACCCGAAGGGCATCTTGCCCGCTTTATCGTCGAGGTGATTGAGCAGCTGGACCTCTCCCGATTGGTTAAGCAATATGCTGGCCGAGGCTGTAAGGCCTATCATCCGGCAACATTGCTGGCGATTTTAGTCTACGGTTATGCCAACGGGGTGTTCTCCAGCCGCAAGCTGGAACAGGCCACCTATGATTCTGTAGCCTTCCGTTATCTCGCTGCAGGCGGCCATCCCGATCACGACACGCTGGCGAACTTCCGCCGCCGTTTCCTGGGTGAGCTGCAAAACCTGTTCGT
>JAAOMR010000242.1 GCA_018853935.1 Acidithiobacillus ferrivorans
CCCGCCGCTATCGCTGCCTTGACGGCGCTCGCACCCAGCGCGCGCTGGCACTGGGACTATCGGTCGGCGACATTTCTCGTCAATAATGTCGTCCCCCTGGAGCGTGCCCGATATGGGGCACGACGCCCGGCCTGAGCGTCGGCCCTGTTCGGAATGGTAAGGAGTGAACATGAAAATCAGTTATCTGGACTTTGAACAGTCGGTAGCGGAGCTGGATGCCAAGGTGGAAGAACTGCGCGCCCTGAATCAGCCGGGTATTGCCGATGACATCAGCCGTCTGGAGGTCAAGGCGCGCAAAGAATTGCAGCGTATTTACAGCAAGCTTGGTGCCTGGCAGACGGTACAGGTGGCCCGGCATCCACAGCGGCCTTACACCCTGGATTATGTGCAGGCACTGTTCACGGAAGTGCAGATACTGGCAGGGGACCGTGCCTTTGCCGATGACCAGGCGATTATTGGCGGCCTGGCCCGCTTCAATGGGCAGCCTATCGTCTGGATGGGACATCAGAAGGGGCGCGACACCAAGGAAAAGATTCAGCGCAACTTTGGGATGCCGCGACCGGAAGGTTATCGTAAGGCTTTGCGTCTGCTCCGTCTTGCCGAGCGTTTTTTCTTGCCGGTATTTACTTTCATTGATACGCCGGGTGCCTATCCGGGTATTGGTGCCGAGGAGCGCGGCCAGAGTGAGGCTATCGCCCGCAATCTCGCGGTGATGTCCGACTTGGCAGTGCCTATTATCTGCACCGTGATTGGCGAAGGCGGCTCCGGTGGGGCGCTGGCGATCGGCGTGGGTGATCGGATGCTGATGCTGGAGTACGGGGTGTACTCCGTCATTTCGCCGGAGGGCTGTGCCTCAATCCTCTGGAAGAACGCCGCCATGGCAGCCGAAGCAGCAGAAACACTGGGTATCACTGCACGTCGTCTGCACGGAATGGGTCTGGTCGATGAGGTGCTGGCAGAGCCCCTTGGTGGCGCGCATCGTGATCCGGAAGCGGTCTTTGCACTGACCCGCGAGCGCTTCGCCCATCACCTGCAGGAGCTGCAGGCGATGGATACCAGCAAGTTGCTGACTACCCGTTACGAACGCCTGATGCACTATGGAGTCGTCGGCGCCGCCTGAGCTGGAGCGGCGTCTCCAGACGCGTCTGCAGGGGAGTTTGCGCCCCCCGGAAGGGCGTATATTGTATATGGCTTACAGTGGCGGTGGTGATTCTACGGCCCTGCTCGCGGCACTGGTTTCTTTAGGGTACACCGTTCACGCCTTGCATGTGGATCACGGCTGGCATCCGGACAGCGCTCAGTGGGCACAGTCCTGCCAGCAGCAGGCGGCGGCGCTGGGGGTAGCCTTCACCCTGCTGCACCTACCCCCAGACACCCCGGGCGAAGGGCCGGAGGATCAGGCCCGGCGTGCCCGCTATGCCCTCATGGCGGCGCAGTTGGGTCAGGGTGACTGGCTACTCAGCGCACAGCATCTGGAGGATCAGGCCGAGACCCTGCTTTTGCAGCTGTTGCGCGGTGCTGGCGTAGCCGGGCTGGCGGCCATGCCCTGGCAGCGCCCACTGGGTGCCGGGCTGCTGATCCGTCCACTACTGGATGTACCCCAACAGGTGCTGCGGGATTATCTGGAACAGTGGCACTTACCTTTTCTGAATGACCCGGCTAATGCCGATATGCGTTATGACCGGGTACGAGTGCGCAATATCCTGCTCCCGCAACTGCGCGATATGGGCTGGCCGCATGCGGCGCCAAATATCGCTCGTGCTGCGGATAATCTCGCCGATATGCGAGAAATTGCGGCGGACTGGTTTACTTTGCGTTGGCAGCAGTATCGGGCAGATTACCCGGAACTCTCTGCAGAGCAGCTTGCCCTGGAGTATTTGCAGTCCCTCTCTGCTGCCGCACAGCGGGTTTTTCTACGCGGATGGCTTCAGCAGCGGCAGATTCCCGTGCCGAGCCGGGAGCGTCTGGAGGCTCTGCGGGACGCGGTAATGCAGAGACGCGGGGGCGCGAGGATTCAGTGGGAAGGGGGACAAGCCTGGCTGCAGGGCGGACTGCTGCGCGCTTGGCCGCAACCGCGCATGATGGCGGAAAAGGAATGGGAAGAAGGCCCCTGGTGTGCTGCTCAGGGAGACCCTCTGCCGATCCCTGGCTGGCAGTATGCTCTCCGGGATACGCCGCCGGAGGGCTTTCATCATGCGCTGGCTGAGCGTTTTGCGGAGACCGTCGTGTACTGGCGCCGCCGCCGCGAGGGGGAGCTCACCCTGACTGGACAGGGCCAACATCGTCCGCTGAAGAAATTGCTGCTGGAGGCGGGTGTCCCACCAGATCGGCGTGCGGGTGTGCCCTTACTCTGGGACGAAGCGGGGCATTTGCTGCTTATTCTGGGTTATTACACGGCACCCTGGGCGTGTGCCCCTTATAAGAGCAGGGTCCTCTGCCTCTGGAATGCCGGTGTTCAGTCTTCTGCCAGCAGCGGCGTTGGCTCCACATAGTGCAATGCCTGTCCGTGCGCATTGGGGAGAATCTCACCTTTGTCGAAGACCACCCGGCCGCCGACAATAGTAGTAATAGGCCAACCCGTCAGGACCCAGCCATTGAAGGGGCTCCAGCCTACCTTGGTGAACATTTCTTCATTGCGAACGGGCTTTTCCTGGACCATGTCGACCAAGGTCAGATCCGCATCCCAACCAATGGCAATGCGCCCTTTGTTCACCACGCCATAGAGGCGCGCCGGGTTGGAGCACATCCAGCGCTGCAACTCGGCCAGACTGCAATGGCCGTCGCGCATGGCAGTAAGCATCAGGGGCAGGCTGGTTTCCACACCGGGCATGCCGGAGGGTGCGCGCGGGTACCCTAAGGCCTTGTCTGTCAGCAGGTGCGGGGCGTGATCTGTAGCAATACAATCGATGACACCGCTGCGCAAACCCTCCCAGAGGGTCTGCCGATCGTGCTCACTGCGGATGGGAGGGTTCATCTGCGCCAGAGAACCCATTTTAGCGTAGGCATCAGTGGTCAGGAAAAGATGGTTGGGAATTGCCTCACAACTGATATAACTTGTTTTTTGCTGCCGTAAAAACTCGATCTCGATGGCCGTGGAGAGATGCAGAACATGCAGACGGCGCTGATATTTTTTCGATAGTCGAACGGCTCGCTGGGTGGCAATCAGTGCCGATTGTTCATCGCGGATACGGGAATGATCGGCGGGATCACAACTGCCGGCAAACTGGGCGCGTCGTTCACGAATGCGGGCCTCGTCTTCGGCGTGGACCGCTATCAGTTTGCGGCCATGCGCGAAAATGCGATCCAGGTCTTCTTCCTTGTCCACCAGTAAATTGCCGGTACTGGCACCCATGAAAATCTTGATGCCGCAGGCGGCATCGGCGGCCAGCAGATTGTCGAGATTGTCGGGGGTGGCCCCGATAAAAAATCCGTAGTTAATCACGGATTTTTCGGCACCGCGCGCCAGCTTGTCCGCCAGAGCAGCGGGGCTGGTGGTGGACGGATTGGTGTTGGGCATTTCCAGAAAACTGGTGACGCCACCTTTGGCCGCGGCCCGCGAGCCGCTGGAAATGTCTTCCTTCTGCTCATTGCCGGGTTCGCGGAAATGCACCTGCGGGTCCATAACGCCGGGCATCAGCATATGACCTTCGGCGTCAATCACCGTATCGGCGGCGCGGTCTATATCCCGATCGATGGCGACAATGCGACCATCTTCGGCAAAAAGATCCCCATGATACAGTTCACCGGAGGGTAGGGCGATGCGCGCGTTACGGATCAGCAGGCGCATGGTATCAATCCTGCGCCATCTGCTTCTCGCGTTTTTCTTCCAGCGTTTTGCAATCGATACAGAGGGTGGCGGTAGGGCGGGCTTCGAGACGGCGCAGGCCGATCTCCACGCCACAACTTTCGCAGTAGCCATACTCGCCGGTCTTGATGCGGTCGAGAGCCTGGGTAATCTTACGGATCAGCTTGCGTTCCCGGTCACGGGCGCGCAGTTCCAGGCCCATGTCCGTCTCCAGACTGGCCCGGTCATTGGGGTCGGAATAGTTGACGTTTTCCATCTGCATGTGTTGTACGGTACGGTCGACTTCCGCCATCAGTTCGCCGCGCCAATCTTCCAGAATTTGCTGGAAATGGGCAATCTGCGCGGGGCTCATATACTCTTCGCTGGGCGCGGGCGCGTAGGGGGTGAAGGCGGTGAACTGCTGGGCTGCGCCGGGCGTTTTTTTTGCGGGCTGGGGCGTGTTTTTGTCCATGGGGGCTTCCTGTCCTGGTGATAATAATGGGCTTACGTTTAACAGAGAATGGCTGTTTTGGCAATCTAATGCGTGGTGGTTACAATGCCCCAACCAGACCGTTGGGGTGCTGGCGGTTCTGCTGGGCGGTTATGACACTTTTTACCATAAATTCAGGAGATATTGATTCATGTCTTTGCGCGCGCTGATCTTTGATGTGGACGGTACCCTTGCCGATACCGAACGGGATGCCCACCGGGTTGCTTTCAATCAGGCTTTTGCCGAAGCTGGCCTTCCTTTTAGTTGGGATGTAGCGACCTATGGCTACTATCTGAAGGTTACCGGCGGCAAAGAACGCCTCAGGGCTTTCCTGAATGAACATCCAGAGTTGCCGCAACTGAGCGATGCTGATATTGCTTCTATTCACCGTCAAAAGACCGGGTATTATGTGGAGATGATGAATGCCGGACTATTGCCGCTACGCCCCGGTGTGGAGCGTTTGCTGAATGCGGCACGGGATCACGATCTGCTGCTGGCCATTGCCACGACCACCACGCCAGCCAATGTCGAGTCCTTGCTGAAGAGCACCCTGGGTGCGGAGGCGCCGCAGCGCTTTCATACGATCGGCGCCGGGGATATTGTCTCCCACAAAAAGCCGGCAGCGGACATTTATACCTATGTGCTGAGTCAATTAGGTTTACCTGCGGCAGACTGCCTCGCTATTGAAGACTCGGCGAATGGGCTGCAGTCCGCCCGTGGGGCGGGGCTCGCGACCATCATTACCCAGACGGAATATACCGAAGGACAAGACTTTAGCGCAGCGCTGCGGGTTCTCGATCATTTGGGAGAAACGGCATCCCCTGCGCACATATTGCAGGGTCCGGCCGCTGGGGAACAGGTGGTCGTGGATATTTCCACCCTGCAGGGGTGGTGGGCGGATCTCCGTGAAGTTTGAGTGTTTGGGAACGTTGCCAGCGGGCGTTATAACGACGACTTGCCGACGACAATTTTGTCGCCATCTATGTCCACGGGACCAGTTCTCTATGCTTGCCAATTGCATTCTGGTCTGCCCGTAATTAATGCCACGCTGTTTTTAGTTCGCCATTACGGTCAAATCGTATGGTGTGGTATACCCATCCCAAGGCGAAGAGGGCGAGGTTTTGATCATAGTAATGGGCTGTTTTGCCGTAGAGGCCATTCGCACGATCATAGTCTGCATTGAGTCTGAGCCACTGGTTGTGCACCGCCGGATTCATGTTTTTCTGCATCAGGTAGGGAATCAAGGCGGCAGAAAAGCCCGTTGGGCCCGTTCCCGAGGTCGCGCCAGTCTGCCAATTTTCACTGACCGGTGGCAGCAGATGCGATTGC
>JAAOMR010000243.1 GCA_018853935.1 Acidithiobacillus ferrivorans
ATAGTTCGGAGGCTCTGAAAATGTCTTTGGCTGCAAATTCGGTTATATCGGCTTGTTTCAATTCGTCTACAATGGACTCCGCTTCGCCTTGACTCATCGTCAAGCTTAAATAGGAGGTGGCAGCCGGGTAATCATGTTTTTGCGGCTTATCAAACCATTTTATTTTCATAGGTCTTCCTTAATGTTTACAGCAGGCGACTTTGACGGACCCTGCACATAACAATGCCACAGTGGCACCTCCCAGGTCTTACCTAGATGGAAGAGTGAAAATCCCAAAGAAACTTAGCAGCCATAAAACCACAACAATGACTACGACCGCATTCAGTATGGACTTGATAGAAGACGCCATAGGTATAAAGTTATTGACGAGCCAGAGAAGTACGCCAACCACTATCAGGACCAGCACCACGTGAATTAAGGGTGTCATCATAGATCTCCGTGTTTATAATACAACAATGATTGGCTTTATCTTTAAGCACCACGTACCAATCGTATTGGTCATATCCATCCCTTTAGAATGATTCATAATGCCAAGATCTCCGATTTTTCAATCATTAAAAATGAAACCATCACCAATGAGGAGGACCTTATATTCGGCCCACATGAATACGCTTGTTCTCGATCGTGCCAGCCTTCATGTCTTTGTGCGCATTCAGACTGCGCGTAGGTCCTGGCAGGCGGACAAAATCACAGACAATTTACATAGGCAGTTAAGCCACCTGCCAGAAAAATCTAACTACCCTTTTAACCGTGAATGGCCGGTGGTGTAACAGTAGCCCCTCCGACACCAGCACCGGCACCCAGCAAAGCCACACAACCACAAGGCCTGCGCACAAAAGATGGTGCCATCCGTTTAACCGAATCTATTCCCTTAGTATGGATTATGGATTTTCACTATTATTGGCATTAGCTGCACGCATCGCTTGGTTGGCTGTTTGTTGCGCAGAATTAGCCGTTTGTTGTGCGGTATCTGCCCGCTTGATGGCTTCATATTGCGTGTCTTGCACAGTGTTGGCCTTCGTGAGCGCTTCGTTAGCAGTGTCTTGAGCCGCCTTGGCCATTGTTTGAGCCGCATCAACCTTGGCATTCATCTGCGATAGGTCTGGCTCGCTTGCACAGCCGGCGAGTCCCATGGGTATAATCATCATGCTGATCGTGAGTAGTGTCCTAAAACGGCTATTCGTTTTCTCATACATGGCATTTCTCCTCTTTCTTGATAAATAACCACAACCAAGTCGGTCTGTCGCAGAATAAATCACCACGGCAATAAGAACGCGTTAGTGGCGATTAAAATCGCAATGCAATATACCCGCCCCTTTTCAGATTCACGGTGGCTCAACGATGTACATCTACGATGTCATCTCACCCCGATAGCCATCAAACCCTAACACTCCACCTTAGAGGGTAGTACATTTAAAAAAAAACGCCAGTTTGATGGACTAGCGCAAGGAACGCAGCGGCTGATGACCTTGCCTTCCTTGCTCTTGATCCCTTCCAGATTGGTAACGGCCCTTTGGACCCGTAGCCCTATGGCCTGCGCTGTGGCTTAATGGAATTCGGCGATCCGTTCCGAAATGGCCGCTGGGAGCAATGGTTTGGAGAAGAGGGCGCCGTGGGTGTGACACAGCGGACATTCTGTTTCATGAGCGCAGTCCATTGAGCATTCAGCGGCGGGCACGTCTGTGCCTCCAATCGTCGTTTTTGCATAATCAACGGCATTGAACTATAGGTTTTACAGAGGTTGCTGCGCGACGAAAGAGCGAGGGGAAGGTTTTGACAGCAGAAAAAACGGAGGCGGGGACCGCGCCGGACACGGCAGCGGTAGCTTCTGCTGGCGGGGATACCCTCTGGTACAAAGATGCTATCCTCTACGAACTGCACGTCCGCACCTTCCAGGATAGCAACGGCGACGGCATCGGCGACTTCCCTGGCCTTACCAGCAGGCTGGATTATCTCCAGGATCTGGGGGTGAACACTCTTTGGCTCTTACCCTTCTATCCTTCTCCCCTGCGCGATGACGGCTATGATATCTCGGACTATCGGGGCATTCACCCCGACTATGGTACGCTGGACGATTTTCGTCATTTCCTCCATGAGGCGCATCGCCGGGGCCTGAAGGTCATCACCGAACTGGTCATCAACCACAGCTCTGATCAGCATCCGTGGTTCCAGGCGGCGCGACGCGCTCCGCCCGGCTCGGCCAAGCGCAATTATTATGTGTGGAGCGATACGGACAAAAAATTCCCGGAAACACGTATTATTTTCTCCGATTCCGAGCGCTCCAACTGGGCCTGGGACGACGTCGCCAAAGCCTATTACTGGCATCGTTTCTTCTCCCATCAGCCGGATCTGAACCACAATAATCCACAGGTAGTCAAGGCCATGATTCGGGTACTACGCTACTGGCTGGACATGGGTGTGGATGGTCTGCGTCTGGATGCCATTCCTTATCTCTGCGTGCGCGCCGGCACCGACAATGAAAATCTGCCCGAGACCCATGCCGTCATCCGGCAATTCCGCTCTGCCGTCGATGTCCACTACCGCGACCGTGTCCTCCTGGCGGAGGCTAACCAGTGGCCGGAAGATGTACGCGAATACTTCGGGCAGGGTGATGAGTGCCAGATGGCCTACCACTTTCCCTTGATGCCCCGCGTCTATATGTCTTTGGCGCTGGAAGACCGCCATCCCATCACGGATATCCTGCGCCAGACGCCGGATATCCCCGAGAACTGCCAGTGGGCCATCTTCCTGCGCAATCACGACGAACTGACTCTGGAAATGGTGACCCGGCAGGAACGGGATTATCTGTACCGGGAGTATGCCGCAGACCCACGCATGCGCCTGAATCTGGGTATTCGCCGACGCCTGGCGCCCTTGCTCGGCAATGACCGACAGAAGATCAAACTCCTGACCTGGTTGCTCATGAGCATGCCCGGTTCGCCCATCGTCTACTATGGCGACGAAATCGGCATGGGCGACAATATCTATCTGGGCGACCGCAACGGCGTGCGTACCCCCATGCAGTGGAGCCCGGACTACAACGGTGGCTTTTCCCGCGCTGACCCTGAGCAGCTCTATCTGCCACTCCTCATGGATCCGGTCTATGGCTACCAAGCCGTTAACGTGGAGTCCCAAAGTCGCAATGCCTCGTCTCTGCTCCACTGGACCCGCAAAGTCATCGCCGTGCGCAAGGAACACCCGGTCTTCGGTCGTGGGAATATCCGCTTCCTGCGCCCGGGCAACCGTAAGATGCTGGCCTATTTACGGGAGTACGCAGGAGTATCTGTCCTTTGCGTGGCCAATCTCGCGCGCACGGCGCAGGCGGTGGAACTGGGGCTGGAGGCATACGCTGGCCGTACCCCGGTGGAACTCATGGGGAAAAGCGCCTTCCCGCCCATCGGACAGCTACCCTATCTCCTGACCCTACCGGCCTACGCTTTCCTGGCCTTCGCCCTCGCCGAAGACACCACTCCACCGGCCTGGCACGAAGAACGCCTGGCGCGTCCGGAGTTGCCTGCCCTCGTCCTGCTGGAGGGTTGGCGCACCTTCCTCTCCTTGGATGGAGAGGCCAGCGATATCCGTCGCGCCCTCGCCGCACGCACCCGCCGACAGCTGCAAGAGGAAGTTCTCACACCCTATCTGAGGGGTAAACACTGGGCAGCGGACGACCGGGAGACCGTCCCTACGGTCGTCGTCGAGATCGAGGATGAATGGCGCCCCCCGGGCGGCCAGCAGGGCTGGCTCTGGATGATCATCCAGATTCCCGGCACGGATGGCGAAAACAGGCACTACTCACTCCCTCTCGCCATCGCCTGGGAAGACGAGCAGGAGAATCTCATGGATACCTTTCATATCTGGATTCTCGCCCGGGTCCGGCAACGGGAGCGACTGGGTGTCCTGCTGGATGCCTTTGGTGACGATGCCTTTTGCCGCACCTTGGTTCGCAGCATGGATACCGGCGGCGAGCACCCCTTCGCCGACGGTGTCCTGGCCTTTGAGAAAAGTGCCGCCTGGGATTTCAGCGAAAGTGATTTGAATATACTGCAGCGCCCCAGCCTGGAGCAACGGCACAACAATATCCTTTTTGGAGAGCGGCTCTATCTCAAAGGCTATCGTCATCTTCAGGCAGGAGGTGATCCGGAGTTCGAAGTGGGCGTATTTCTCACGGAGGTCTCCCCTTATACCCATATGGCACCCGTTCTCGGTCGGGTGGAGTTTCGTCCGGCGCAGGGCGACGCCCTCGCTCTGGCTCTCCTGCGCCGCTATGTAGAAAATCAGGGCGATGCCTGGACTTTTAGTGTGGAATATCTGGAACGTACACTGACCGAGCGTATGACGGCGGCGGTACCCGGCGCGGATGCCTCCCCACAAAGGGAGAATGACCATGGTCTTTACCGACTGCGCATGGCCACCCTTGGCCGTCGTGTCGCCGAGCTGCACCGCGCCCTGGAACAGCCCGGCGGCGACCAGGCCTTCGATCCCGAACCCTTCACCGCCGAAGACCTGGCACAGTGGGTGGACCACACGGCCCAGGCTGCGGAAAAAGCCGCTGCCGCCCTGGAGGAGGTCTTGCCCGGCTTACCCGAGGGCCTGCGCCAAAACGCGCAAGACTGGCTCGCGGCGCAGGCACGGATTTCCGAACGCCTGGCAACTTGGCGCCATTTGCCCTTGCCCGCCACGCTCACCCGTATCCGCTGCCCCGGTCACCTGGGCCTCGCTCAGGCTTTACTGGTTGATGAAGATTTTATCCTTATCAATCTTGGTGGTGATCCGCGTTTGTCGCCCGTACAAAGACGCCACAAACAGTCCCCGCTGCTGGATCTGGCCGCCATGCGACTCTCGCTGATGGCGGCTGCCCTGGCCGCCCTGCGCCGTCTTTCTGTGCGCGCGGGAGATGATCTGCCCCAACTCCGGGAATGGGCCCGGACCTGGGCAAAACAAAGTCTGGATGCCTTCGCACACGCCTATGACGAGATAGCGACGGGTGCCGCCTTCTATCCGGCGGACCCCTCTCTCCGGGAAAATCTCCTGGAACTGGCGCTCTGGGAGCGTCTCCTGGGAGATATTCCGGAGCTTCTGGAGCCGCTACAGGAAGATATCCTGGGCGGTTCACTGCGGATTCTTTTGGCCGGTATGGAAACCGCGTCGGAACAAACACCCGACGCCGCCATTTGGGCAGGTTTGACGTAAAAGGAGCATAAAGGTGAAAAGAAAACCTGCACTATGGCCAGGTTGTCCCTATCCTTTAGGCGCAGCATGGGATGGAAATGGGATCAATTTTGCCCTCTTTTCAGGGCAGGCCGAGCGCGTGGAGCTCTGCCTGTTCGATGCCAAGGGGGAGCAGGAGACGCATCGACTCCCCCTGCCCGAGAAAAGTAACGAGATCTGGCATGGCTATCTGCCTGAGGCCACACCCGGCCTCGTCTATGGCTACCGGGTACATGGTCCCTATGCGCCCGAACAGGGCCAACGCTGCAATCCCCACAAACTTCTGCTGGACCCTTACGCCAAAGCGATGGTGGGCACACTGGACTGGAATGACGCGCATTTCGGCTACCACATCGGCAACGTCAAAGCGGATCTGTCGTTAGATAAACGGGATGATGCCCCGCAGATGCTCAAGGCAGCCGTGGTGGATAACCGCTTCGATTGGGGCGATGACCGGCCGCCGCGCACCCCCTGGTCGGACACGGTTATCTATGAGGCCCATGTGCGTGGGCTCAGTATGCAGCACCCCGAGGTTCCCAAAAACCTCCGCGGGACCTGTGCCGGTCTCGCCTCAGCGCCCATACTTGGGCACCTACAAAAGCTCGGAGTGACCGCCATCGAATTGTTGCCGATACAGACTTTTGTAGATGACCGCGATCTGGTGGAGCGTGGGCTGCGCAACTACTGGGGTTACAATTCCCTGGGCTTTTTTGCGCCCCACCCCCTGTATCTGGCGAGCGGTAAAATCGACGAGTTCAAGGAGATGGTCAAGGCACTTCACAAATCGGGTATCGAGGTGATTCTGGACGTGGTCTACAATCATACGGCCGAAGGTAACGAATTGGGTCCGACCCTCAGCTTCCGCGGTATCGACAACGCCGCCTATTATCGTCTGGTCGCGGAGAAACCCCGCTATTACACCGATACCACCGGTTGTGGCAATTCCTTCAACGCCGATCACCCAAGGGTCATGCAGCTTATTCTGGACTCCCTGCGCTATTGGGTGGAAGAAATGCACGTGGACGGCTTCCGCTTCGATCTCGCCGTTTCTTTGACTCGCCCCTTCCGTTCCAGTGACCGCATGGGACCACTCTTCGAAATCCTGCTCCAGGATCCCGTGCTCGCCCGGGTCAAACTCATTGCTGAGCCCTGGGACCTGGGGGAAGGTGGTTACAAACTGGGTGCATTTCCGCCCGGCTGCGCGGAGTGGAATGACCGCTACCGCGATACCTTGCGGGCCTTCTGGAAAGGCGACGACGGACAACTGGGAGGACTTGCCGCGCGTCTGGGCGGCTCCGCTGATTTGTATGCCAGGGCCGGACGCGGCCCCGCGGTGGGCATTAATTTCCTTACCGCCCATGATGGTTTCACCCTGCATGATCTGGTGAGCTACAACGAAAAACACAACGAAGCTAACCAGAACGATAATCAGGACGGCAGCGATAATAATCTTTTCTGGAATTGCGGCGCCGAAGGCGAGACAGACGACGCTGAAATTAACGGCCTGCGCGCCCGGCAGCAGCGCAATCTTCTGGCCAGCCTGCTGTTCTCCCAAGGGGTACCTATGCTGCTGGCGGGTGATGAACTCAGCCACAGTCAACAGGGCAACAACAACGCCTATTGCCAGGATAACCCCTTGAGCTGGCTGTGTTGGGATGTCAACGCAGCGCAGCAAAAGCAACTGGATTTCCTCACACAAATAATCCAGTTGCGCCGGGATCATCCCAGCTTGCGACGCCGGCATTTTTTCCGCGGCCAGGCCGTGGCGCCAGACCAGATTAAGGATGTCCTTTGGCTTCATCCCGGCGGACGGGAAATGGGCGCCGAAGAATGGCAGGAAGGTGACGCACACTGCCTGGGTTTATACCTGGCGGGCACGGAGCTCACAGAGCTGGATGCACAGGGTCGGTCGGTAAAAGACGAGGATTTTCTGCTCCTGCTGAACGCCTTTCACGATAGTGTACCCTTCACGCTGCCGTCGCTGGCCGATGACAAATTATTCTGGGAGCTCCTCCTGGATACCGCTCAGGACGACGGCGCGGCCAAAGGGGCGCGGCAGAGCGGAGAGCGCTATCTGCTGCAAGGGCGTTCCCTCGTCCTCCTGCATCATGGGGGAAGGAGAAAATGATCCGCCGCCACGACATGCCCTTTGGCGCGATGGTGGAGGCGGAAGGGGTCCTTTTTCGGCTTTGGGCGCCGCGCGTGCAGCAGTTGGAGATCGCCCTGTCCTGGGCGGGCGGCGAGAAACGGCGCCCCATGGCGGGTGCGGCTAGTGGCTGGTGGCACTACTTCGCCCCGGGCCTGGGCAGCGGCGTCTGTTACCAGTTCCTACTGCCCGACGGTAGTGCGGTCCCC
>JAAOMR010000244.1 GCA_018853935.1 Acidithiobacillus ferrivorans
CACGCAATCAAAGCCGCCCGCCGCGAACACCTGCGGAAACGCCAGCGGCCAGTGCAGCACGCGGGCCTCGACGCAGGCGGCGTGGGCGGCGGCACGTTGCGCCTGGTAAGCGCTGCCCGGTGTTTCGGTAAACAGTCCCAGCCAAAGTGTTTGGCTAGTAGGAATGGCTGGCGGCGACGCGAGAGGCGCGAAAAGTGTAAGCTCTGCAGTTGCATCCATGCCTGTGTCTTGGGTGCCTTCCACCTTGGGCAGCAGAAAGGCTCCCACCAGTAGGTCGGCGGCTTGGGCGATGCGACTGTCTTGTGCCTGATGCAAAAAGGCGTGGTAGGCGGCCTCCTTGGCGGTGATTTCGGGAGGTGTGTCTTGAGGCAGGGCTTCGAGCTGGCGCAAGCCTTCCAGGCCATCGATTCGCTGGAGATCGAACGGTACTAGATTGCTGTGCAGTTCACGCTCCAGTTGCTTCAGTCCGTGGGCATTGGCCTGCGTAAGGGCTTTGCAGGCGGCCTTGTCGTCACCGGAAAGCGGCTTGAACGCCTCTTTGGGGATGCCGTGCTCCAGTGCTTTGAGGTCGGTGAGACCGAGCAAGGCATCGCCTACTTGCAGGTGGTGATCGAGAAAGCTCAGGGGGCGGCCTTCTTCAAAACCTTCCAGCCACAGAGCGGTGCGCGCCAGTTCGATGGCCATGGGATTGCGGTCCACCCCGAAAATGCAGCGGGCGATGACTTCGCGCAGGGCGTGGCGGTAGTCCTGCGGCTGCACGGCGCCATCGGTGGCCCGCAGTTGGGCGAGTTGTTCGGCGAGGCGGCGCGCGGCGGCCAGCAAAAAATGGCCGCTGCCGCAGGCGGGGTCGATGACGCGCATCGCCAGCAGGGCTTCGATAGGGTTGGTGGGCTGGGCGGCGAGGCGCTGAGCGATGACAGGATCAAGGGCGGAACGGATGAGTTCCTGCACCAGCGTGTCGGGCGTGTAGTAGCTGCCGGTGAGTTTGCGTGCGTTGCCGGCGGTGCTGCCCTCGCTGCTGATTCCGATGAAGCCGAACTGCCTGGCGGGCAGGTCAATGTCGGGCACCAGTTCCAGCAGGCTTTCGTAGACGCTGCCCAGTTCTTCGGAACCCATATTGCGGTAGTCCACCGGGGCCAGACTGCCGCTGTGGTTGGACCAGCGTAGCTGCTGCATGGCGGCCATCAGGTGGGTGTTGTCGAGGCTGGCGGTGTCTAGCGCCGGGCACTGGCTTGCGGCAAACAGGCCGCCGAGGGCGGGCAAGGCTAGACGCTGTTCGCCTTGCGCCAGGCCCTTGAACACGATGCGCAGGGCTTGCCAGTGGTCATCGAAGCTGTTGCGGGCGCGGCGCTTGAGGCAAAGATCGCGTAGACGGCCCACCGCGTAGCCTTCGGCGTAGGCGCCGCGGGCGGCTACGGCGGAGGTGCCATCGTCCACCGGATGCAGCAGGCCGCGTTCCTCCACGTTGAATAGAATAATCAGGCGGTAGATGAGGCGCAGCAGTTGCTGGAAGTAGGCATTTTTGCTGAGGGTGCCAGTATCGAGCGCCTGACGCAGCGCCTCGTTGGCGGGGTGCTGGATGAAGCCTTCGCCGAAAATCAGCAGGGCTTCGGTAACGCCCTGGCGCAGACCTTCGCGGACCCGGGTGCCTTCTTCCTGCCCGGCTGCGCGCCACTGTTCCCAGATGCAGGGGCCTTCCTGTTCGCCGCTTTCGGGATGGAGCGCGGGTTGCGGGGCGCGGCTGGCGTGCAGCAGGCGCCAGACGTTGGCGAACTCGGCGTAGCGTGCGCCACCGAGTAGGTCTTGCAGATCGATTTCCAGAAAGCTGGGGCGGGTAAGCGTGGCGGCGTCGCGCAGCAGACGCAGTTGGCGACCGTTGCTGACCATGGCCCAGGTGTGGTCGGGGCTGGCGTTGAGAAACTCCTGCGCCAACTGGAACGCGGTTTTCTTGCGCGCGCCGCTGCCGGTGACGGCGAAACGCGGGTTGGCCTCATCCAGCCCCAGGGTATGCGGGGCAACGACAACGGGCAAGGCACCGGCCAGAAACGTGACGGGATAGTGCTGATCGCCCACGCTGAGGCCCGTGACGGGGGCGATATGGGTGTAGCCGAAGGCGTCGCGCAAGAGCTCCTGCACAAAGTGGCGGGTGAGCGCGCCGGCATCGACATCGCTGCGCTCGAACTGGCCGGCAAAGTGCTTCCACTGCGCACTGGCGATCTGAAAGGCGCGGCTGGTGTCGTCCTTGAGCTTGAGGCCCTTGGGGGTGTGATAGTCGGCTTCGCTCTGGAACCGGGCCGCGCCAAGGGCCGCTTTTTCCAACTGGTCGGGCAGGAATAGGCCACCCTCCAGACGCAGGGTGGCGAAGGCGAGGTGGTGGCGCGGTTTGCGTTTCACAGCGATACCACTTGCAAACCGAAGGCCTGGGCGGCGCGACATTGGCGGGCATCGGCCGAGATGAACACTTCGGCGGTGCAGGCGAGGGCGGCACCCAGGTGGATGGCGTCCATGCCGCGCAGCGTGTGGTTTTCCAATGCGTTGACGGCGTGCTGGATGACCTGGGGCGTGGTATCGCAGAGCAGTGCATCAGCGATATCGCTCATGAGAGCGCGCTTGATTTCCTGGTATTGCGCGTCCGTCAGGCGTCCTTCCCGTTGCAGGCGACAGAAGGCAGAAATGAGCTCGGGAATGGCAATGACCGACAGCGCTAGTTCGCTGGCCCGCTCGCACCACATCAGTACTGCGTCGGTGCCGACCTCGTCGATGTAACGCTTGGCAAAGGCCGATGAGTCGAAATAGACGCGCATCAGTCTCCGCGCTCGTCGAGGATGAGCCGACTGATCTCCTTGCCGCCGATGGCCAGCGGGCGTGCCGGACGCTGCTTCCAGGAGGGCAGTTGTGCCGGGATGGGGTGGATTTCGGCGATGGGCTTGCCATTTCGCAATACGCGCACAACCTGTCCGGCCTCGACCAGATCGAACCAGGTCTTGGCGTGGTTGCGTAATTCGGTGAAGGTGGTTTCAGGCATGAATAGGCTCCCGTACAGATGATGTACATCAAAGTGTACATTACAGGACGTCCGGCAACAACACATAGATGCCGATCACATCCACCGGCAGACAGGCGCTGACGCTGTACTGGCCGACATCGCGGGCCGCCTCGCGCACGCGGCGGTGGTCGTCGAGGAGGGCAGATGCGCGGACCTGCGCCAAGGCTTCCAGTTGCTGCGGGTGAGCACGCAGAAAGGCCATCGCCGTGCGGATTTCGCGCTGCACCCCTTCCGGCGGCAGGTTGCCTGTAGGGGTGCATTCGAGCAGCGCATTGACGGAATCGCCGCTCAACCATTCGGGCTGGCTGCGGCCCCTGACCGCGAGGGTGACGGTTTCTTCGGCCATCATCTGGAACGGTTCACGGCGGCGCACATAGCTGAGCTGATGGCGCAGACGCAGCAGGAACAGCGTGGTGACCACGTCCACGGCATCGGTGAGGGTAGCGGCGCAGCGCGCGGCAATGGGGCTGCCGTCTGCAAGGCTGGTTTCGAGGAGATAGTCGGCGAGGGCCGTCACCAGCGGGTGGCTGCGGTGCAGTGCGTTGAAATCGATGGTCAGGGTTTTGCTAAACCCTTCATCGGCCAGGCGCAGCCGCAGCGTTTCCGGCAGATGTTGCGGCAACAGGCGGTACTGGCCCTTGCGGGCGGCGTCCAGCGGGGCGCCCAAGCGAACGCATGCGCTCGTCACAAAGTGTTGCACGTCGGCCTGGGTGCCCAGTGCTTGTTGTTCCTTCTGCCATTCGGGCAGCACTTCGTCGGGACGGATGCGGCGCTGGGCAAAGACGGTGCGGTTGGCCTTGGCTTTTTGCAGGGCGTCTTGCCAGCGGGCTTGCAGGGGGGCGAGGATCTGTTCGGATTCGCCAAAGTCGAAATCCAACTGCGCGGTATGGGCGTTGCTGCGCTTCATCAGTGCCGCCTTGACCAGCGCCTGTTTGATACGGGCTTCGTCTTCGGGCATGGGCACCAGCACGCCGAGTTCCTTCTCGATGGCTTCGCCCTTGCGCAGGATGACGTTGAGCACAAAGCCATCGACTGGATTATCCTGCCCGTAGAGCATAGTGCAGCGCACTTCGGGGGCCTGCTGACCGAAGCGATCGACGCGGCCTTCGCGCTGTTCGTGGCGAGTTGGGTTCCAGGCCAGGTCGTAGTGGACGACGGCGGTGAACAGGTGCTGCAGGTTGATGCCTTCGGAGAGGCAGTCGGTGGCGACAAGGACGCGGGATTCGCCTTCTGCCAGCGCCTCTACCCGCTCGCGGCGTTCCTCGGGGGTGTATTCGCCAGTAACTGCGTCGATGACGGCCTTGGGGAAAGTTTGTTTGAGATGGTCGGCCACGTAGTGGGCGGTAGCGATGTAGCGGCAGAAGACTACGGGGTGGAAGCCTTCTTTGAGCAGCGCATGGAGATGTTGGATTAACACCGCCAGCTTGGGATCGCCCGCCTGGCCCGAGAGCCGCTGCGCTTCGCTAATCAATGTTTGCAAATGCCCGGCATGGGCCATTTGTGCCGGTGGTTCAAGATCATTGCTGTCCAGGTCGTCGGCTTCACCGTCGTATAAACGCTCGTCGGTGAGCCATTCGTTGTCGCTGAGGGTATTGTCCAGCCGGGTCGTCAGAGCTTTGACGGCGGCGGCCGGAGAAGAGGCCACGCAACGCAGCAGCGCGAGGGTGGCGTACCAGACCAAACGCGCATGGCCAGCCTCTCGCGCTTCGATGTCTTCGGCGAGTTCCCGGCAGTAATTTTGAACCGAGTCGAAGAAGCGGCCCCAGTCACCGCTCAGCGGGTAGGTGATCTCGGCTTTCATGCGCCGCGGAAAGCCCCGGCCATCGCCGGTTTCCGCCTGCCATTCGGCGATATCCTTGCGCCGACGCTGCACGAAATGGCGGGCCAGCTCCAGCCGCAGCGGATCATTGGCTGTGGTGTGTCCTTGTAGCTCAAGAAAGCGCGGATCGAGGAGCGAAAGCAAGTTGTAAAAGGCGGCCTCGTCCCCCGAGTGCGGGGTCGCGGTGAGCAAAATCAGGTGGCGTTCCGGGTTTTGACTGAGTTGCTGCAAGAGCTGGAAACGCAGTTGCTTACCTTGTCCGCTGCTGGCGCAGGTATGGGCCTCATCCACGATCACGCACTCGGGGGCTGTGCTGAGGAAGTGGGCGCGGTGACGCTCGCTTTTGATGTAGTCGAGGCTGACCACGACCACCGGGTGATAATCAAAGAGACCAATCCCATGGGGCAGGTCGCGCTCGATGCGGGGGGCGGAGGCGGAGGTGAGGGCCACGGTTTGCAGATTGAACCGACTTTCCAGTTCGTTTTGCCATTGCTCGACCAGGTGCGGCGGGCACAGCACAGCTAGGTGGCGGATTTCGCCGCGATCCATCAACTCGCGGGCGATCAGCCCGGCTTCGATGGTTTTGCCGACGCCGACGTCATCGGCGATGAGCAGGCGCACGGTCGAGAGGCGCAGGGCCATGAGCAGCGGCACCAGTTGATAAGCGCGGGGTTCGACGGCGATGTTGCCGAAAGCCCGGAACGGGCCGCCGCCGGCACGTAATTTGAGGCGCAGGGCGTCGCGCAGCAGTAGAGCGGCGGCATGGTTGCCCGCCTGTTCCGGCTCGGGCCAGGGAAAGGTGGCGGGCTCGACGGCTTGCAGTTCCAGTTCGGGGATCAGGGCGATACTGTCGTCGTCGGCGCCACCCAGCGGGCGCAGGCGCAGCCAGTCGCGGCGGGAGTCGCTTTGCACCACCCATTCGCGACCCCGTGCGCGCACCAGGTTGCCGGGCATGAAGTCGTGTTCGATGCCGGTCATTGCGGCTTCTCGGGCAGGCCGAATATCTCGGGATAAGTGGCGAATCGGATCGACCATTGGGCTAGGTCCGCGAAGTCCAACACCTGCCAGCCCTTATCGCTGAGTACCCTATGCAGATCGGGGCTGATGGGCGTCAGAAAGACCAGGGCCCGGGCGGCGGCATACTGAGCGGCGGCGATGGCGGCGCCTTGCTGGACGGGGACATCGGTGGCGTCGGGCAAGCGGAAACCGGCCTGTGTGATGGCCTGCAACCATTGCGCGGACGTGCTCTGACCGGGGACAAAGGGTTGCGATGGGGTAAGCGTCGATGCGGTGACAGCGGCGATCAGATGCACCTCGGCGTTGGCCAGCGCCACCAGCAGTTTGAGGGCATCGGCGTTGCGGCGGTTGATGTTTTCGTGGTCCGGCTGATTGAAGTAGGACAACAAGCACTGGTAGCAGCCCGCCTCGCAGATGTGCTTGTCCGTCGCCTCCAGTGCCTCAAACTGCCAGGGGCCGTCTTCCGCTTTGCCATAGTGCATCATCTGCAAGGCGGCACTGGCGACTTCCCGGAGACTGGCCGGTTCGCTGACCAGTCGGGTCAGAACACCGGCACCGCCCTCGGCGGCTTCGTAAAACATCAGGGCGCGGCGTTCGTCGCTTTTGGGCAGGGGCTCAGCCACCAGTTCGGCTTCTTCGATCTGGAAGGTCATTTCGATGCCCCGCTTCAGGGCGGCTTGCAGGGTGGCCATGGCCTCTAAGGAAAGCGTTTGTGCCGGAGCCAGGATCAGCAGGTTCCGATGATCTTCGACAAAGGGCACGATGCGCTGATTGGGGACCTTGTCGAGTAGGCCTTCTTCCTTTTCCTGGCTTTCACCGGATGCATTGGGATCATCCTGCTTGCTCCAAGTGCCGGTAATGGGGTTGATATAGAAACCCAGTTGCTCCTTGTTCTTGCGCCGCCGCCAGCCGCGATTGATGCGCCACAGGCGGGCGGCAGGGGCGTAGGTGAGTTCAGCCAGCACTTCATCGCCGTTGCGCACGGCGGCCTTGCGTTTCTGGATGACGCCGTCGGGACCGGGCAGGAAGCGGTAGGTACTTTGCAGCTCGAAGCCCTGCCGCTGGCGGTCTTCGTCATTGATGGAAATACGTTCCACCGCCACGGTTTCCACGGTTTCTATGCGATAGAGTTCCCGCACCCAGTCGTGCTCTGTCAGCAGGGCATCACAGTTTTCGCAGCGGTTGACCAGGGGGTCGCTGCCGCCAGGAGCGCCCAGGTGACCATACCCGCACTGGCTGCAGACCAGGGAAGCGATGGTGGCCAACTGGCTGTTGCCGGAAATGTGATCCGCTGATCCGACGTTGAGTTTGGCCCGCACCACGCGATACATGCGGCCCTGATGATAGATGAGACTGCGCGGACCGAACTCCGAGAGTCCCAGAAAACGCGGGCGGCTGACCATGCTGCCTTCGTCCTCCCTCCCGCTCATGGTGTTGCCGCCACTGGCGGGAATCCATGCCATCAGGGGTAGACGCGGGAAGTTGTAACCGGGCAGGAAGCCCTGGCTGGCGAGGTAACGATAGGTGTAGAAGTCGGCGTTCTGGGTGTTGCCCGTCTTGAGCAGGACCGCATATTGCCGGGCAGCATCCCCATAGCGGCGCTGGGCATTCAGTCGCTCGCCATGGGAGGCGGTGTGGCTTTTGACGAGATGATCGGCCATGTCCATCTGGGCGCGGGTGGAGTCAAAGAGCTCTCGCCAGCGCTGCAGTGCTCCAGAGAAGCTCTGGGGGGCCATTGCGATGACTTTTTGTACATAATCCAGGGAGAACCAGTCGCTGTCCTGCAGTTCGTTGTGGAGTTGATCGATGACCCGCGCGGCGCTCTTCTGGGCGTGGTCCTGAACGGTGGTATTGTTCAGGCAGTCCTGATAATGCGGTTTCAACGGCTTGCCCGGCTGGTCGAGATCCAGTAGTTCGTTGATGCCGGAAGGGAGGTCTATTTCCGCGCAGGCCAGCCAGACCGCATGCAGATGGCTTTCCACCAGGTCGCGATTGGCCAGATCAAGGGTGGGCGACTTGACCACGCCATGGACCATCTCGTTGGCATGGTGGAAAAACCATTGATCGTGGGGGCTCTGGGCGGCACAGTAGGTGATGACCAGAGCCTGCTGGCCGGAGCGCCCAGCACGACCGCTGCGCTGGGCATAATTGGCGGGGGTGGGCGGCACATTGCGCAGGTACACTGTATTGAGGGCCGAAATATCGACGCCCAGCTCCATGGTGGGGGAGCAGAACATAACCGGCAAGCGCTCCAGAGGCGCTTCATGAGCGGGATTGCTGGCCCAGTCGTGACGGTCTTTTTCGGTGTAACGGAAGCGCTGTTCCAGTAACTGGCGGCGCGCCGAATCCACTTGCGCAGTATGCTCCTGCGCCTCAAAGGCGAAGAGCGGGTGTTCCGGCTGACGCAGGAGATTGGCGATGTTGAGATAAAGCTGGCGGAAGAAGGCATTGGACTGGCGGTTGTCGGTGTCCGGCTCGTCGGCCGTCAGGCACCAGTCGAGGGTGCCGGCGTTCAGTCGCCATCCCACCAGATGATTTTCCACGGGATGCTTCTGCACATAACCATAGAGGTTGGCGGCCTGGAGCGTCGCTTCGATCAGTTCAGCCCATTCGGCGTCTTTCCACTGGGCTGCCTGACCGGCCCATGCGCTGTCTTTCCAGAAGGTGGCATTCTTGACCTGACGGAGCAGCCGGGAGCGTGGTCCGCCGCTGATCAGGTCGGTACGGGCTCTCCCCTTATACTCTGGCCGCTTGCCGAAAATCAGGGTTCTCGCCGTTTCCAGTGATTCGTCGGCGGCGAAGGCCCAGCGGTCATTGAGGGTGGTGTAGGCGCTGTTTCGGGCCTTGTCCTGCTCGACGGCATCCAAGTAACGGCTTTCCAGGCAGAGGCCACGACGCATGACGTCAAAGACGATCTGGCAGAGCGCCGCGCGATGGGGTCCACTGAGGGCGGACAGCCCGGCGTTCTGGGCAAAGAGGCTGTCTGTGGTGCTGAATGCCTCCAGGCCGCGATAACGGATGTCGATCAGGCCGAGTTGGTCGAGATTGGGATTGTTGAACCGCCAGCCCCGGCGCAGATCGCGGAGCAGACGGTAACCGATGATGAAGCGCAGCGTTCTTTGCGCTTCCTGCCGCGCCAACCCCATGAGTTTGGGGTTGCGCAGATATTCGACCAGTGTGGCCTCGTTGATCTGATCAAACCCCAGGGCTTTGAATACGGCATCGGCCAGTTGTTCCTCGTTGAGCAGGCCGCTGCCGTTTTGCAGTGCGCCGATGAGGCCGGAGCGCAGCGTCAGCAGAAAAATGAAGTCGTTGAAGTGCCCGGCCTGTAAAGCGGCGTCCTGCCGGTTGTCGGTAAACCCCAGCAGCTTGCGGGGATCGGCCCGACCCGCCAGCGGCTCAGGAGCACTGAAGAGCAAACGGAGGGCGCTGAGGGTGAGCATGGTGGTGGCCGAGGAACGGCCCTCACCGGAAAGACTGGCGAGGCGG
>JAAOMR010000245.1 GCA_018853935.1 Acidithiobacillus ferrivorans
ATCGCTGCCGTTGCGGGCGGGTAAGGATGCACTGATGGTGAATTGGTGCGAGTTAAAGTCCACCAGCGCAGAAGGCAAGACGGTGTATCACAACGCCTTTGCCACCACGCACACCCTCCATCCCGGTAATGTTGCTGAAATCGTAAAAGCGGGACGTGCGCGGTGGCGCATTGAAAACGGCAATAACAATACGCTGAAAACCAAGGGGTACCACCTGTCCCACAATTTCGGGCATGGTCAAAAGTACCTTTCCGCTACCCTGGCGACATTGAATCTCTTGGCTTTCCTGCTGCATACCGTGCAAGAGCTGACCGACTTCACCTATCGGACTTTGCGGGATCGACTCCCCACCCGAAAGGCCTTCTTTGAGCATGTCCGTGTTCTGACGCAGTATCATTGCTTCGAGAGTTTCTCGGCGCTCCTGGAATTCATGCTGAGTGGGCTCAATCGGGGCCGCCGCGACAGTGGTTGAACGATGATAACGGAAGCGCCGGATTACCATTTCTGCGGTCAAGCCTTGAACGCTGCAGAGTGCCAACTCATTCAGGATCTCACGCGTCAGTATGGCCGCCTGAGTCGCCATGTTTTAGCGCAAACCATATGTGAACTGCTCGGCTGGCAACGCCCTAACGGGAATCTGAAGGCGGCAGAGTGCCGGATACTGCTTGAACAGATGCAGGACGAAGGATGGATCCACTTGCCGGCACTACGAGCCGGACGACCACGGGGTCGCAGGACTGGCACCTCTGCCATGCCAGTGCCCCTCTCCGAGATGCCCACCGCACTCGCAGCACTGCAGCCGATTAAACTCCAACGCGTGGAAACACTGGCACAGCGCCAGTTATGGCGAGACCTGATCGCACAGCATCATTATCTGGGCCACAAAGTCCCTTTTGGAGCGCATCTGCGTTATTTAATTCAGGGAATACCCCATCCAGACGCTCTGCATTCGCCCTGGGTATTAGGATGCTTACAGTTTTCGTCACCGGCTTGGCGAATACGTGCCCGGGATGCCTGGATCGGCTGGGACGATGCGACCCGGGCCAAACGCCTGCAGCAGGTTATTTGCAACTCCCGATTTCTGATCCTACCCCAGGTACAGGTCAAGAATCTCGCCAGTCATGTATTGGCTCTGGCTCTGCGCACCGTAACCCGTGATTGGGAGGCAGTTTACGGATTACGTCCTTATCTGGTAGAAACGCTGGTCGATCCAGTACGCTTTACCGGTCATTGTTACCGGGCAGCAAACTGGATTGATGTCGGACTCACCACCGGACGCGGTCGGCAAGATC
>JAAOMR010000246.1 GCA_018853935.1 Acidithiobacillus ferrivorans
CTTGCCTTCGTCATTGTCCATGTGGCGCTCGTGATCGCGCACGAGGTTGCGGGCCGCCACGGCTTGATATCGGCCATGATCCACGGTCACAAGGGGTTCACCGAGTCGGAACACCAAGCCCTTCTTGCCGATTGGAACGCTGGGTTCAGTGTCCAGGCGGACCAGAGCGGCGGGACGGAAGAGCTGGGCGATATTACTTCAAATAACGGAGATGGCACGAAAACCCGGCATGAATGATGGATAGGCGAGTGGTACGGACGGGCAATTTCGCCGTGGGCAGAAAGGAATGCCACCGGAAATTGTTGTCATAACCAAGCGCAAACTTTGATAAACGAACAGTTCACTAACAGCAAGGAGACAAACATGAAACGTTTTTATTTCAACCTCATCCTGGCGTGTTCGGCGGCTGTCACGCTTCCGGCATATGCGGCCACGGACAACCTGGGCACCGTGTCGGGCCATGAAACCAAGGCCCAGACCTTCATGGGGCAGGGCAAAATCAACGGCATCACTCCTGATGCGAACACGGTCAATATCGCCATGGGCCCCGTCAAGGCTCTTGGCTGGCCCAGTATGTCAATGAATTTCCTGCTCCAGAACACGGCTATGCTCAACGGCTACAAGGCCGGAGAAATGGTGGATTTCAATTTCGCAAAAGA
>JAAOMR010000247.1 GCA_018853935.1 Acidithiobacillus ferrivorans
TGCGCGAAGTACAGGGGACAATCCGCGCAGGTTACGGCTGGGTGGTGGACATGGACTTGCAAGCCTTCTTTGACCGGGTCAACCATGACCGGCTGATGGCGCGACTGAAGAGCCGTTGCCTTGATACCGGCCTGCTGCGCCTGGTCAATCGCTTCCTGAAGGCGGGTGTGAGCGTCGGTGGACACATCGAGCCGACGACGATGGGCGTGCCGCAAGGCGGCCCACTCTCGCCAGTGCTGGCCAATGTGGTGTTGGATGAGCTGGATTGGGAACTGGACCGGCGTGGCCACCGCTTCGCCCGTTATGCCGA
>JAAOMR010000248.1 GCA_018853935.1 Acidithiobacillus ferrivorans
ACAACCCGCCGCAACTGACTACGAATGAACAATAACCCTATATACTAATCTTGGGAAGACCGAACCGGGCAATTTATCGCCTTGTCAGTGCCCCATGAGTGCCCCACCGAACCCCTGATATTTTCTAAAATGCCCCATGAGTGCCCCTTATGGTCAGCTCTGATGACAATAAAAGATAGTAAACATCATGTTGCGTTGCCGTTTCGTGCGCTTGCATAGCTCATGTTGCGCTTTTTTGCCGTGTTGCTATAATAAAAACAGGCCGGGAGACGTTAGAGCGTCAGACCCGACCCTACCAAGGCAAACTGACAAGGAGCCTGCAATGGATAAGCACAGTTTACCGCATACAGCGCCAGCCCTCACCACTTGGAGGGCGTAATCATGGCAAGCATCGAAGAACGCACCCAAGAGGACGGCGCTACAACCTTTCGCGTAAAGGTCCGGCTAAAAGGCCACCCGGTACAATCCGCCAGCTTCGCCAGCAAGACCAAAGCCAAGCAATGGGCCACCCAGACCGAGGCCGCCATAAGGGAAGGTCGGTACTTCCAGACGGTAGAGGCCAAACGCCACACACTGGCGGAGGCTATCGAGCGTTACGAACGGGATAACCTGCCCAGCCTCAAGAGCGCCGCCCATCGCCGCCTGCATTACGCATGGTGGAAGGATAGGCTAGGCGGCCATACATTGGCGGACATAACACCCGCCGCTATCAATGACGCGCTTCGAGAACTCGCCGCCGAGCGGCAACTAGGTCCGCAATCCGTGGCCCACTACAGACAGGCACTATCCAGCGTGCTGACTCAGGCCGCCAATACATGGCAGTGGATAGAGCAAAGCCCCATGCACCGCGTACCCAAGCCCGCCCTACCACGGGGCCGCGTGCGGTACCTCAGCGACGATGAGCGCGAACGCATGCTATTAGCCTGCAAAGAATCCGCCAATGATGATTTATATCTTGCCGTGCTGCTGGCGCTGACCACTGGCGGCAGACAGGCTGAGACGATGGCCGCGTCATGGTCACAGATAGACCTGAACAGGGCCACCTTGCAGCTTGAGGAGACGAAGAACGGCAGCCGCCGCGCTCTGCACCTTGCCGCCCCTGTGCTGGAAATGCTCAAGGAACGGGCCAAGGTGCGCCGGATAGATACGGGCCTGCTGTTCCCTTCCCGCGTGAACCCTAAGCAGCCCGTGGACTTGCGGCAGCCTTGGGAAAAGGCGTTACAGGCGGCAGGTATCGAGGGCTTCCACTGGCACGACTTGCGCCATACGTTCGCATCCATGGCCGCCATGAACGGGGCCAGCCTGCCCGAATTGGCGGCACTACTCGGTCACAAGACCATGGCGATGGTCCAGAGATACGCGCACCTGTCACCGGGCCACACTGCTGCACTGGCGGAACGGGTGGCCGCCAAGATGATGGGCGGGGGTGCGATATGACTGAGCAGCAAGACACCCTGAGCGCAATAATGGCAGCCATGCTGCCGGATTTGCCCCGCCCCGTCGTCGAGGATTTGCGCATCCACTACGCAGCAGCCGCCCGTCTGGAGCGGGCAGTAGCGGAACTTTTGCACGACCCCGCCATACAGGCAGACCCGGACAGCTTCGCCATGGTGAAAAAATGGGAGCAGGACAGCCGCCTTGTCTTTTCACAGGAAAATCTTGCACGGCTGGCGGGGAGCAATAAGGGGCGGAGCAATAACGCCAAACGGAAAGACAGGGGCCAGCCAATGGTCGAACTTAAGGCCTTTGCATTGCAGCTATACCATCAAGGGCCATTCGGTGGCGGGAAATGGAAAAGTAATTCGCACGCGGCCAAGTCCATATTTACGACAGTAAACGCCAAAGCCGACGAGTTGAAGGTGCGGAATGTATCCGAAGGGACCATAAGAAACTGGATAGGCGCACAACGCAGATTGCCCGCTACTGGTAGAATGCAGGAGTAATTGCACGCTACTAGTAGGATGCAGATTTATGATGTGGATCAGTCTGTTATGGCGTGACAGTAACCAATCAGTCCAATCACAATCCTCATATCGCGGCAATTCAGCGGCGATTCTGAGGACTTCACAATGCAAGAAACAGTCAATAACCCGGAATTTCTGACGGTTCGTCAGTTCGCCGAGAAGCACCCGGCATTTACCGCTGGCGGCATTCGTAGCTTACTGTTTTACCGTGGCCCCGACGCGGAGAAAGTGGGCGCTGTAGTCCACTTCGGACGCCGTATATTGATAGACGAATCCATCTTTCTCGCGTGGGTCCGGGAAGGCGGGACAAAGCATATTCGCGGGGTGGCAGCATGAAAAGAGCCCCCGATCTAACAGCAATCGAAAGCCCCCGGCAAGGGAATCATATCACCATCGGCGTGGTGCGTAATGCCCATGATCCCCGGATCACCCCCCGCGCTTTGTCCTGGAGCGAGTTCTGCCAATACCTGAGCATAGCGGAGGTACGGGAGACGAAAGACGGCACCGGCTTTGTGCTGGCGCAGTTCAACACCATGCACCGTGCTGGCAAAAATGTTGCCAGTGTCTCGGCGCTGGGGTTCGATGTTGATGGCAAGGATCAGGCACCGCTGCCGCCTCTTGCCGCGCATATCGAATTATCACGCCTGGGCTGGGCGCATGTGGTTTATTCCACCTGGAGTCATAGCGCCGAGTCTCCCCGGTATCGGATCATCATTGCTCTGGATGCCCCGCTGCACCCGGACGTGCTGAGGGACGCGCAATCCTATGTGGTGGACCAGTTGCCGGAAGCCATCGCACAGGCCATTGATCGCGCCTGCCTGGGGGATCGTGCCCGACTTTACTATGCACCAGCAACGCCACCAGATCGCGCAAGTGGGTATGAGTTCTACACTGGCGGATCAGCGCCGCTGAGTGCCCGGACGTTGACCCTAATCGCCGCCGCCATGCAGCACCAAAGAGAGGCTAAGAAGGCAAAGGCCAAGGCGATGACGGCCCGGATCGCGGCGCGTGGTGGCGTCTCGGTCATCGCGCAATTCAATGAACAGCACACCATTGAGGAGGTGCTGGAAAATGGAGGCTACACCAGAAATGGCAAACGCTGGGTATCCCCGCACAGCCATAGCGGGACGCCTGGGATCGTGGAGATCGAGGGGCGCATATTCTGCCATCACGCCGATGACCCCATGCACAACGGGCACGCCCTGGATGCCTTCGACGCCTACGCCGCGATTTATCACAACGGAAGCCTGAGCGCCGCTGCCGCTGCTGTTCGTGGGGTGCAACATGGTTGACCTGACCCGCGTTATCGACCCCAAAGAGGCACTGGATGCCGTCGCTGTTGCAGCTACCGAATGGCCTATCCCTGAGCGTATCGGATCAGACTTGCCGCCAGTCCCGCAGATGGCCGTGGAGGCGCTTCTGCCTGCCCCGCTTGCCGGGTATGTCATGGATGCCGCGCATAGGATGGTGGCACCGCCTGAGTTCGTCGCTGTCTCTCTGCTGGTCAGTCTCGGCGCGTTGATTGGAGCGCGTTGTGGAGTGAGGCCCAAGGTGCTGGACGACTGGATCGTGGTCCCTAATCTATGGGGCGCTCTTATTTCCCCGCCGAGCAAAAAGAAGTCGCCTTCCATGACCGACGGCATCAAGCCTTTGAACCGGTTATCAGCGCAGGCCCGCGAGAAATACAGCACGGCGATGGAAACCTATGACGCAGAAGTGGAGCACTTCGATGTGCTGATGAACACCGCGAAAAAGGCCATGGGGAAGGCTGCCGAGAGTGAGTTCCCTGACAAGATGGAATCGGCACGGGCCAACATTGCGGCACTAAGGGACTCCAAGCCACAGCCGCCGCGCCTGAAGCGCTACACAACCAACGATGCCACCGCTGAAAAGATCGGTGAGCTATTGATGACCAGCCCCCAAGGGCTGCTGACCGTCCGGGATGAATTAGCAGGGCTGCTAATGTCCTTCGATAAATCCGGGCACGAATCCGACCGCGCCTTTTACCTGGAGGCCTGGAACGGTACAGATGGCCATGAGATCGACCGCATCGGACGCGGTTCCCTGTATATCCCCAATCTGGCGTTATCAGTGCTGGGCGGTATCCAACCCGAACGGCTGGAAAGGTATCTGGATAGCGCCGCCAAGGATGTGGGCAACGATGGGTTGCTGGCGCGTTTTCAGTTGATGGTATGGCCCGACTCCCTGGGCTTCGAGTGGAGGGATGGCCTGCCTGATAAGGGCTTACGCGATGCTGTGTACAAGATATTCGAGAATCTGGACGACGACGACTTTATGGCCGCGTGGGGTGCGGAGCCTGCCGACCAGTTCCGCAGGATACCATCGTTTAGGCTGTCAGCCGCCGCAGCGGCAGCCTTCATTGCGTGGGATACGAAGCTGCAAACTGAGATCATGCCAACCTGTCCCGCCGTCCTGCAAGAGCACTTCGGAAAATACGAAAAGCTGGTGGCGGGATTGGCGCTGATTTTGGACATGGCGGAGCGGGCAAGCATTGGTGGCATGATTGGCCCGATTCGTGAAGGCCCGATGCTTCGAGCGATTGCCTGGGCGGATTTTCTCTCCGCTCATGCCCGGCGTGTTTATCATCTTTGGATGCACCCGGAGGTCAGAGCGGCACAGCGATTGAGTGAGTTTCTTCTGCAAGGGAAGCTGCCGGACCCATTCACGACTGCCGATATTCAACGGAAGGGATGGGGCGGGCTTGGATCACCCAAGCAGATCGTCGCGGCGCTGGAGTTTCTGGAGTCGGTAGGGTGGATTCGACCGGCACCCAAACCTATGGGACCGACTGGCGGAAGGCCGTCTACAGCATGGGAAGTGAATCCAAAAATTCACCGCTTAAACGCTAAGGAGGAACCTACTAAACCAACTAAACCGGCAAACGGGGGGTTAAATAGGTTTAGTAGGCACTCACCTAGCGTTTGTGAGGATGTTTTTTCCGATGACGACGGTATCGACTTCGAGGACATGCAGCCATGATGCCCGCGCAGATAATTGTGGAGATCGCCGAGGAGGGCGGAGAAATCCGCCTGGAGGGTGGACGGCTGAAGGTGAAGGGCGTACCCGCCCGGCTGGTCCCTCTCATTCGTGAACACAAAAGCGAGTTGCTGGCGCTGTTATCGGCACCAGCCGCAGACGACTATCCCGTTGAGGAAAGACTGGCAATTCAGTCTGAGGATGACCTACCCCCGGATCGCGGCTTTGATGACATTGCCGGATTCGAGGGTATGCCGGACCTGACCGCAGAAGAACATGGCGAGATTCTCCATCAGCTCATGAATCCGCCGCCACAGTCACCGGCACCAGCCAAGAGCACTACCGATGCCACCCAAGCCCCTACGATGCAGCCTGAGCCAGTTACAGCCCCCTTGCGGCCATTCCTTGCGCCGAAACAGCCCCGTTGCGCGGATTGCCTGCACGTCGCACCGGCAACTGGACAGGAGGCAGGCGTGCGGTACTGCAATATCACCAAGAGCCACAACGGCCCAGACCGCCATATGCTCTGCTGGGGCTTTCAGGTACGGACCTGCAGCCGCTTCGAGGTAAAGCCATGACCATCATCGCCGCTTGCGTTGTAATTCTGAAAAAACCGCCTACCTTCAAAAGGGTGAAGGACGGCACGATGCCCGTCTGGTCAGCATTTGGGATGTCCGGCACCGACGCCCTGGGCATCACCGCTTTCAAGGGGCTGGCCGAGGAGTTGGATGCGCTCCATCTGGGCGAAGGCGATGCTGTCACCGTGACAGGCACGCTCTCGCTGAACACCTGGGAAGGTAAAGACGGATCACAGCACAGCGGCTTGAAGATGATTGCATCCAAGGCCGAGGCCATCCAGCCCCCCACTTTTTCCGAACATAGGCGGCACCAATGAGCACCGATACTTATGGCGTAATCACCCGCGCCCGCATCACCAAAAACCTTCTAGCAGCCTGTCGGACTTAGCTCACGACTGCCGCCCATTTTCGCCCAGGATTTTTTGAAAACACCTTTTTTTGGTGATTTTACCCGTTATTGCCCTGTTTTTTGCTGCGTTTCTTCATTTTCC
>JAAOMR010000249.1 GCA_018853935.1 Acidithiobacillus ferrivorans
GGCGTGATATCCACCGCGTGGTAGCCACAGTCGAGCAAGAATGAGCTCATCTCGTCCGAGTTCTGCAGCGGCGGCGCGACCTGCGTTTGTTCCGCCATGAGGCGAATGGTGTGCATGACGCACGCTCCATACAGCGCGCGCATATCCAGCTTGGCTATCCAGGCATCCTCCAGAATGCCAGCGGGCAACGTGAAGCCCAGATCTGCGTCGGCAAGGCGCTGTGCGCGCTCAGGAAAATCGGCCTCATGCTGCTGGGCGGCAAGCCGCTTCAGCGCCGGAATGATGGCCGCGAAGTGCCCCTTTATCGCCTGCTCGTGGGCCAGCAGGCGGCGGTTCTCCGACGCATTGCTGAGCGGGTGCCGACAGGGTCGTCCCTGGTCCATAGCGCAAGCCGGGTTAGCTGCATGCAGCGGGCTGTGCAGCAGTTCGTGTGATGCGAATGCCCGCGACGGCGGCCGTGCTTGTAACGCACTGGCTGGCGTACCCAGACCATAAGGGGGTCGGTTTGCTCCTGGCTGAGGGCTCAGATGCCGCCCGGGACGGTTTCTCGTGTTCATCGCAATCTCTGGTCCGTGTTGCGTGGGTGGGCGTACAGTCGCCGTCGGTATCACATCAACCTCGTGCACCGCCGGAATAGGTGATAGAAGAGCCTTTGGCATCGTTGCCGCTGCTGCCGGTCACCCGGCTGATGGGCAAGTCCGGCCGCTCGCGGTCTTTCAACTGCGCAGCCCCGACCAACGTAGCGCGTTGATCTCCGCGCAAGGTCGGGTTGCGGCGCGTAGAGGTGCCTTCGGTGCCGGTAATGCTTTCATTCCGCCTCCAGGCCGCCCCCGTGATGGCAAAACCCCCTTCACGTCCATCCCCGGTGAGGCGGCTGCGCGGCGCTTCCAGCGGTGCGGCCACCGGTGCAGCACCATGGGCCTCATCCCGATAACGGAACTCGGGGGTACCGGAGACCAGACCCGCCGCGAGATTCACCGGACCGGTAATGCGCCCCACCGCACCATAGGCGGTACCGG
>JAAOMR010000025.1 GCA_018853935.1 Acidithiobacillus ferrivorans
CCAGCCGGGTCTCCGCCGGAATCCGAAGCGCCACCGATTCGGACAGGCCATAGCCTTCCGTCAGGCGGTTGGGCACGATGCTGGTCACGGGCAACAGTCCTTCCAGTCCCTTGCGTAGAATCGCCGTGGCACAGGCACCATCACAGTCATAGTCCCCGACGATGGTAGTCGGCCATTGCTGCGACATGGCATAGGCGATCCAGTCTACGGCTTCTTTCATGCCTTTCATGCCCTGTTTACCCAGGGGATGGGAGATCGTCGAGAGTTCCAGTGCATCTTCGGGATCGGCCCCGCGCGCCAGCAGCAGGCGACGGACCAAGGCTGCCGCCTGCAGGGCTGCCGCCAGCAGGGCGGGATGAGCCGTTGCGGTTTGAATGGTCATAAATCCAATCTCCTTTCGTAGAGTTCTTGGTCTCATGGTGCCACAAAGCGCGGGATTTGGGTCACGCTGCAAATTATCGTTCCCATACCTTCGCCCGAAAATCTTGCCGTTCTTGTGCTTTGAGATCGAAAAGCTGAATGGATTGGCACACTTCGTCGAGCGACACCGGAGCGCCACCCCAACTATCCACACCCACGTCCATGCTGCCAGGCTTTGGCTCCAAGCTGCCGTGTACATGGCCGTACAGATGGGCGACGCCCTACCACTTTCCGGGCCAGTCCCGTAGCGGGTATTGATGCAGATATAGCGGCACTTGGTTGACCTCGATCAGCAACGCATCGTGAACTTCGGACCATCCCTGTTCGGCCCAATCATCATCAGCCAAATCATGGTTGCCCCGAATCAGAATTTTGCGTCCTTGCAGTCGGGACAGCATGTTTTTGGCTTTTACGCCCGATTCCATGGCAAAATCCCCTAGGACATAGACTGTATCGTTGGCCTTTACCCGATCATTACAGGCACGGATCAGCGCATTGTCCATTTCCTTTGCCGACGCAAAAAGGCGCTGGCAAAACTGGATGATGTTTTGGCTATATGCATTCTAAGGTTGACCAGAGATTATGATAAGGTGGCTTGAGAAATTCCTGTCGCGTGCAAGACCTAGTTGATCAGGGCATTCCCATCATGTGCCGCCCTGTGCATAACAGGGGTGAACAAGAAGCCTTGCCATGTGAATCCGCTCCTTTTGTCGGGTGCCTGTCACGCATTAGAACGTTTAGTACGAACGACAGCTTGGCAGCGGGAGCAGCCGTTCACATCCAGATTGGGAACGGGTAATATCTGCCAGAACCAGCCATTGGAACCCCGGCGATCAGAACGGCAGGGCAGCGTAAGCGGCCGTCCAGAAATTTGTGGTTAGTGCAAACGTCATGAGAATCGCATGTGAAGCCTGAGCAGGCCCACCAAGGCGTTGGGATAACTTCCGCTTGGATGGATGACATATTGCAGGTCAGGCTGGAGATAGAGATGGGATATGATTTTGGCGGAGTAGTAGCATTCAACATCTGTTTCCGCCGTGTGCGGCGTACCCCGCAACCATGCTCGCGCCATGCCAATTCCCAGGCTGTCGCCAGGACGGGCCAACCAGAAATGACGAAGCCGTAACCCGGCACCCAGATACCATGGCAGGGTATTGACCGGATTGGGCGCAGCTCCTAACTCCAAGAATCCCCCCCAAGCCATACCAGCCTGTTTCCATCGATATTCTCCTATGGAATACAGACCACTGGTATCGTTACCCAAGGCAGATTGATATTGAGGGATTTGACTGTTTCGCCAAGCGCCGACCTTCACCGTATAGTTGCCGCCGTCTAAAGACCCGCTCCGATCGGCCTCCAGCCAGACCATGTTGCCTCGGTGATAGGGGTTCCGTAAAGGGTGGATGGCATCTCCTTCAAACACCCCACCCATGGCGGTCCAACCGTCTGCACTGTAACTTCCCATCACGCCCAGACTGGAGAACGGATAGGAAGACGCGCCGGGCACATTGACACCAATAGTCGGTGTAAATCCATAGGAAACATTCAAGAACCGGTTCGCCACCCCGGTCGTATCGAAATAATCATTGGCACTGATGAGCCCTGCACGCAGCGTGACATTGCCCATATTTTGGCGGTAATACAGTTTGTAAAGTGCGCCTCTGTTGAGGCAGGTCAGGTTATTGACGCCTTGAACGTCGCCCACATAGTTCTCTGGACAGCCATTTTGGAGCGCCAAAAACTCGGTGACCAACCGGCCGCCCGACCACCATCCAGCGCGCGCGGTATTAAATGCAAAACCCGCTTTGCCAGTAGCGTTGCCCACCGCTCCCGGTGCAATTCCCCCAGAGAAGTTGTCCACACCATCCAGGCTGAGGTGCAGATTCCAGGAAAACGCATTGCTGAGACTGGCGGCATCCGCTGAGGGTGCGGCCTGATAGATTAAGACGAGTATTCCCAGGCAAAGCAACCAGACGGAACGATGCGTACGACATAGCTTATGTCTATCTGTCATATTTTTACCTTAAGTCAAAGGCCAATGGCATAGTGAAAAGATGACTAACAAACTCATAAGATGGGCGATTATGCAGAGGGCATGTGGAATTGTGAATGCGGCAAATTGTCGCACCCGGTGCGGGTGCGACAATTTGCCGCAGTGTATGTTTAAGTAGCTTTTGGTATGGTGGAGCCTTGATGAAGGCTATCGATTGCATAGTCATGTGCTAGCAATGGACACGGGCATAGGCATGGGAGGCAAGCTGAATGGCAAATGTAACATGTAATAAAGAAGTCGTATCAGTAAAAACATGGGATTTGTTTTCGCGTCTCCTACATTGGTGGCTGGCCATCACACTGATGGCACAATTCACCACCGGGACAATCTTTTTGATTTGGGGTAACGAATTATCCAATGCCATGATGTTTGGTGTAAATATACCTCATTTTTATATAGGATATGCGTTTGCTACTGGTCTGGCGCTGCGAATCGCCCTGCTATTTGTCGGGCCACAGACGTCACGCTGGCGAGATCTGCTGCCTCTTACCCCGACTCAACGGCGCGACTGGCAGAAAACTTTCCTCTACTACATAACCCTGTTTCGCCGCCCATGCCCGCCAAGCCTTGGGCACAACGCTTTTGCTGGACCCGTCTATATGGTCTTCTTTATCATTGCGCTAGCACAGGTCGCCATAGGTATTTTTTTATCGTTTATGCCCGGCGGCACAACGCAGATGAATTCTCCATGGATGACAGTTCATGAATATTTATTCTTTGCATTGATAGCTTTTGTTGTTGTTCATATGGCAGCTGTTGTTGCGCGCGAAATAAACGGCAGGAACAACATAACATCAGCCATGATTCATGGATATAAAGAGTTTACAGAGGCGGAATATAAAGAACTTATATTGAATCGTGATGAAAATAATAACCCGTCATTTACGGCAGGCGACATATCTCATGCTCACACTAATAATGGTTGAAATGAAAAATGTTTATCACTTATTCAGACTTGCCAGACAATATACATCATTTTATTAAGCGCCATTTCCAGATGTTGGCATCCATTATGGTAATATCCCTATTTTCAGGAGTTGCTCTTGCGACCACTGCGCAGGTGGGCGGATGGTCAATCACAGGACTAACGCCAAAGGTGGCACAGATGGTTGGTAACACGAGATTTTCAAGTGATGCAAACGTGGCCACCATAGAAAATTCTGTAAATGCTGCTGCGGCCCAAGATGGATACTCAGATGCCCACCTGGGCGCGTGGGAAGGGAAAACGATTCACTCTAGCCTGCAAACCATTTCAGAGTATAACAAGGCTGGATATCGTTTATTAGAATATAATGGGCTGATTCTATTGTGCTTCATAGCTTTTTTTGCAACTACCGGTGCACTACTGACGATGTCAGGCAATAGTCACACAAATAAACGAACCATGACTTTTATTCCGCGTAGCACAAGAATATTGGCTGTGGTAGTTTCATGGGCGCTCATTGTGGTAGGGTATTTTTTTGTTATAGACTCGATAAACTATTCACATTGTTCAGTGGAAGTGAGCCACCGGATACCGCTTCTTTTATGGTCACCCATGCTTGGAATAGTGTTGATATCATTAATAGCGTTTTATACGTCAGAGACGTATCGCAAAAAGCCTGACAGTGGCAGCAATAGCGGCCCGGACAACGTGCGCATCAATAACTCGTGTTTATCCAGATAAATATGATACCTGCCATCTATGCATAGTCCCTCCCCGTCCTGCCCCGCTATATGGGGCTTTTTTCCATATTTAATCAGGCCAGACCTTATGTATCATTGTGTCTGGAGAGTTTCCGCTCTAGGGTATCGATTACAGATGCTCGGCGAACAGCCTGTCGTGCCATCGCCATGGTGACCTCTCCTGCAGGCAGGCTGTGCTGGGAAAAGCATAGTGCAATTCAGCGGGCCAAGCTATTTATTTCATTACGCGATTAGGCAACCCAATGTGCGCAATCAGTCTTTAACAGTCATCTTAGTGCGAAAAAACTTCTGTGGCACTCCTTTTAGATTATGCCGCGCGAATACTTTTGTTTGGAGCGTAGTGCAGCGGCATAAGGCGATCTTCCGCCACTGCCAGGGTGATATAGTCGTCGCCCACCAGGAACTCAATTTCCACGTAACCAGGGTCCAACGCTTCCACGACGGTTCCGACCTGGCCACGCAGAAGGTGTTGCTCTGGTATGGGTTCCAAAAGCGCTACAACGTCGAGTAGTTTCATGATGTCCTCACATAGCAACTTGTCAGCCTGGGAACGTCTTCTCCAGTCCGGATGATCCAACCCGTGCGAACGACCGCGGACTTTCCCTGGTGCTGCATGACAAAATCCACCTGGTAACGCTTGCCATGGCTGTCGGCCACCTTCTCGGTGGCCTCATTGCTCAGTATGGCACGGAGGCATACTGAGCGCAGCAGCTCGGCATCTTGCTGGCCTATCCTCAGGCACGAGGCGAACACCCTGGCCTTATTGCCTCCGGCAAGGTGACCGGGATTCAGGGTGTATTCTCTTAGCTTGCGAATGTCCAGGATCGCCCATTCTGCATTGGGTAGCATCATATCTATAAGGGGCAATCCTTCGATTACAAACGAATACCAGACAGGATCATAGTGCATTTCCTGCAGCTGGACTATATATATGCCAGTCAGCCCCGTCGATCCTCAGCCTCACGCGGCTGCGTTCCGAAGTTTCCCGGGTCGGTCCCGACGCCGACCATGGAGTTCCGGAGCACCGGGTGGCGTGATCTGGGCGCTGTGGATCAGTACGTAGCGTGCTTGGGTGACGTTTACTAGGCATAGAAAGACACGTGCTTATCCGGTTGTCTCCCAATGCCACTAAATATGGGGTTCTGTGAGAGCCCCTAAAAACTACACTACGACGACCGACTGGCCTTGCCTAGAAATGCTTGGCGAGGATCGCCGTACCAGCGTTGCCGAGATCTTGTCGATTTTCAACCCCACTACCGGTAGTGGGTTTGGGAGACAACCGGATAAGCACGGAAAGACAGACGAGCTGATTGACAGATTCAGGGTCAGAAATGACCAAAAATGTGTCTCGAAATAGAAGTATCACAAAAACGTTCGTTATGTGACAAAAAATTGGCATAACAATTGCTTTTGTGATGCGGTATAGCCAGATTTTGGGTATGCAGGTACGCTTTGCGACATCGATATATTCTACTGTATATATTGAATCTCTCGATGGTTGCTCACTTTTTCTAAAAATGGAGACGTCTAACATGCAAAACAATTGGTCTGCTTTGGTACATCGTTATATGTCACAAAATATAGAGCTGGATTTCCACCTCAAGAATCCGGCCATTACGCCGACGCCAGGGGCGGCCAGGAATCGGTCGGCACGCATGAAAGCACAACCTGCCATGGTCCTACTCGCCAGTCTGTGGGTGGCGGGCATGGGAACCGCTGTGGCCGCCACCCCCCTTCAGGTCGCCTATGCCGGCTCCATGGGAGCGGTCATGGATCTGCACCTGGGTCCTGCCTTCGCCAAGACCCATCACGTGACCTACCAAGGAGAAGGACAGGGTGCCTATGGCCTCGCCCACCTCATTGCGGCAAAGAAGCTGCGCACGGACGTATTCATCTCCGTTACGCCCGGACCCATTAAGGTGCTGGAAAAGACCGGGATGGTGAGCAAGGCGGTCCCCGTGGCCAGTACCGCCATGGTCATCGCCTACAGCCCCAAGAGCCGCTATGCCCAAGAGTTTGCAGCCGCAGCCGCTGGCAAAATGCCCTGGTACACGGTGCTGGAGAAGCCGGGGATCCAGTTTGGACGCACGGACCCGCAGACGGATCCCCAGGGTCAGAACATCATCTTTACCTTCCTTCTGGCGCAGAAGTACTACCACCAGCCTGAGCTTGTTCAGCGCGTTCTTGGCCCCGTGGAGAACCAAAAGCAGATATTTACCGAAGCCTCGCTGCTAACACGCCTGAAGAGCGGACAGATGGATGCTTCCTCCGGATATGAGAGCGCAGTGAAATCGCTCCATCTTCCCTTTATCACTCTCCCGGACGAAATCAATCTGAGTAATCCAGCCATGGCCAAAGCCTGGTATGACACCGTGCATTTCACTATGACGGTGGACGGCAAGACCAAAACCCTGCATACCCAGCCTTTGGTGTTCTATGCCGCCGTGCCCAAAGACGCGCCGCATCCAAAATTGGGTGAGGCCTTCATCAGCTTCATGACCAGCAAGGCTGGGCAGGTCATGTTCAAGGAGACGGGCTACAACCCACCCAAAGGGGGCGATCTCTCCTAAAAGGGAATCCTGAGGCCCTTAAACGGACCTCTATTAATGCCTTGCGTCATATACCATGAAATATCTCGATACAAACCGTTATAAGGAAAACGACCATGCAAAAGAGAGTTCTTCCCCTTGGGTTCGTGGCCGCCACGACCCTGCTAGCCACCAGCATTCCTGCTCAGGCAGAAACCCTCACCCAGTTTTTTCAGAAAAGCCACATCGATGGCCAAATCCGTTCCTATTATTTCAGCCGCCTCTATGGCACACCGGACACGCCCAATGCCAGCGCCTATTCTCTCGCGGGTCGCCTGAATGTCATCACAGCACCGTTTTTGACGGGGTTCCGTGTGGGCGTGAGTTTTTATACGGCCAATTCCCTGGGCACGCAGAGCAGCGATCCCGCGCGCATCGACAAGACCCTGATGGGTATTGGTTCCTCCATCGATACCCTGGGGCAGGCCTATCTGCAGTACAGCCAGCCCTGGCTAACGGTGCGTGTGGGCGATCAACTGATCAACACCCCCTGGCTCAACCGTGTGGGTGGCCGGGTGATTCCCGTCACCTACCAAGGGGCCTACGCCAAAGTCAGCCCCATCGCGCACCTGAACCTCGTGGGACTCCGGGTTTTTCGCTGGAAAGGCCGCACCTCGAACAACTTCTACCGGGACAACCTCTACTATCCGACAAACTATAATGGGGACGCGCTTTATGCGGGTCCTAATAATCTTCCCAGCACGATACCAGCCGCGAACGGCGCGCTGGCATTTGGTGTGAAATACGCCTTGAATGGCGCCAAAATGCAATCCTGGTACTACGACTTCTATCATTTCGCCAACATGTTCTACGGCGCTGGGCAATACATGCTGCATACCGGGACCGGTTTCAATCCCTTTGTGGCCGCCCAGTTCGTGCGGGAATGGGAAAGCAATAATGCCTTCGCCCAAACCGGTACCCAACTGTTCAACCAGCCCGGTGAAACGGTCAACAGCACGGCTTACGGCGTGAAGGCGGGCCTGAAATTTCCCAAAGGCAGCCTCTTCTGGGCCTATGACGCGACGAATCTGCATCCGGGTGCCGTGGGTGGCGGGGCGATCGTTTCTCCCTATACCATCGGGTACACGGCGGCCCCCTTGTACGTGGATGCCATGATTCAAGGTTTGGTGGGCGTAGGGCCTGGTCATGGCTGGCGTCTGCGTGCGGCCTATTGGCTCTGGCATCGGCAGATCCATCTCGCGACTGGTTTTTCCCAGTTCAACACCTATTTTACCGGGAACAGCAACTGGACTCACTTTAGCGTGACCTATTTCCCTAAAGGGTTCTTGCAAGGCTTGGCGGTACGAGATCAGTTCGAGGTGGCCAAGGGAGGCGTCAATCTCTATCCCGGCAGCGGGAAAAACGCCTTCGTGTATAACCGGTTGATGCTGACGTATAAGTTCTGAGCAAAGAAAGAGCGACTTGGAATTTTCTGCCGCGCGCCTCATCCAGTATCGCTGTGTGAGGCGCGTGTGGCGATGATGTGATGTGCTAAACTTTACACACGCCTCAAATATCATCCCAATTTCCACTAAGGAAACTCTCATGAAAACCAGCCTACGCAATCACCTGAAAGGAAAAATCGTCAATATCATCAGGGGGGAAGTTGTCTCCGAGATAGAGATAGAAACGGCAGCGGGTACCGTGGCTTCAATAATCACCACGCATAGCCTCGATCATTTAGAATTTAAGGTCGGGGATTCAGCCATCGCGGTGGTTAAGGCCACGGAAGTTGGTGTCGAGAAACCCTAACGATAACCATCTACCCATTAACCAAACATTCCTGTGTAATGGGAATGTGGCGCGATTTAATTGTGTGGTAACACCTGACAATTTGCATCAATTTGTCTGGTGGCCGCCGTCCCGTCTGGACAAACGGCCAAATTTTGCTGAATTCTCCGCCTGCCGAATGAGGGTTATTTTAAAGCAAAAAGGTAAGGCTTATTTTCCTCGCAGTTGCCAATTGTCCAGCCTGTCGTACCGTTGTCATGGTGGTTTCCACCGTCTTCATATCCTTATGAAGGAATCATAGTGCAATTCAGCGAGCCAAGTCGTCCATTATGTGATCGGTTCCTGAATACTAACTGGCATATGGGCAACCGAATGACCGCAAACAGTCTGCTGCCGACCATCACCCTCTCGGCAATCTACAGCTTTCTACCGCCTATCAACAAGCTCCTTCCGACGTTTCGGTCTGCGACAGATGGCTTCGAAAAGGAGAACTGACTCAAGGAAAAAACTGCCGTTATTTTACCGACCGCGCTGGACACCTTCTTGGAGAGATGACTTTTATCCGTGCTTATCCGGTTAGCTGCCAAAGACATCTTATGTAATGTGAAGCATCTTTCATGAGCATAGCCTATTGTATGCGAGTGTTATTTTTGGAAGCAGCCGGATAAGCACTTTTATCATCCCCTTGCTCAGGGTTTGAGGCGACAGGAGCGAAAGTGCTTGCCGAGCAGCATGAGGAACTGGACGGTCTGTTGGGTTTCCGGTTGTTTCATGAGGTCCCAGAGTCCGCTGATACCACCCTTGGGCGCGGGGATGGTGGCCGCTTCTTCAGTAGCCCCGGCCAGACTGCGGAGGAAGTCGGTCAGGATGTGCTCCTGATCCATCTTTTCCGCCACAGCTAACAGCCGGTCCATGAGGCCGGTACGGGTAGCGCGGTCGAGCAAACACATGACGTCGCTGGCCATGCCCGCCATCCTAGTCACCATTTCGTCGCTCATGGAGTCCTGCGCGGCACCAACCATGCGCGCCAGCTGCACGATACGCTCAAGGTCACCATTTTCCACCAGTGCGGAAAGGGTGGGCAGGGCATGGACGATCTGGCTGCGGTTGACCCGGTCCAGTAAATCAAGTCCGTCGCTGGCCAGGCCCGCCAGCCGCCCGACTATTTCATCGCTCATCGAGTCTTGGGCGGCCCCGGCAAGTCGCGCCAAGTGCACAATACGTTCCAGATCGCCGTTTTCTACCAGGCGCGCCAAGGCCTCTTGGGCTTTGGATAGCGCTTCTTCGTGAGTGGCTTCTGATATTATGGCAGCCATAGATCACCTCCTTTAGAGTAAGCCACGGGCACTGGCCCAATAGAGCTTGTTGTAGGCCATCTTAAAGGCATGGACCGCACCGGTTGGTGCCTTGGGCTGCGGGGGATTTTGGTAATCAAACATGGCGTAGGTAGCACGATCCTTGCCCGCTTCAATGAAGCAAAAGACCTTGCCGTCGTAACTGCGCACCGGTCGCCCTATCTTGATCATTGCCGCGACATTTTCTGCTGCCGTCTCCGCCTCAAAATGGGCCGTCGAGCCAGCCTTGCTAATAGGCAGGTTGGTGGTGTCGCCCAAGATAATGACGTTTCTGCCGTGTTCACCTTCCATGTGCAGGGAGGAGCGATTGGTGGGTATCCAGCCGTTTTCGCCCAGACCATTTTTTTCGATGACTTCCTGACCCTTGTGCGGCGGCACCGCCACCAGCAGGTCATACTTGACGGCACCCCCTTCTTCACTGAGCACTTCAGCATTCTTGCCGTCAACTTCCTTCATATTGAAGAGCGTTTCGTACTTGATCCCCATACGGTCAAACTCCGGTGCCGCCCATTTCGCCACATTTTCCAGGCTATGGACCCGACCGATGGGATAGGTGTAGTAGAACTCGGTTTTATCCAGCAGGCCACGATCCTTAATGAAATCGTGCATGGCGAAGGTGAGTTCCAGCGGAATCATCGGACACTTGTGCGGCAGACCGACGGTGACGACGATGCGCCCGCCCTTGAAGTCCGAGAGTTGCTTGAAGAACTCCACAGCATTCTCAGCGG
>JAAOMR010000250.1 GCA_018853935.1 Acidithiobacillus ferrivorans
TGCACCGCACCGAAACCAGCGTTGTTGAGCAGACCGCGCACCACGTTCCCCTGATCCGGGCCATGCTCCAGCAATAACACGCCCTGCCGCGAAAGTCGCTCATACGCACCGGCAATGATGCGTTCCAGACACTCCAGACCGCCGAGACCGGCCACCAGGGCATCCCAAGGCTCATGACGCAAATCAGGCAGATGGGGATCGTTATCGGGCAGGTAAGGGGGATTGGCCACAATCCGATCAAAACGCAAGGCGCTATCCAGTGGTGCGTACCAGTCGCCCTCCAGCCAGTGCACCTGCGGTGCCAGAAGTGCACCATTGGTGCGCGCGACCTGTAACGCCGCCGGGCTGCGCTCCACAGCCCAGACCTCCGCCAGCGGTCGCGCCTGGGCAATGGCCAATGCAATGGCCCCGGAGCCTGTACCAAGATCAAGTATCCGCGCTGCGGTATTCTCTGCCAATCCCTCAAGGGCCAGAGTCACCAAGGTCTCAGTATCCGGACGAGGGATCAGCACCGCAGGGGTCACGCACAGATCCAGCCCGTAGAATGACCACTCACCTAAACAGTAGGCCAAGGGCAAACCTGCGAGGCGCTGCGTGAGCAGTACGGTAATCCGTGCTTCCTCCTCTGCAGAAATTGGCAGCAACGCATTGCGCAGCAGCGCCGCCCCATCCAGCCCAAGGACGGCGGCCAACAGCCAGCGTGCCTCCTGCTCTGGTTGATCGCTCAGTACACGCAGTTGGTCGCGCAGAACATCCTGCCAGTCGCGCAGACTGCGCGATGGATTGTGCGTTACGCCCGAATCAGAGGTCATCACCCAGATGCTGCAGGAGATCGGCCTGATATTCTTTGATCAGCGGTTCGATCACCGCGTCAAGATCCCCCGCCAGCACCGCCTCCAGCCGATACAGCGTAAGATTGATTCGATGATCGGTGATTCGTCCCTGCGGAAAGTTGTAGGTACGGATACGCTCGGAGCGATCGCCGGAACCCACCAGCAGACGCCGGGTCTGCGCCGCCGCACTTTGCTGCTTCTCCTGCTCCTGCTCCAGCAGACGCGCCTGCAGCAGCGCCATGGCCCGCGCCCGGTTTTTGTGCTGGGAGCGGTCTTCCTGACAGGTCACCACCAAACCGGAGGGGATATGGGTGATGCGGATAGCGGAGTCAGTCTTATTGATATGCTGCCCGCCCGCGCCACTGGCCCGGTAGGTATCGATGCGCAAGTCAGCGGGATTGATGGTGATCTCGCTTACCGTATCCACCTCGGGCAGCACCGCTACCGTACAGGCGGAAGTATGGATACGACCCTGCGCCTCGGTCTCCGGCACCCGCTGTACCCGATGCCCACCCGACTCGAATTTCAGACGGGAATAAGCACCGCGGCCACTGATTTCCAGAACGATTTCTTTGTAGCCACCCCGTTCCGAATCGGAGGCGGAAAGGGTGAGCACTGCAAAACCTTTACTCTCGGCGTAGCGGATATACATCCGGGCCAGCACTCCCGCAAAAAGTGCTGCCTCCTCACCACCAGTCCCCGCCCGCACCTCGACGAAAACGTTACGGTCATCATTGGGATCCTTGGGCAGCAGGCGCACCCGCAGGGACTCTTCGAGCCGATCAAGTTCTGCCTGTGCCGCCGCCACTTCTTCACTGGCCATGGCACGCAGTTCCGCATCCCGCTCGTCCATCAGCATGCGCTCGGCGTCATCTCGATCCTGCCGCCGTTGCTCATGACGACGCAGCAGGTCCAGCACCGGGCCGATTTCCCCCAACTCTTTGGAAAGACTTTGAAAACGCTGCGCATCGCTCGCCACATTCGGGCGCGCCAGCAACTGACTCAATTCATCGAAGCGAAAGGCCAACTGCTCCAGTTGGCCCTGCAAACGCGGGCTGAGACTCATCCTTCGGCGTCACTGAGATGAAAGAGAATATCGAGTGCCGCGACAAGACTTTCGTTGGTCGCATCCTGACAAGGCTGGCGAAGGGTTGCAATGGGATCGTGAAGGACTTTATTCATCAGTGCCTTGGAAAAAGCATCCAGTACCGCGAAGGGGTCCTGCCCCTGATTCAAGTAATGCGTAAAGCGCTGCAACTCTTCCTGGCGCCGCTCCTCCACATGATCACGCAGGCGACGGATGGCGGGCACCACATCCAGGCTTTCCCGCCACTGCTGGAACTCACCGACCTCATCGGCAATGATCAGCTCTGCTACCGCCGCCGCCTCGCGGCGTGCGCGCATGCCCGCCTGGGCGATGTCATTCAGATCGTCCAGTGTGTAGAGAAAACATTGCTCAACGCCTTCCACTTCCGGGGCGATATCCCGGGGTACGGCGAGATCCACCAGCATCAGATCCCTCTGCGCCCGCCGTACCATAACTGCAGAGACTGTTTCCAGCGTAACTATGGGCAACAGACTCGCCGTGCAACTCACCACCACATCGGCGTCATGCAGGAGCTCCGGGATGGCCTCCAGAGCATGGGCATTGCCAGTAAATTTCGCGGCCAACTGCTGGCCGCGTTCTGCACTGCGATTGGCTACGGCAAAACTCCCCACCCCATGCTCGCGCAGATGAGTCGCCACCAATTCGATGGTATCCCCGGCGCCGATCAGCAACACCGACTTGCCTTCCAGGCTGCCCAGCAGCTGCTTGGCCAAACTCACGGCAGCATAGGCCACGCTGACCGGGGCTGAACCGATGGCCGTCTCCGACCGCACCCGCTTCGCCACGCGGAAAGCCCAATGCAGCAGGCGATTCAGCACCGGCCCGGCGGCACCACTATCCGCAGCAGCCTGATAGGCATCCTTGACCTGACCAAGGATCTGCGGTTCGCCGATGATCATGGAGTCCAACCCGCAGGCCACGCGAAACAGATGGCGCACGGCCTCCGCATCGCTGGAGTAATAAATATGTCCATCCAGCAATCGCGGGTCCACGCCGTGAAAGTGACAGAGCCAGTCTTGCACGGCTTGGCGATGGTAGCCCTGCCCGCCGTGCACATAAATTTCCGTGCGGTTACAAGTCGATACGATCAGGGTTTCCCTGGCCAACCCTTGCTCCAGCAAGTAGCGGTAGGCCACAGCAAGGTTCTCCGGAGAAAAAGCGACTTTTTCCCGGACCGCGATAGGGGCAGTATGATGACTTAGACCAAGGCAGAAAATAGCAGCGACCGTCCCTGCAGAGCGACGATGAAGGGGCTGAATTGTCGCCGACACCGGACAGGATTGCAAGCCAAGTCCCTAGCGGTTATTGTGCCTGCTGGCAAAAAATGCGGGGAATGGGTAGATGAGGAGTAGGCTTGGGGGCATCGTGGCAGGGATTGTACTTAGCCTCGCCGCCGGAGGTGCAGCCGCCGACTCCGCTTCGGGTGGCATGACCGGGGAGCAGCTCTACTATCTGTTAGTAGCCGAATTCGCCACCGTGCAACGGGAGCCACAACTGGCCGTCCCGGCCTGGCGGGAAGCCGCCAAGCTGGCGCCAGAAGCCAATGTCCTCGGGCGCGCCACACAGATCACCGCGCAATTTGGCGATTTTCCAGGTGCTCTGCAACTTGCCAAGCGCTGGCGCGAGACCGCCCCGAGGAACGCCCAAGCAGATCAGTTTGAAGCCGCGCTGCTCCTCACCACGGGTAAGGATGAGCAAGCCATTCAATTACTCCAGGCCACGCTTGCCCGCTTTCCCAACAACCCGAAAGTCACCCTGCAACTCGCTGAATTACTGGTGACCCACGGGCGCAGCGGTGAGGCGCGGCGGTTGTTGAGTGCGCTAGCCGACAAAGACCCGCAATCCGCAGCCGCCTATTATGCGCTCGGACGTATTGATCTCGATGAAAAACAAGCAGAACACGCCATCCCCTGGCTGGTGAAAGCGCTCAGTCTCCGTCCGGACTGGCAGGAAGCCGCCATCAGTCTCGCCGAAGCACAGCAAGCCACCCAAGGCACTACTGCCGCTTTGCATAGCATTCAAAGTTTCACGGCCAGCCACCCGGAGGCCACGCTCGCCCGTCTATATCTGGCTGCGCTCTACCTCAAAATGGGTGGCCTGACACAGGCCTATCGCCTCTACCAGAACATGGCACGACAAAACCCCGATGACCCCGATATCATCCTTTCTCTCGGCCTTATGGACGTCGAGCGGGGCAACTGGAAAGACGCGGAAGTTGCTTTGCAGCGCGCCCGCGCGCTGGCACCCCAGTCCCCCGCACCGCTCTACTATCTGGGGCGCCTCTACGAGGCACAGAATCGTTGGGCCGAAGCATTGCAATGGTACCAGCGCATTCATTCCGGTCCTCTGTATCCTGAGGCAGAGCTGCGCAGCGCGCGCGTGGAATATCTGTTGGGTCATCACGATAAAGCCATCAAAAAACTGCAGACCCTGGCGGCCGCGCGCCCGCATGAGGCAGAGATTCCGCTGCTGGAAGCAAACCTGCTGCAAGACAGCGGCCATCTTCACCAAGCCCTACAGGTAGTCAGGCAGGCCTTGCAGCGCATGCCGAACCAACCTGGGCTCTGGTACGCGCAAGGCACCATCTATGAGCAATTGAACGATTATCCGGCCATGGAAAAAGCCATGCGTACAGTTATCCGCCTCGCACCGGATCATGCACAAGCCTACAACTTCATTGGCTACAGCTTGGTCGAACGGCACAGCAACCTGGCCGAAGCACAAAAGTTACTGAGCAAAGCATTGAGCCTGAATCCTGACAATCCCGAGATTCTGGATAGTATCGGCTGGCTGCAGCACGTGCAGGGCGACAACCTCCAGGCTCTGGAGTATCTGCAGAAAGCCCATACGGCCTTACCTGACAATGCCGAGGTGAGCGCACACCTCGGGCAAGTTCTCTGGTCACTAGGGCGCCACACAGATGCCCGGCAGGTCTGGCAAAGTGCGCTGCAAAAACACCCGGACGATGCCACCCTCAAAAGCGATCTGGCCCACCAGCCATGACCGCCTCTTATTTTAGGCAACTCGCTCCGCGCGCAGATCAGAGACCGATCCGCACACTGGCCGCACTCCTGCTCACCGGCGTATTATCCGCCTGTGCCACCACGCCCCCCATCCAGCCGTCCACTCACATCATCCTGTCAACGACCGAGAGAAATCAGGTCGTCGCCAGCCTGAAATATTGGCAAGCTAGTGGACAGGCCGCTCTCAGCACACCGAAAACGAGCAAAGATTTCGGATTCCGCTGGAAGCAGTCCCCCCAACACCAGGAACTTTCCATTTATGACCCTCTCGGCCGTACGGTCGCGCGCATCGAAGTCGACCCGCAAGGCGCACATCTGCTACTAGCCAATGGCGAAACACGACAAGCAAACAATCTGGATACCCTCCTCGCGCTGGTCCTCCACGTGGAACTACCCGCGAGTGAATTGCCGGACTGGATGCTTGGCCTGCACAGCGCGGCGATAACTGAACAGCAGAATCCAGCCGGTCTGCCCAGCGTACTCCACAGCGGCCCCTGGCAGATTCATTATCTCCAATATGCGCCAGTAGGCGGTCTGACCATGCCCAAACTGCTCCAAGCCACGGGTCCGGGGGGCATCACCCTACGCCTCGCCATCACCCAGTGGCGTATGGGAGGCCACAGCGTCCCATGAGCGAAAATTATCCCGCACCCGCGAAGCTGAATCTGATGCTTCGCGTTGTCGACCAGCGCAGCGACGGTTATCACGAGTTGCAAACCGTATTTCAGTTTATCGATCTGGCTGACCAACTCCAGTTTGACTCGCGCCCCGCCGGGCAATTTTCCCGCAGCGGCGGACCGGAAGGCGTGCCGGAAGCGGACGATCTCAGTATCCGCGCCGCGAAATGCCTGGCCGATGTCGGCGCTGTCCACGAAGGAGTCCATATTCACATTGACAAAATCCTGCCCATGGGTGGGGGTATCGGCGGGGGCTCCTCGGATGCCGCTACCACCCTCATCGTGCTCAATCGGCTGTGGCGTACCGATCTACGCCGCGAAGAACTCATGGAAATTGGTGCCAGCCTCGGTGCTGACGTTCCTGTATTTATTTTCGGACGTAGTGCCTGGGCGGAGGGTGTGGGCGAGCGTTTGCAAGTGCTCGACGCCCTCCCGGAAAGTCACTATGTGCTGCTGCACCCGCAGGTGTTCGTAAGTACCCGGGAGATTTTCACTGCCCCTGAATTGACACGGCATCATGTGCCCAGCACAATAGGCGCGTTTCTCGGCGGGGCGACGGAAAACACCTTGGAACCTACGGTGTGCGCCCGCTACCCGGAAGTCGAACATGGTGCGCGCTGGCTAAAAAATCAGGGCGTGCATGATGTTCGTTTGACGGGTAGCGGCGCCTGTGTTTTCGGGCTGGTAGCGGATAATATTTCCGCACAACAAATTGCTGCGCGGGTGCCTGCCCCCTGGCGCGCGTGGTCCGTGCGTGGATGCAATAAGCATCCTCTGTACGATCTTGCCGAGCAATGATTATTGGGGCGTAGCCAAGCGGTAAGGCACCGGATTTTGATTCCGGCATTCCCAGGTTCGATCCCTGGCGCCCCAGCCAAATTGTCCTCGGACTGTTTTGCCACCTGCGAAAGAGAGAAAGACATCACATGGCCCACGGCAATCTCATGGTCTTCAGCGGGAACGCCAATCCCATTCTGGCTGCCCAGGTGGCGCGCTTCCTGCAAATTCCCATTGGCCGTGCCGAGGTGAGCTCTTTCAGTGACGGTGAAGTCTTCGTCGAAATATTGGAAAATGTGCGCGGCCGGGACGTTTTCGTGCTCCAGCCCACCTGTGCGCCCACCAATGACCACCTCATGGAACTACTCACCATGATCGATGCGCTCAAACGCGCATCGGCCAATCGCATTACTGCCGCCATGCCTTATTATGGCTATGCCCGACAAGACCGCAAATCACGCTCACGCACGGCCATCACCGCCAAACTGGTCGCCGACCTGATTACCACTGCGGGCGCTAATCGGGTCCTGACGATGGATCTGCACGCTGACCAGATTCAGGGCTTCTTTGACGTACCGGTTGATAATATTTATGCCTCCCCCATTCTCCTGGGCGACATTTGGCGCCAGAGCTATCCAGAACTAATTGTGGTTTCTCCCGATGTAGGTGGTGTTATCCGCGCCCGCGCCATCGCTAAACGGCTCGAAGTGGACCTCGCCATTATCGACAAACGGCGGCCACGCCCCAATGAGTCCGTCGTCATGAATATTATCGGCGATGTGGCGGGCCGCACCTGCGTCATCGTGGACGACATGGTCGATACGGCCAACACGCTCTGCGAAGCGGCCCATGCCCTCAAGGCACAAGGCGCCGTCAAGGTCTGCGCTTACTGCACTCATCCGGTTCTGTCTGGTCCAGCCATGGAACGCATCGAACGCTCTGACTTGGATGAACTGGTCGTCACCGACACCATACCGCTCAGGCCGGATGCCCGGGCCAGCAGCAAGATTCGCATATTGTCCGTTGCCGAACTGCTGGCCGAAACCATCCGCCGGATTGCGGAAGAGGATTCCGTCAGCTCGCTGTTCATGGATTGATGCCGCTTACTGACCTTGCAGCCGGGCGTTAGCCATTGTATGATCTCCGCTCTATCAATGGTGGCTGTAGCTCAGTCGGTAGAGTCCCGGATTGTGATTCCGGTTGTCGCGGGTTCGAGCCCCGTCAGCCACCCCAAACAAAACAATGGCTTAGGTTATACTACCTAGGCCATTATTGTATTTACGCTGCAATTATGCTGCACTTGGGTTGAAATTTGGTGCAGCGTGAGGTGCAGCACGGTGGCAACCCGAGTTCGACAGTTCATCGGCAAAAATCGTCAATTTCGTAACGTCGCCCCAGCATTCATAGGGGTTTCAGCGCGTATTTTCTAAAACTTCTGTGGTGGCACGTTTTATCACTTAGACTCTTTTATTGACATGCCTATGAACGCTGATAAAGTGGCGGCATGCATGTGAAGATAACCACCTCCGGCAGCCGCCGCTATGTCCAGCTTGTCGAGTCCTACCGGGATGATGACGGAAAGGTCAAAAAGCGTACCGTCGCCACACTTGGGCGGCTGGATCAGGTCGACAGTCAGTTGAATGCCGTGATTCAGGGCCTGATAAAGGTCAGCGGCCAGGTACCCACCCCGACGCCAATGATTTCTTCACCATCCATCGCTTTTGAAGCAGCGCGTGCTTTTGGCGATGTCTGGGCCTTGACCGAACTCTGGAAGGAGCTGGGGTTCAGCGCCCTACGTCAGGTGTTCCGCAAGACCCGCCATACGACCGATGTGGAAGC
>JAAOMR010000251.1 GCA_018853935.1 Acidithiobacillus ferrivorans
AGCGTCCTGCGGGCTGGAGCAAGGTGCTGGGGAAGATGAATGGGCAGGGGCGACTGGTGAGAGACCAGGAGAAAGGCAAGGGCATTGGCGATTAGGGCTCCAGAGCGACAGGGGTGCCCAGGCAAGAGAAGGGCGGAGCGTTGTCACAGTGACAATCTCAAAACCCGTTCATTCCCGGATGAACCGAGAAAAGCAAATCAAGAGTGGATTATGAGAACGGTAAGGGACTGATTCAGTGCGTCACTGTGACGGACGTTGAGAGACTCTCAAAAAGGGTCGGTTGTGAGAGGCGGGTTCTTCGGCATCCGATGTGCTCATTATAACGAGTTTTGTAGATTTTAGATTTTGAAAAACTTTAACATGTTGATTATTATTAATGGTTACGAATTTTCCGAAAATGGTCTATTAAATTAAATCTAAAGAGTTACATGAATAATCCGACAGGCTCCTAGGCTCCACCTGCACCGGACCTCCCCGGCTCCTTATCAATCGTCAAGAGACACCGAGACAGTATAAGATAACGGGTTTTCCCCTCTGCCCGGAAGTTGTATTGTGTTTCAAGCTTGGCACGGGCGAAACCTATTTGCGGGAGGGGTACATGACTAACTTTGAGCAACAACCGTTCGGCGATGCAGAATTTCTCGACAACCCGCAGGCGCGATGCCCCTGTATCCTACTTCTTGACGTTTCTGCATCAATGTTGGGCGCACCCATCGACCAGTTGAACGAGGGGTTGCGCCATCTGCAAGAGGAAATCCAGAGCGATAGTCTTGCCGCCAAACGTGTTGAATTTGCCATCGTGACCTTCGGCCCTGTCAACACGGAAATGGTTTTTACCAGCGCGACCAATTTCTTTCCGCCGCATTTGTCCACACATGGCAACACGCCCATGGGCGAAGCTATCGAAACCGCTTTGCGTATGCTGCGCGAGCGCAAGGACCGCTACCGCGCCAACGGCGTCAGCTTCTATCGTCCGTGGGTCTTCCTCATTACCGATGGCGCACCGACCGACGACTGGAGAAACGCAGTCCAACAAATACGGGAAGGCGAAGCGTCAAAAGCCTTTATGTTCTATGCAATCGGCGTGGAAGGCGCGGACCTCGGAACCCTCACGCAAATCTCCGTCCGCCAGCCCCTTAAGCTCAAGGGACTCCAGTTCAAAGAGTTCTTCCAATGGCTTTCCAACTCGCTGGGCGCAATATCCCGGTCCAATCCGGGCGATCAGGTTCCGCTTGAGAACCCTATCGCGCCGGATGGTTGGGCAACCGCCGGATAAGCCTTTATGGAGTGGTGTTACGCGGCTGCGTCCGTGGTCGGTCTGTCGCACATTCGCACAGGGACCAGACTTCAGGACGCCAAGCATTGCTTTGTTGCCAGCGGCACCGACGGTCGGCGGGTGCTTTTCGCCGTGGTTGCCGACGGGGCGGGATCGGCCAAGTTCGGCGGACAGGGCGCATCCATCATATGCCGCACTCTTGCCAGCCAAGCCCGAAGCGCGTTGCGCGACGCAGCGGAGCTGCCGAATGACGAAACGATCTGGACATGGCTGGGTATTGCCCGTGACCGTATACAACTGGCCGCGAAGAAGCGTGAACTGACCCCGAGAGATTTCGCCGCAACGCTGGTTCTGGTCATGGCGTCGCCGGAGGCCGTCGTCACGGCGCACATAGGCGACGGCGCAATCGTCGTCCGCGACAGGGACAATGCCCTTTGGAGCGTCCTTAGCAAACCGCATCACGGCGAATACGCATCGACTACCTATTTCGTTACGGATGACCCGCAGCCAACCTTGCGCATCGGCAGGTGTCCAAACCAGTTCAATGCCATCGCGGCCTTTTCTGACGGTATCGAAAACCTTGTCATCGACAGCGTTACCGGTGCAGCGTCAGCCGCATTTTTCACACCGATGGCAAAACCGCTGGACACCTCGACCGCCACCGGCAGGGATTGCGCGTTGAGCCGAAGCCTTGCCGCCTTCCTTGCCAGCGACCGCCTCAATGAACGGACGGACGACGACAAGACCTTGATTGTCGCGGTACTGAAATGAAGACCGCCAAGCTGTTCGTAGGTAGCCACGAACTGCACATTGAAAAGCGCATCGGCAAAGGCGGCGAAGGAGAGGTGTTCGCCATCAGCAATATGCCGGGTTTTGCGGTGAAGACCTATCTGCCCGGCATCGTCGCAGAACGCGAAAAGAAAATTCGCGCAATGGTCAGTACACGACTTGCCGGCAATGCGCCTCTGGTTGCCTTTCCCCACCAGATTGCCGTTGACGGGCGTGGAACCTTTGTCGGATTCGTAATGCGCCTTGTCGAAAATCACAAGGAAATCCACGAGCTTCAAACTCCATCGTCACGGCAAAAGCATTTCCCCAAAGCCGATTATGCCTTCATTGTGCGCGTCGCGCTGAATATCGCCCGCGTGTTCGCACAGGTCCATGCCACGGGCTGCGTGGTTGGCGACATTAATCAGCGTGGGATTCTCGTATCCCCAACCGCTACCGTTGCGCTGATCGACGCCGACAGCTTTCAGGTTGGCGACGGTGCGCAATGCTATCTGTGCGTCGTCGGCGTTCCCGAATACACGCCTCCCGAATTGCAGGGAAAATCCCTGAAAACCATCGTTCGTACCACTGACCACGATGCTTTCGGGCTGGCCGTGTGCCTATTCCAGCTACTTTGCATGGACCGGCATCCGTTTTCTGGCCGGTTTACGGGTCATGGGGACATGCCGCTGGAAAAGGCCATCTCGGAATACCGCTTCGCCTATTCCTCCCGAAACACTGGTGCGTATTCCGGGGCATCGTGGGCACCCATTCCGTTTGATCGTGGGCAGTGATTCCGATTGATCGTGGGCAGCCATTACGATTGATCGTGGGCACTTTTGCGGATTTTCCGGAATCGGTGCCC
>JAAOMR010000252.1 GCA_018853935.1 Acidithiobacillus ferrivorans
TGCGCATTCCGGCGATCGTGGGCAGTGATTCCGCTGATCGTGGGCACCCCCGAAAAGCGTACATTCTGGTCACCGCCATTTTATGCTCAGGTGGTCACGATGGGTCAACTTTTGGTATTTCGTGAGCGTCACGATGACGACGCAGGGAGTCTCCCTTCAAGTCCAATCGGTGGGCACTTTGCAGCAGCCGGTCCAGTACCGCATCGGCCACGGTGGGCTCGCCCAGATATTCGTGCCAATGATTCACCGGGAGTTGGCTGGTAATCAGCGTGGCTCGTTGGTTCACCCGGTCATCAATGATCTCCAATAAATCTCGAACGTCTTCCCCGTTCATGGGGGCAAGCCCCCAGTCGTCTAAGATAATCAAATCCACCTTGGCGAGCGTATTCAGATAACGCCCGAAGCTGCCGTCACCATGACGAATGCGGAGTTCTTCAAACAGGCGGGGCAAGCGCAGATACCGCACGCTCAATCCCTGACGGCAGGCCTGATGACCCAGGGCACAGCCCAGCCAGGTTTTGCCGGTGCCGGTGGCGCCAGTAATCAGCAGATTATGGCCTTGCCGAATCCAGGTGTTCTGGATCAGTGCCATCACCTTGGATCGGTCCAGTCCAC
>JAAOMR010000253.1 GCA_018853935.1 Acidithiobacillus ferrivorans
CCCGTATCCGGGGTGTCTTCCATCCAGGAATGTCAAAGCGAGGTTCTGCATGCCCTCCGGGTAAAAAAACCAGCCGCGTCTCAGCAACTGACGCTGTTGTAGTGGAGCATTTTGAAATCGCTATCAGTGATATCAATGAGTTGCGAGATTAACTGTCGAACTCGGGCGCCCAGTTTGGAACGATCTTCGTCGAACCGCCCCTGGAGGCAAATCGCTAACTCCGGTTAAATGGATACCCCAGAACGGCCTTTGTTGATGTAGGTTGAAACTACTGCCATTTATCTACATGCCGAAGACGTCACAAGAATTCGAAAGCAAGATCCGAAGTGTCTGGATTGTGCTCGATGCCTAGAGTACTGCTCATACAATTGTTGTGAAAGGCTAGAACATGTCAAAGCAGACTGAAAAACGCGCAGACACCGTGTTATCTGATCCTCAATGGGTCTCGGTTGTGGCGCGCGACCCAAAAGCAGACGGGCATTTCTACTACTCAGTCAAGACGACCGGAGTGTATTGCCGACCGTCGTGCGGATCCCGCACGCCTCGCCCTGAGAATGTCAGTTTCTTTCTGACCGCAGCGGAAGCAGAGAGAGCTGGTTTTCGTCCCTGTAAGCGCTGCAAGCCGGACCAGCGACCGCTCGGCGATCGACATGCCGAATTGGTGGCAAGCCTCTGTCGGCAAATCGGATCTGCCGAGACGCCGCCGAGCCTGGAGATGTTGGCACAGACCGCACAGATGAGCACCTTCCATCTGCACCGAATTTTCAAGACAGTCACGGGCGTGACACCCAAAGCCTATGTGGCTGCTCATCGCGCCAAGAAAATTCGAGCTGAGTTGATCCGAGGCGGAAGTGTCACCGAAGCGATCTACGAGGCTGGTTACAACTCCAACGGCCGCTTTTATGAGGAATCGAATCGACTGTTGGGTATGACGCCAAAGAGTTTCCAGGCCGGTGGGGCCGATGCCGTAATCCGTTTCGCCGTAGGTGAATGCTCTCTGGGGGCAATCCTGGTTGCCACCAGCGAACGCGGTGTCTGCGCCATCCTTATGGGAGACGACCCCGATGTTCTCGTACGCGATTTACAAGATCGTTTTCCGAAAGCGGATCTCATTGGCGGGGATACCGAGTTCGAAAAACTGGTCGCCAAGGTGGTCGGGTTTGTGGAGGTGCCGAAACTGGGTCTCGAACTTCCCCTCGATGTCAGGGGGACTGCCTTCCAGCAACGAGTCTGGCAGGCACTGCGCGAAATTCCCGCCGGATCAACGGCAAGTTACGCAGAAATCGCCCAACGTATTGGCGCTCCCAAAGCTGTTCGTGCAGTGGCTGGAGCCTGTGCGGTCAATGCGCTCGCTGTCGCCATTCCCTGTCATCGTGTGGTTCGCAACGATGGAAACTTGTCCGGCTATCGGTGGGGTGTGGAACGCAAGCAGGCCTTGCTGGAACGAGAAGCAAAGGCATGAATACACCAACCAAACAGCGAAATTTTGTTCTGCCCACCGGCCGCGACTTGGCGAAACGTATTGGCACTCTCGATTGGATGCGCGTTAGTCACGAACTTGACACCAGTGGCTGCGCCGTAATTCCGCATCTTGTGGCGCCGGATGATTGCCACGCCATCGCCGCACTTTATCCGGACGATAGCATCTTTCGCAGCCACATTTACCTCCACCGTCACGGGTTCGGTCACGGTGAGTACAAATATTTCCGCTATCCCTTACCCGATCTGATTGAGGATATGCGCGCAACGTTCTATCACCATCTGGCCCCCATTGCCAACCGCTGGCATGAGCAAATGCGTCTGCTGACTCGCTTCCCGGCGCGGCACGACGAATTCATAGTGCGCTGTCATGCGGCCAGGCAGGAGAGTCCTACCCCTTTGCTGGTGCAATATGTGGCAGAAGATTACAACTGCATGCACCAAGATCTTTACGGCGAACATGTTTTCCCGTTGCAAGTAGTGATTTTGCTTGCCAAGCCGGGACTGGACTTTAGTGGCGGCGAGTTCGTCCTGACCGAACAACGGCCGCGCATGCAGTCACGGGCAGAAGTCGTACCGATGGCCCAAGGAGACGCCCTGATCTTTACTGTCCAGCATCGACCGGTGGTCGGAACGCGTGGTTCCCATCGCGTCAATATCCGGCACGGCGTCTCACGCATTCGTTCTGGCCTGCGACACACGCTGGGTATCATCTTCCACGACGCAGCCTGAGGACGGCACGATGATGGACGAGCTGTTCGCTGGCCACGGCATTGGCTGGGGCGCGTGAGAGCCTCATCGACGGAACGGTGCTTCCGCGCGGTTTGTCCAGTTCCGCTTCTGCTACCTTCCTGCATTTTTTGGCACATTCCCGTCATGCTCTTATTCCTATGGGCTTTCACCTTCAGTAACACCGAAACAGTGAGTTGCGAATTCGAAAGCAAGAATCGGAGCGCCCACATTGATTTGTAGCGAACATACTTCGCATAGTCCCGGAAATCAGAGATACATCATGCAACTTTCCTGTTCCATTCCGTTACCTGCAACCTTTCGCCCCGGCGACATACTTGCCTTTCATCGACGTGACCCGCAAGAGAATGCGGAGCGAGTCAGCGATGCATCCTTGCATAAGGGTATGATTTGGTGCGGTGCCCCAGCCTGCCTCTCCATTCGTTTTCATCGAAGGCATGCCATGGCCGCTTTGGACATCGATAATCATGTCGTCGGAGATCGTCAACGCGATTTCGAGCGCATGGTCTGGCGCATGCTTGGCCTAGCCCAAGGGATTGAGGCGTTCGAGGAACGGTATCATAATCATTCGCAACTGGGCCCTTTGATCGAACGACAGCCAGGTTTGCGAGTACCAGTCACTGCGACGCCTTTCGAGGCCCTGACCTGGGCAATTACTGGCCAGCAAATCAGCGTGAGTGCCGCCATATCCTTACGTCGTAAATTGATCAAAGCGGCGAATATTTGCCACTCTGGCGGCCTACTTTGTTACCCGGAAGCCCGCCAGATTCTAGAATTGGAAGAAGAGACGTTGCGACAAGCAGGATTCTCGACGACTAAGTCTAAAACATTGCTAAAGCTTTCGGCTCTCGTTGCTGACGACAAGCTTCCCTTGGATGTCTGGGCAGAAACGCTTCCGGTCGACGCCATTCGAACTCAGCTTGAAGCAGTCCGCGGCATCGGACCGTGGACCGTCAATTACGCACTGCTGCGCGGCTATGGTTGGCTGGATGGCTCGCTGCATGGCGATGCTGCGGTACGACGTGGCCTCCAAACGCTACTTAACTCGCCAGAAAAAATCTGCGAAGAAGAAGCCAGTACCTGGCTGGCGCAGTTCTCTCCATGGCGTGCATTGATCGGCGCTCATATCTGGGCCACGCAGTCATCGGTGGCTTATTAAATCCGTCCGGCGAATCAATAGCAAGTTACGGAGTGCGGCCGAGGCTGGATCTCGGCATATTTCATTCACGAAATTTGACACAGGGAAAGACAATAAACTTAATTTCCGTCGCATACCGACCCCAAGGTTTGACAACAAAAGGCCACGCCACCCCTGAATAAAATATGAGAGGAAAAGTTGTGATTAAAAGAGAAAATATTAGCTTCTTGTCCAATGGAGTATTGATCAAAGGATGGCTCTTCTCGCCTAGCGGAAAGGGGCCATTTCCGGGTGTTGTCATGGCCCATGGTTGGGCAGCCGTGAAAGAGCTATTTTTACCAGAATACGCCGAATTATTTGTACGCCAGGGATTTGCAGTCATTGTATTTGACCACAGAAACTTCGGAAAAAGCGAAGGCCATCCGCGCCAAGAGATTAATCCATACGAACAAATTGAAGGTTACAGAAACGCCATCTCTTACCTCGAAACAGTGCCAAGCGTTGACAAAAATAGAATAGGAGTTTGGGGCACAAGTTATTCGGGGGCTCATGCCCTTCTTCTGGGGGTACTTGATCCACGCGTAAAATGCATTGTCTCCCAGTGTCCAACGATTAGCGGTAGCCGAAATATAAAATTACGATTTCCGGGAGATAAGCTAAACGAACTTTATAGGCGACTTCAAGAGGATAGAGTTAATCGAATGAACGGGCATGCCCCTTCGATGGTTCCCTTTATTCCTGGTCTTGACTTGACATCCGAAGGCCCTGCTATTGACGCCGACAAAATCGTTGGCAATGATGCCGAAAAGTGGTTCCTGACGATGGTCCGCTGGAGACTTGAAAACTGGAGGAATGAAACTACATTAAAGTCTCTTGAATATTACGAAGGCTATGAGCCCGGGGATTCCGTTAAGAGCATTCGGTCCGCGCCAGTGTTAATGGTTCTGGGCAATAACGATACATTTACACCAACTGAGGACGCTATTTCTGCATTTGAGTCGATAAAAGTGCCAAAGAAGCTTGTCATGGTGGATGGTGGACATTTCGATCTTTACGGACCTCTCCGCGCTGAAATCGCTCCCCAGATGAGCGACTGGTTCCATCGCTATCTGTGAGCATGGGAACCCTGCTTTTGGGTGCGCGCCGTTCCTCTACGACTCCGAAGAAAGAGTAACGACTGCGATCCATTTGAGCCAAAATGGTATCCGACCGTTACACGTTGACGCATGCAGGAAATGAAATCGTCTCAAGTCTTCATGAATGACCGCTTCGAGGCAACCTAATCTGCCTCGAATGACTCAAAAGGGTTATCAACAATCATTCAGCCTCACGAATTTTCGTCTGATTAAGCGACAGATTCATATCCTATAGCTGACCGTCACAATCCACTTTGGCTATGACCGGGGCTGTGACAGAACTTCGTTAGTTCGTGGTGCCATAACCGAACGTCCGCTTCTTGATCAATATTTCACTTTCCAAGTTGATGCGCATTCCGGCGATCATGGGACGGAAATAACTGTAAACGTACAAACTTGCAATTGCGAACGCTCACCCGGAGGCAGAGAATCCGCGCGAAGCCGGGATGAGACTTTTTTGCCAGCCCCCGGCCGGTGTCAGGGAAAACCGTTAGGAAAATTACGCTATAATGGTCCATGATGAAATATTGATTTTCCTGTAAAACATAGTTAACATTAAATAATATGCTTACTATATTGTTTTTTATTATGTTATTTGTCAGTTTACACCATGTCAGATGGCATTCTGTGACCCGGACCATAGCGAAGATGAGTCCAGCGAACTGTTGATCGGGCGCTCCAATCAGGGCAGGTTGCTTTTGGTAAGCTATACGCTGTCACTGACCGGCAATATGGAGCTACGTAAAGATATGATACGGATTTATCTCCGTCCGAAGGGCTGCGACATCAGAGGAAAATCAGTACGAGCAAGGAATATGATCTGGAGCGATTGACCGTGAAACGACGTGGGCCGTTGCCGGGATTGTCTGGCATTCCCGAAGCACCTGAAACCGATGTGGTGGACGACAAGGTGCAAGTCACCTTGACCCTGGACCGGGATGTTACCGCTTTTTTTGAAGCGCAGTCTCAATGGTCGGGTGCTACCCGATGCCGTGTTCCGTGGCCTTTTACTCACCGTAATTTCGTTCCAGCGCCCCTTACTCACCACCAGCAGGAGTCCATATCTCGGTCGCGGGTGACTGCATTTGCGGCGATTTCGCCAGAGAAGATTTCCCATTCTTCCATGTAGTTACAGCAAAGTCTTCACCCTTGGTCAGCGGCTGCCAGGATTTTGGCGGCATCATAATGATAGGGCGGACAGGTATTGCCGCGCTGGCACCCACAACTCCCTCTTTTCCTTCTACCCCACCACCACCAATCGGACGCGACACCCACGGCGCCAATTTTCCACCTGGAATGGCGGGAATTTCAACACCTGCTTGGTGGTATACGACCTTGGCATAGTGCCCGTCGCCCCGTGTGTTGCCCGAATTATACGCCTGGAACGCTCCGTCCAGGCTCTGTGTGCCATTCCCGCCCGCCTGCCGGTATGCGCCAACCAATATTTTCTGCGCGGCCTGAAGATTGGTGCATGGACTGAATACTTGCTGCACACTCAGGCCTAGCCAGGAAAGGTTTTCTGAGTCCACTTGGGCAATCCCCATGTCCACCTTATAGCCCATGCGAATGTAGCGGGTTGCGGCGGCAATGGCCGCCTGTTTCGTGGAGAAACGCATGGAGCCGTCTGGCAGTCCATTCACGTAGATGGTCCATGGCCAGCCACCACTTTCGGTTTGCACGATCGCCGCCATCGTTACCGGCGACACCTGTGATGCGCATTGATGGAGTAGGGCCAGACCGATCATATCCACCTCGTCCTTCCACCCGTGTGGGCGGCTTTCCGTGTCCATGCATCACTCGGGATGGTGATGCCTTCATGCGCTGGCC